>NZ_LBJW01000109.1:0-342990 GCF_028128865.1 Bradyrhizobium sp. CCBAU 11357 | reverse complement strand
AGCCGGCGCTTCTCGGAGTAGCCGAGGCATTGGCAGGATGCAGATTGCGATGACGAGGGGGTCTGCAGGTTCGGCCCCGAGCGCCTGACCTCACGCCGGAATTGTCGTCTCGTATTGAGTCAAGCCGTCGTCGAGCTTCACCCAGGCGAGCTTCTCGCTGACCCAGATGTGCTCGGTCGGGGCGAAGGCGTTGCGATCGTCGAAAGTGGCCAGCGCCACGCCCGCCAGCGTGCCGTTGCGGCGCCAGGCAAAGAGCCGCGTGCCGCACTGCTTGCAGAACACGCGGTCGATGTTTGCGGACGAGGCGTAGCGTGCGGTCTCGCCCTCGACGCTGAGCGCACGCTGGTCGAACTGCGCGCGCGCGAAGTAGGGCGAGCCCATCGCCTTCTGGCAGATGCGGCAATGGCAGATGCGGACGTTCAGCGGCTCGCCCTCCGCCTTGAACCGCACCGCGCCGCACAGGCATCCACCTTCCCGGATCATGATGTCCTCAATAGGTTGCGCGCCCGCCCGAGATGTCGAACACAGCGCCGGTCGAGAAGGCGCAATCCTCGGATGCGAGCCAGGCCACCATCGCGGCGAGTTCTTCCACGAGGACGAAGCGTGCCTTCGGGATCTTCGACAGCATGAAGTCGATATGCTGCTGCGTCATCTGGTCGAAGATCGCGGTCTTCGCCGCCGCAGGGGTTACCGCGTTGACGAGGATGTCGTGGGCGGCGAGCTCCTTGCCGAGCGACTTCGTCAACGCGATCAGGCCGGCCTTGGAGGCCGAATAATGCGCGGCGTTCGGATTGCCTTCCTTGCCGGCGATCGAGGCGATGTTCACGATCCGCCCGTATTTCTGCTTGAGCATTGCGGGCACGATCGCCTTGCTGACGATGAAGGGGCCGTCGAGGTTGATGCGTAGCACCTTGCGCCATTCCTCGAGGTCGGTCTCCCAGACCGGCTTGTTGACCCCGGCGATGCCGGCATTGTTGACCAGGATGTCGATCTTGCCGAAGGCCTTGAGCGTCGCATCGCGTGCCTGCTCGACGGCGGCCGTGTCGGTGACGTCGACCTTGAAGACTTTTGTCTCGCCGCCGATCTCCTTTGCGGTCTTCTCCGCCAGCGCGGCGTCGAAGTCCCAGATCGCGACTTTGGCGCCGGAGGCGACGAAGCGCTCGGCAATGGCGCGGCCAAAGCCCTGCGCACCGCCGGTGACGATGGCGATGCGGCCGTTGAGATCGATCTTGTTCATGCCGAAGGCCTCTGGCGTCAGAGCATGTAGCCGCCGTCGACGACGAGGTCGACGCCGGTGGTGAAGGCGCTCTCGTCGCTGCCGAGATAGACCGCCATCGCCGCGATCTCCTCGGCGGTGCCGAGCCGGCCCATCTTCTGGCGGGAGATGAACATCTCCTTGCCCTGCGGGCCCTGCGCGGCGGCGCGGTCGAGCATCGAGGGCGTCTCGACGGTGCCGGGGCAGATCGAGTTGCAACGGATGCCCTTGGTGATGAAGTCGAGCGCGACTGCGCGGGACAGCAGCGACACTGCCGCCTTCGACGAGCTGTAGACGTAGCGGTTCGCCGGCGGCCGCAAGGCAGCGCAGGACGAGATGTTGACGATGCTGCCGCCGCCGCCCGCGATCATGTCGGGCAGGAAGGCTTTGATGGTCCGGTGCATCGACTTGACGTTGAGGTCGAACGAGAAGTCGAAATCCTCTTCCGAGCACTCCAGGATGGTGCCGTGATGCACGAAGCCGGCGGCGTTGAGCAGGATGTCGATCTTGCCGATGCGCTTGGCAAAGGCGTTGACGTCGGCGGTATTGCGGACGTCGAGCTTGGCGACCTCGGCGATGCCTTCCTTGGTCAAGCCAGCGATGCCGGCCTCGTTGATGTCGGTGGCGATGACGGTTGCGCCTTCACGCGCGAATGCGACGGCGCAGGCGCGTCCGATGCCAGCCGCGGCAGCCGTGACGACGGCGCGCTTTCCCTTGAGGCGATCTGCCATGTTCTTGTTCTCCTCACCAAGATCTGTTTGTTAGTTTGTCATTGCGAGGAGCTCTTGCGACGAAGCAATCCAGGGGCTCTCCGCGGAGGCAGACTGGATTGCTTCGCTTCGCTCGCAATGACGTGGGGCTGTCAGTGATTGTCCCGCGCCACGCCGAACGTGCCGGCGACGTTCTGGTAGCGCGTGGCGAGCTCCATGCAGGCGCCGGTCGATTGCTGGCCGACGGTGTTCCGGTAGATCTCCTGCCACGGCGTCTGGTTCGGCGGATGCTTGAAGCCGCCGCTGGCCTTGAGCTCGGTGTGGCGCTTCTTCAGCTCCTCGTCCGAGATCAGGATGTTGGCGCTGCCCTTGTTGAGGTCGATGCGGACCTTGTCACCGCTCTTGAGGATCGCAAGCCCGCCATTGGCGGCGGCTTCCGGCGAGGCGTTGAGGATCGAGGGCGAGCCCGAGGTGCCGGACTGGCGGCCATCGCCGATGCAGGGCAGGGACAGGATACCGCGTTTGATCAGCGCCGCCGGCGGCTGCATGTTCACGACCTCGGCGCCACCGGGGTAGCCGATCGGGCCGGTGCCGCGGATGAACAGCACGCAGCGCTCGTCGATGTGGAGCGAGGGATCGTCGATCCGCTCGTGGTAATCTTCCGGGCCCTCGAACACGATGGCGCGGCCCTCGAAAGCATTGAGGTCCTTCGGATTGCTGAGGTAGCGGTCGCGGAATTCCTTGGAGATCACGCTGGTCTTCATGATCGCGGAATCGAACAGATTGCCCTTCAGCACCAGGAAGCCGGCGTCCTTCACCAGCGGCTTGTCGTAAGCCCAGATCACGTCGTTGTCGGGTGCGGGCGCGTTCTTGCAGTTCTCGCCGATGCCGCGGCCGTTGACAGTGATCGCGTCCTCATGGATGCGCTTGTGCTTCATCAGTTCGCGCACCACGGCAGGCACGCCACCGGCACGGTGGAATTCCTCACCGAGATAGAAGCCGGCCGGCTGCATGTTGACCAGGAGCGGCACGTCGTGGCCGAACTTCTGCCAGTCGTCGATCGACAGCTCGACGCCGATGTGGCGGGCGAGGGCGTTGATGTGGATCGGCGCGTTGGTCGAGCCGCCGATCGCCGAATTGATCACGATGCAATTCTCGAACGCCTTGCGGGTTAGGATGTCCGAGGGCTTCAGGTCCTCCCAGACCATCTCGACGATGCGTTTTCCGGTCTCGTAGGCGATCTGGCCGCGCTCGCGATAGGGGGCCGGGATCGCCGCGCAGCCCGGCAGCGAGAAGCCGAGCGCTTCGGCGAGCCCGTTCATGGTCGAGGCCGTGCCCATGGTGTTGCAATGGCCGACCGAGGGCGCCGAGGAGGCCACGATCTCCATGAATTCTTCATAGTCGATCTCGCCCGCCGCGAGCCGCTCGCGCGATTTCCAGACGATGGTGCCGGAGCCGGTCCGCTCGCCATTGTGCCAGCCGTTCAGCATCGGGCCGCCCGACAGCACGATCGCGGGCAGGTTGACCGTCGCCGCCGCCATCATGCAGGCCGGCGTGGTCTTGTCGCAGCCGGTGGTCAGCACCACGCCGTCGAGTGGATAGCCGTAGAGGATCTCGACCAGGCCGAGATAAGCGAGGTTGCGGTCGAGCGCCGCAGTCGGGCGCTTGCCGGTCTCCTGGATCGGATGGGTGGGGAATTCCATCGCAATGCCGCCGGCCTCGCGGATGCCTTCGCGAACGCGGTGCGCGAGCTCGAGATGATGGCGGTTGCAGGGAGACAGGTCGTTGCCGGTCTGGGCGATGCCGATGATCGGCTTGCCGGATTGCAGCTCGGCGCGGGTGAGGCCGAAGTTCAAATAGCGCTCCATATAGAGCGCGGTCATGCCCGGATTGTGCGGGTTGTTGAACCATTCCTGCGAGCGAAGATGGCGGCGGGTACCGTTACTGCCGGCGGCGTGCCCGTTGGTTGGTTTCTTTGTCATTGGTTTCTCCTGCAATGCAAACGCACTGGCGTCCGTCTCATGGTGGCGGCATGTGCGGTGCCCAACGGCGCGCGCGATGGATCTGCCTTCCCGCTGGCGGGTCGTTTCCTCACGATTCCGATACTAGTCGTGGCTGCTTGGTAACGCTACCATTATGTTCGCCGCAGCCCCGCCTGATACGGGTGGCCTGCTGTCCGAACGCCGCGCCGACGAGCTTTGCCGCTCGATCACCTTGAAGCCGAGATCGAGCACCGGCTGCTCCGGGCGCCGGCCTTCGATCGCGTTGATCAGCATGGTGGCGGCCGTCTTCCCCATCTCGTAGCGATTGGTGCGGACGCTGGTGAGGGTGGGGACGGCGGAGGCCATGAATTCGAGGTCGTTGAAGCCGACGATCGCGATCTGCCCGGGCACTGCGATCTCCCGGCGCCGGCATTCGAACAGCACACCGAGCGCGAGGTCGTCATTGGCGCAGAATACCGCGTCGATGTCGGGCTCGCGCGCCAGCAGATCGGTGAACAGGGCGCCGCCGAGCGTCACCGAGGTCGGTGTCGCCGTCGTGACCACCAGGCGCTGGTCGAACAATCCGGCGTCCTTCATGGCCGAGACATATCCGTCCAGCCGCCGCTGCACCCTGGGATCCATCCGCGCGCCAACGAAGCCGACCTTGCGGTGACCTTGCTCGAACAGGTGCGCGATCGCCGCGCGGGCCGCATCATAGTGTGAAAAGCCGATCATCATGTCGACGGGGTCCGGGCCGATCTCCATGATCTGCACGATCGGGCAGTCCGCGGCTTGAAGCATCGCGCGGGACTCCGTCGTCTGATCGATGCCGGTGACGATCAGCCCGGCCGGCTTCTGCGCCAGGAACAGACGCAGCAACTTCTCTTCCTGGAGAATGCTGTAGCGCGTGTTGGACAATTGGATCGAGTAGCGGCTGCCTTCGGAGGAGTCGTAGATGCCGCGCAGCACGTCCGAGAACACGTTATTGGTGAGCGATGGGATCAAGACACCGATGACCTCGGTGCGTTGCGAGGCGAGGGCGCGTGCGGCAAGATTGGGCACATAGCCGAGCTCCTTGGCGGCGCTCTCGACCCGCGTCCGCTTGGCGACCGACAGGGCCTCCGGATTGCGGAAAAAGCGCGACGCGGTGATCGGGCTGACGCCGGCGAGCTCGGCCACTTCGGCCAGCCGGATTTTGCCTGACTTGGTGCGTTTTCGACCCATTTGCTGCTCATAACACAGTCGGTCCCGCAAACAAAGGAACGTTGACAGCGCTACCAGCAACGACTAACCAAAGACAAATTGCCAAAACCGCACAAACTACCGACAATGTCGCCCGCTAAGCTCGGGCTTCGTTCGGTGAAGTCCGAAAAACAAGACGGTCACGGCGCGAGAGGCGTCGTGGACTTTCGAGGAGGGAGCTAGATGTCGTCTGTGCAAATCCGCGACGTGCGGAAATCGTTCGGCAATTTTGAAGTCCTGCACGGCGTCACGATTCCGATCGAGGACGGTCAGTTCGTCGTCCTGGTCGGCCCCTCCGGCTGCGGCAAGTCGACGCTTCTGCGCATGCTCGCAGGCCTCGAGAACATCACCTCCGGCACGATCTCGATCGGCGACCGCGTCGTCAACAATGTCCAGCCCAAGGAGCGGGACATTGCGATGGTCTTCCAGAACTACGCGCTCTATCCGCACATGACGGTCGCCGACAACATGGGCTTCTCGCTCAAGCTGCGAAATGCCAGCTCGGACGAGATCAACAAGCGCGTCAAGCGCGCCGCCGAGATCCTCGCGCTGTCGCCGCTGCTCGACCGCTATCCGCGCCAGCTCTCCGGCGGCCAGCGCCAGCGCGTCGCGATGGGCCGCGCCATCGTGCGCGATCCGCAGGTCTTCCTGTTCGACGAGCCGTTGTCGAACCTCGACGCCAAGTTGCGCGTCGCCATGCGCACCGAGATCAAGGAGCTGCATCAGCGCCTCAAGACGACGACGGTCTACGTCACCCACGACCAGATCGAGGCCATGACCATGGCCGACAAGATCGTCGTCATGCATGACGGCATCGTCGAGCAGATGGGCACGCCGCTCGAGCTCTACGACAAGCCCGACAACCAGTTCGTCGCCGGCTTCATCGGCTCGCCCGCGATGAACTTCCTGAAAGGCCATGTGCGCGTCAACGGCGTTGCGACCTTCGAAGGGCCGAACGGCGTCAAGCTGCCGCTCAAGACCGCGCCGGCCGGCTCCGACGGCCGTCCGGCGGTCTACGGCGTGCGGCCGGAGCACTTCACCATCGCCGATGACGGTGCCGAGGCCGAGATCATCGTCGTCGAGCCGACCGGCTCGGAAACGCAGGTGTTCGCCAAGGTCGGCGGCGAGCAGGTCGTCGCGGTCTTCCGCGAGCGTCACCAGTTCAATCCGGGCGACAAGGTGCGGCTGAAGCCCGATCCGTCGCTGGTCCATCTGTTCGACGATGCGACGGGAAAACGCATGAACGCCTAGCGCATTAGACGACAAGGCATAAGACAACAAAAAAGCATCACAGGGAGGACATCATGCAAGACTTTACTCGCCGGTCTCTGCTTCAAGGCGGCACGGCTCTGGCTGCATCCGGCATGCTGACGGGGCCGGCACTGTTCGACTTCGCCAAGGCCTGGGCGCAGAGCGCGCCCTGGAAGGCCGAGCCCGGTGCCAAGCTGACCGTGATGCGCTGGAAGCGCTTCGTCCCGGCGGAGGACGATGCGTTCAACGCGATGGTGGCGGCGTTCAAGGCCGCGACCGGTACCGAGATGAACGTGTTCAGCGAATCCTTCGAGGACGTGCAGCCGAAGGCATCCGTTGCAGCCAACACGGGCTCCGGCCTCGACGTCGCCTGGGGCCTGCACACGTTGCCGCAGCTGTTCCCGACCAAAGTCCTGAAAATGAACGACGTCGCCGACTATCTCGGCAAGAAATATGGCGGCTGGACGGACGCTGCAGCAAAGACCTGCAAGCTTGGCGAAGACTGGCTGGGCATCCCTGTCGCGACCAACGGCGGCTATATGACCTACCGGAAGTCGGCGACGGACAAAGCGGGCTTCAAGGAATTCCCGAAAGATTTCCCAAGCTTCCTGGAGATGTGCAAAGCGCTCAAGGCGAACAACACGCCGGCCGGCTTTGCCCTCGGACACGCGAGCGGCGATGCCAACGGCTGGCTGCACTGGATCCTCTGGGGCCACAATGCGTGGACTGTCAATGAGAAGGATCAGGTCAGCATCAATTCGCCCGAGACCGCAAAGGCGCTAGAGTATTGCAAAGCGCTTTACGAGACTTTCATCCCAGGCACGCCTTCCTGGAACGACTCATCCAATAATAAGGCGTACCTGGCCGGTGAACTCTATTGCACCCTCAACGGCATTTCGATCTATGTTGCCGCCAAGACCGATCCTACCAAGAAGGAACTGGCGGAAGATACCTATCACGCGCTGCACCCGGTCGGACCGGTCGGCAAGCCGACCGAGCTGCAGCTTACGCTGCCGATCCTCGCCTTCAACTTCACCAAATATCCGAACGCGGCGAAGGCCTTCGTCGCCTTCATGCTGGAGAAGGAGAACTACGAGAAGTGGCTGGATGGCGCGCAAGGCTATCTGCAGCAGACCTTGAACGCCTATGAATCGGCGTCGGTCTGGACGGCCGATCCCAAGAACGCCGTGTACTCGCAGGCCTCCAAGCGCACGCTGCCGGCGTCCGGCATTGGCACCGTCGGTGAGAAGGCGGCGACCGCGATCGCCGATTTCATCGTCGTCGACATGTTCGCCAATTACTGCACCGGCGCCAAGGATACGAAGGGCGCGATGGCGGAAGCCGAGCGCCAGCTGAAGCGCATCTATCGCTGACGGTCACGGGGCGGGCGGCTCTTGGGCCGCCCGCTCATCAACATTTCGATCAGGGATATCGGGCATGGCTGATGTCGCAATTCCCCGGGCCAAGCCTCAGATGAGCGAGGACAGCGCCTGGGTCCAGCTCAAACACAATCGCAACTGGCTCGGCTTCTGGTTCATGGTGCCGGCCATGGCCTTCCTGATCTTCTTCCTGGCCTATCCGCTCGGGCTCGGCATCTGGCTGTCCTTCACCGACACGCGCATCGGCAGGGTCGGGCACTTCGTCGCCACCGAGAACTACGAGTGGCTGTGGGACGATTCCATCTTCTGGCTGTCGGTGTTCAACACGCTGCTCTACACCTTCGTCGCCAGTGCCATCAAATTCGGCATCGGGCTCTATCTCGCGCTGCTCTTGAACGAGAACATGCCGTTCAAGGCGATGCTGCGCGCGATGGTCCTGATTCCCTTCATCGTGCCGACCGTGCTCTCGGCGCTCGCGTTCTGGTGGATCTTCGACTCGCAATTCTCAATCATCTCCTGGTCGCTGAAGCATCTCGGCCTGATCAACCAGAACATCAACTTCCTCGGCGACACGACCTGGGCGCGCATTTGCGTGATCTTCGCCAATATCTGGCGCGGCGTGCCGTTCGTGGCGATCACGCTCCTGGCCGGCCTGCAGACGGTGTCGCCGTCGCTCTATGAAGCCGCAACGCTCGACGGCGCCACGCGCTGGCAGAATTTCCGCTACATCACCTATCCGCTGCTGACGCCGATCATCGCCGTCGTGATGACCTTCTCGGTGCTGTTCACCTTTACGGACTTCCAGCTGATCTGGGCGATGACGCGTGGCGGCCCGGTCAACGCCACCCATCTGATGGCGACGCTGTCCTATCAGCGCGCGATCATCGCTGGGCAGCTGGGCGAGGGCGCCGCGATCTCCAGCGCCATGATTCCGTTCCTGCTCGCCGCGATCATGGTGTCGTGGTTCGGCCTGCAGCGTCGCAAGTGGCAGCAGGGAGAGAGCAATGACTGACCTGCCCACCAGATCCATCGATCTCAAGAATGTGCTGTCGGGCTCGGCGCCTACGGCCGATCACAGCGAGGGCATGAGCTATCTGCAGTCGGTGCCGCGCAGGCTCGTGACGCTGTACCTGCCGCTCACGATCATCGTCGTCGTCCTGCTGTTCCCGTTCTACTGGATGGCGCTGACCTCGGTGAAGCCCGACGAGCAGCTGCTCGATCTCGACAAGTACAATCCGTTCTGGACCTGGAATCCGACCTTCAAGCACTTCCACAAGCTGCTGTTCGAGAGCTACTATCCGTACTGGCTCTGGAACACGATGTATGTGGCGGTCTGCGCCACGGTGCTCTCGATCATCGCCTCGGTGTTCGCGGCCTACGCCATCGTGCGCTTGCGTTACAAGGGCGCCAATCTTGTCGGCGGCCTGATCTTCCTCGCTTATCTGGTGCCACCGTCGATCCTGTTCATTCCGCTCGCGACAGTCGTGTTCCAGTACGGCCTGTTCGATTCGCCGCTGGCGCTGATCCTGACCTATCCGACCATCCTGATCCCGTTCTCGACCTGGCTGCTGATGGGCTATTTCAAGACCATCCCGTTCGAGCTCGAGGAATGCGCGCTGATCGACGGGGCGAGCCGCTGGCAGATCCTGACCAAGATCGTCGTGCCGCTGGCGATTCCCGGCCTGATCTCGGCCTTCATCTTCTGCTTCACGCTGTGCTGGAACGAGTTCATCTACGCCCTGACGTTCCTGCAATCGACCAGCAACAAGACGGTGCCGGTCGCGATCGTCAACGAGTTCGTGGACGGCGACATCTACCGCTGGGGCTCGCTGATGGCGGGCGCACTGGCCGGCTCGCTGCCGCTCGTGATCCTTTACGCCTTCTTCGTGGAGCATTATGTGTCGGCCATGACCGGCGCCGTGAAGGAATGATCGCGGGGCCTGCTGGGGGCGCGCCAATGGATTCAAGAGCGGCGCGCTCCGGCCAATAAGAAGGAGTTGAGCTCTTGCACATTCTGGTTCTCGGCGCCGCCGGCATGGTTGGCCGCAAACTCTGTGAACGGCTGCTGCGCGACGGCCGGCTCGGCAAGAGCGACATCACGAAATTGACCATGCACGACGTGGTCGAGCCGAAGAAGCCGGAGAAGGCCGGTTTCCCGGTCGAGACCGTGTCGGGCGATTTCGCCGTCCCGGGCGCCGCCGAGAAGCTGATCGCAGGCCGCCCCGACGTGATCTTCCATCTCGCCGCCATCGTCTCCGGCGAGGCCGAGCTCGATTTCGACAAGGGCTATCGCATCAATCTCGACGGCACGCGGATGCTGCTCGATGCGATCCGCCTAGCGGGCGGCGGCTACAAGCCGCGCGTGGTGTTCACGTCCTCGATCGCGGTGTTCGGCGCGCCGTTTCCCGATGCGATCGGCGACGAGTTCTTCCATACCCCACTGCTCAGCTACGGCACCCAGAAGGCGATCGGAGAGTTGCTGCTCGCCGACTATTCCCGCCGCGGCTTCCTCGACGGCATCGGCATCCGTCTGCCGACCATCTGCATCCGGCCGGGCCTGCCCAACAAGGCGGCCTCGGGCTTCTTCTCCAACATCCTGCGTGAGCCGCTGGCCGGCAAGGAAGCGATCCTCCCGGTCTCCGAGGACGTCCGCCACTGGCACGCCACGCCGCGCTCGGCCGTCGGCTTCCTGCTTCACGCCGGCACCATGGATCTCGCCACCGTCGGCCCGCGCCGCAATCTGACCATGCCCGGCCTGTCCGCCACGGTCGGCGAGCAGATCGCCGCCTTGAAGCGGGTCGCGGGCGAGAAGGTCGCCGCGCGCATCAAGCGCGAGCCCGATCCCTTCATCGTCGGCATCGTCGGCGGCTGGCCACGCAATTTCGACGCCAGGCGGTCGCGCGAGCTCGGCTTCACCACCGCCGAGAAGACGTTCGACGATATCATCCGCATTCACATCGAAGACGAGCTCGGCGGCAGTTTCGTCGCCTGATCTCCGACAGAGCGGGTCCTGATGATGGCGAGCGTTGCTTGCATCGGTGAATGCATGGTCGAGCTCCGGCAGGCCCAAGGCGGCGCGTCTGCGGGGCAGGGCGGTGGTCTCTATTCACGCGGCTTCGGCGGCGACACCCTCAATACCGCCGTGTATCTGGCGCGGCTGGACGTCAAGGTCGACTATCTCACCGCGCTTGGCGACGATGCCCTGAGCGATGAGATGGTCGCGGCCTGGAATGCGGAAGGCGTCGGCACGCGGCGTGTCGTGCGGCTCGCGGGCAAGCTGCCCGGCCTCTATATGATCCAGACGGATGGCAAGGGCGAGCGCCAGTTCTTCCACTGGCGCGACAGTGCGGCCGCGCGCCAGCTGATGGGCTTGCCGGAGACGGACGAGTTGCTCAACTCGCTGATGAGCTACGACATCGTCTATCTCTCCGCCATCACGCTCTCGATCTACGACGCGGCGGGGCGCGATCGGCTGTTCGGCGCGATCAAGCGCGCGCGCCTGCTCGGCACCCGCTTCGTGTTCGACACCAATTTCCGCGCGCGCGGCTGGCCGGACCGCGATATCGCGCGGGAGGTGTTTGCGACCGCCTTCGCGGCCGCCGACATCGTGCTGACCTCGACCGAGGACCTGCTCGCGCTCCATCCCGGCGAAAGTCACGACCAGCTGATGGCGCGCATCCCGACCACGGAGCTGGTGTTCCGTCTGCCCGAGCCGGTGAGCCTGTTGCGCTACCCCGGCGGCGCCAGCGAGGTCCGCGCCGAGCCCATGACCAAGCCCGTGGTCGATACCACCGCCGCCGGCGATAGCTTCGCCGCGGCCTATATCGCGGCCCGGCTCGCCGGCGCCGAGCCGGTCGAGGCGGCCGAGGCCGGACATCGCCTCGCCAGCCTCGTGATCTGCTATCCCGGCGCCATCATTCCGGGCTATGCCATGCCGCCGAAGAAGCGGCACCGGCCGGCGGCCTCCCGCCAGGCCAACAAGTAAACAGCGATCAAAAGAATCGAGACCTATGACCACGGCTGCCCAACAGAACCACCTCGTCGCGCTGTTCAAGGCTGCGACCGTCATTCCGGTCCTCACCATCGAGCGCATCCAGGATGCCGTGCCGCTGGCGCGCGCGCTGGTTGCCGGCGGTGTCCGCACGTTGGAGGTGACCTTGCGCACCCCCGTTGCGATCGAGGCGGCGCGCGCGGTGATGGCCGAGGTTCCCGAGGCGGTTGTCGGCATCGGCACCATTCTCAATCCGGCCGACTTCAGCCGGGTCGAGAAGCTCGGCGTCGCGTTCGGCATCAGCCCGGGCCTGACCCCCGATCTCCTCAAGGCCGCGACCGACAGCTCCTTGCCGTTCGCGCCGGGCATCGCCACGGCGTCCGAGCTGATGATGGCGCTGTCCTACGGTTTCGACGTCGCAAAGTTCTTCCCGGCGGAGCAGGCCGGCGGCATTAAGGGCCTGCGCGCCCTGGCCGGACCGTTCCCGAACGTACGGTTCTGCCCGACCGGTGGGGTGGGCGAGGCCAATGCCGCGACCTGGTTGGCCGAACCCAATGTCGTTGCGGTCGGCGGGTCCTGGCTGTGCCCGACGGCGGAGATCCGGGCCGGGAACTGGGCCGGCATAACTGCCATCTGCGAGCGGACCATCAAGGCCCTGAAAGCCGCGTGAAGTCTTGCCATCCCTGGGCTAAGAATTAGCTCAGGACAAGACCTGCAGGGAGAGACGACCATGACCGCCAGCATCGTCGGATGGGCGCATACGCCGTTCGGCAAGTTCGACACCGAAACCGTCGAAAGCCTCGTTAGCCGCGTCGCCAACGAGGCGCTGGCGGACGCCGGCATTTCGGCCGGTGACGTCGACGAGATCGTGCTCGGCCATTTCAATGCCGGCTTCTCGCCTCAGGATTTCACCGCCTCGCTGGTGCTGCAGGCCGACCCCAAGCTGCGCTTCAAGCCGGCGACGCGTGTCGAGAACGCCTGCGCCACGGGATCTGCCGCCGTGCACCAGGGCCTGCGCGCGATTGCCGCAGGGGCCGCTAAAATCGTCCTGGTCGTCGGCGTCGAGCAGATGACGCGCACGCCGGGCCCGGAGATCGGCAAGAACCTGCTCAAGGCGTCCTATCTGCCTGAGGACGGCGACACGGTCGGCGGCTTCGCCGGCGTGTTCGGCAAGATCGCCAGCTCCTATTTCCAGAAATACGGCGACCAGTCCGATGCGCTGGCGCTGATCGCAGCCAAGAACCACAAGAACGGCGTCGCCAATCCCTTCGCCCAGATGCGCAAGGACTTCGGCTTCGACTTCTGCCGCGCCGAGAGCGAGAAGAACCCTTACGTCGCCGGTCCCCTGAAGCGCACCGACTGCTCGCTGGTCTCCGACGGAGCCGCTGCCCTGGTGCTGGCCGATGCCGAGACGGCCAAGGGCATGACCAAGTCGATCGGCTTCCGCGCCACTGCGCACGCCCAGGACTTCCTGCCGATGAGTAAGCGCGACATCCTGCAGTTCGAAGGCTGCACGGTCGCCTGGCAGCGCGCGCTGGAGAAGGCCGGTGTCACGCTGTCCGATCTCTCCTTCGTCGAGACCCATGATTGCTTCACGGTTGCCGAGCTGATCGAGTACGAAGCCATGGGCCTGACGCCGAAGGGGCAGGGTGCCCGTGCCATCAAGGAAGGCTGGACGCTGAAGGACGGCAAGCTGCCGGTCAATCCGTCCGGCGGCCTGAAGGCCAAGGGCCATCCGATCGGCGCCACCGGCGTCTCCATGCATGTGATGACCGCGATGCAGCTCGCAGGCCAGGCGCCCGAGGGCATGCAGCTCAAGAACGCCAAGCTCGGCGGCATCTTCAACATGGGCGGGGCAGCCGTCGCCAACTATGTTTCGGTGCTCGAGCCACTCAAGTAGGCTCTCGTGGGGTGGGCAAGGGCGCGAAAGCGCCATGCCCACCTTTTTCCTTGCGCTAGATCATGGTGGGCACGCTGCGCTTTGCCCACCCTCCGGCTCCTGATTGAAAGACGAGACGCGCATCATGAGCAATGCCTACGAAGACTCTCTCTCCCTCGAAGCACTCAACGATCGTATCGCGATCCTCGAGGACAATATCCGCCAGCTCATCGAGCAGGCCGCTGCCGCCTCCGGCGAGCAGAACGAGTCGCGCATCGCCGACCGCATCAACCAGCAGAACGACGAGCTCGAGCGGCTCCTGAAGATCCGGGAATCCCGTCAGAAGAAATAGCGGCCGATGTCGCCCCGCGGCGCATGCCGCCATACGCCGGCCGCCCTTGCGCGCGCGGCGCCACTGTCCTTAGCTGGACCGAAATCGCCGGGCATTTGAGCCCGGCGCAATCGGGAGCGAACGATGGGGCCGCTGAAGGGCATCAAGGTCATCGACATGACCACCGTGCTGATGGGGCCCTATGCGACCCAGATGCTCGGCGATTACGGTGCCGACGTCATCAAGGTGGAGTCGCTGGATGGCGACGTCACCCGCCTGATCGGACCGATGCGTCACGCCGGCATGGGTCCGGTGTTTCTCAACACCAACCGCAGCAAGCGCTCGATCTGCCTCGATCTGAAGAAGCCGGCGGGCCGCGAAGCCGTGCTGCGGCTTCTGAAAGACGCCGACGTCTTGGTCTACAACGTCCGCCCGCAGGCCATGGCGCGGCTGCAGCTCGGATACGACGTCGTCTCCGCAATCAACCCGCGCCTGGTCTATGCCGGCGTGTTCGGCTTCGGCCAGGACGGCCCTTATGCTGCAAAACCCGCTTACGACGACCTGATCCAGGGCGCCACCGCGCTTCCGGCGCTGATGGCGCAGACCGGGGACGGCGTGCCGCGCTATGTGCCGAACGCGCTCGTGGACCGCATCGTTGGCATCACCGCGGTCGGCGCGATCTGCGCCAGCCTCGTGCACCGCGACCGCACCGGCCGTGGCCAGCGCGTCGACATTCCGATGTTCGAGACCATGGCCGGCTTCGTCATGGGCGATCACATGGGCGGGCTGACCTATGAGCCGCCGCTCGACAAGGGCGGCTATGCCCGCCATCTCTCGCGCGACCGCAGGCCCTACAAGACCTCTGACGGCTATCTCAGCGTCATCGTCTACAACGACAAGCAATGGGAGAATTTTTTCAAGGCCACGGGACGCGACGACCTGCGCGCCGATCCCAAGTTTGCAACCTTTGCCGGCCGCGCCGCCAATATCGACATCATCTATGCCGAGCTCGCCCGCATCTTCGAGACGCGTACCACCGCGGAGTGGATCGATCTGCTGACGAAGGCCGACGTACCCGTCATGCCGATGCACGATCTCGCCTCGATCCTGCACGACGAGCATCTGGAGGCCACCGGCTTCTTCCCGGTGGTCACCCATCCGACCGAAGGCCCGATCCGCAGCATGAAGGTGACGGCGACCTGGTCGGAGACGGCGGCTGAGCCGGTACGCCTGGCGCCGCGGCTCAACGAGCACGGCGCCGAGATCTTGCGCGAGATCGGATACTCGGCCGACGAGGTCGCCGTCATGGTGCGCGACGGCGTTACGCGCGGAGCGCCGGAGTAGGGGGAAGGTATGGCGCAAGCTCTCTCATCCGTCATTCCGGGGCGCGCCTCTTGGCGCGAGCCCGGAATCCATACTCACGATGGTGGTTATGGATTCCGGGCTCGGCCCTTCGGGCCGCCCCGGAATGACGAGGAGGAGAGCGCGCCATGAGCTTCATCACCGGCGTCGGCCTCACATCTTTCGGCAAGCACGAGGGCTGCTCCTCGCTTGACCTGATGACCCAAGCGGCGCAAGCCGCGCTCGACGACGCCGGTCTCAAGCGCGCCGACATTGACGGCATCCTCTGCGGCTATTCCACCGTTTCCCCGCACATCATGCTCGCCACCGTCTTCGCCGAGCATTTTGGCATCCGCCCGTCTTATGCCCATGCCGTGCAGGTCGGTGGCGCCACCGGCCTCGCCATGACCATGCTCGCCCATCATCTCGTGGAAGCAGGCGTCGCAAAACACGTGCTCGTCGTCGCCGGCGAGAACCGGCTCACCGGGCAGAGCCGCGATGCTTCGATCCAGGCGCTGGCGCAGGTTGGTCATCCCGACTACGAGGTGCCGCTGGGACCGACCATCCCGGCCTATTACGGCCTCGTTGCCAGCCGATACATGCACGAATACGGCGTGACCGAAGAGGACCTCGCGGAGTTTGCGGTGCTGATGCGTGCTCACGCTTGCACCCATTCCGGCGCGCAATTCCATGATCCCATCACGGTCGCCGACGTCATGGCCTCGAAACCGGTGGCGCTGCCGCTCAAGCTGCTCGATTGCTGCCCGGTCTCCGACGGCGGCGCGGCCTTCGTCGTCAGCCGCGAGTGGACGGGGGAAGTCGGCGTGCACATCCGCGGCTGCGCCCAGGCCCACACGCATCAGCATGTCACGGCAGCGCCCGCCCTCAGCGAGCTCGGCGCCGAGATTTCCATCGCCCGCGCGAAGCAGGTCACGGGTCTGGCGATCTCCGACGTGCGTTATGCCGCGATCTACGACAGCTTTACGATCACGCTCGCGATGCTGCTGGAAGACCTCGGGCTCGCCGGCCGCGGCGAGGCGGCCGCGCGCGTGCGCGCCGGCCATTTCGGCCGCGACGGCGCGATGCCGCTGAATACCCATGGCGGCCTGCTCAGTTACGGCCATTGCGGGGTCGGCGGCGCCATGGCGCACCTGGTCGAGGCGCATTTGCAGATGACGGGGCGGGCGGCGACCCGCCAGGTGCGCGATGCCTCGATCGCGCTGCTGCATGGCGACGGCGGCGTGCTGTCGTCCCATGTCAGCATGTTTCTGGAGCGGGTTCGATGAGCGAACGAATCGCGGACTGGACTAAGGGCGAGCAGGCGATCACCTACCAGACCTGCACCTCGTGCGGCCATGTCCAGTATTTCCATCGCACCTTCTGCGCGGCCTGCGGCGCGTCCGATCCGCACCAAGCGCGCGCCAGCGGCAAGGGCAGGGTCTACGCGACCTCATTGGTCTGCCGCGCCGCCACGCCCGAGACGCGCGCGCATGTGCCCTACAACATTGTGCTGGTCGATTGCGCCGAGGGTTTTCGCATGATGGCGCATGGTGACAACGGAATCGCCATCGGCGATTCGGTTGTCGCGAGCTTTAAGCCGTTCGCCGGAAAGCTCGTGCCGTACTTTGCCAAGGACAAGGCCAAATAGTGGGATCCGTCATTCGGGGGCGGTCATAGGACCGAGCCTGGAACGGGTATTCTGGGCTTGGCCTGTGCGAGGGCCACCCCGGAATGACGAAAACTCTTAAAACGCGAACTAACGCCCGTAGAACAAGATGCTGGCGATGACGAGCATCGCCGTCACCGCCAGCATATGCGCGAGCGCTCCCGAGGCCGCCCCCTTGGTGGCTTCCTTCATGCCGTTTTCTCCCTAGACTTGGGCGTGACTCATCGTTGCGCGGTTAGCGCACACGACGGCCAATTGTTTTTACTCGGAACACCCCTTGCGAGTATCCGCCGCGATTTGTCCCCACGCGGCGAATATCGACTGTGTCAGGGTCGATCAGCAATGCGGCGGCAATTTGACTCGATGATGTTGCTCCTGCGTCCACCCGCGAATAGAGTCTGCGGAAACCTGCGCCGGTGGCGACAAGAAGCATCAAAAGATCAGGGAAAACTTCAGGAAAATCATGGCCCGCATTCAGTACAGCGACCCGTCCAAGGCATCCGACCGCACCCGCGAAATCCTCGACAAGAACCGTCATGCCAACATCTTCCGGATGATGGCGCATTCGCCGAGCTACTTTGAGCAATACTGCCGCCTCGGCGGCGCCATCCGCCACAAGGGCGAGCTCGATCCGATCGTGCGCGAGCTTGCGATCACCCGCACCGGCATCCTGTGCGAGGCACCCTATGAGATCGTCGCGCACAAGCGCATCGGCAAGAATGTCGGCGTCACCGACGAGCAGAACGAGGCGCTCGAGAACTGGCAGGCCGCATCCTGCTTCAACGAGGTGCAGCGCGCCGCGCTCGCCTTCACCGACGAGATCGTGAATCTGAAGAAACCGACGGATGCGACCTTCAAGGCGATCGCGTCGAAGCTGACGCCGGCCGCGCTGGTCGAGCTCCAGCTCTCGGTCGGCTTCTACATCATGACGTCAAAGTTCCTGGAGACCTTCGAGATCGATCTCCAGCCCGTCACCGAAGTGGTGGGCTGAATCGACGCAAGCGGCGGGGAATGCCGATGACGATCGATGAATATGCGGCCTGGGCTGCAACCATTGCCAAAGTCGAAGAGCATCCGTCCAACGAGCGGCTGTCCTACCTCGGCCTCGGCCTTGCCGGTGAGGCGGGCGAAGTCGCCGAGCACATCAAGAAGCTCTTGCGCGACGATTGGCTCGATAAGGCGGGTCTCGTCGAAGAGCTCGGCGATGTCGTCTACTACTGGGCCTGCCTGTGCGCCGCCACCGGCCAGCAGCCATCGGCGCTGCTCGATGCCAGCGCCGCCAAGATCAAGCGACGTATCAGCGAAGCGGCGAGCCGGTAAGCGTGAGCTGGGAACTCCGGCGTCATGGCCGGGCTTGTCCCGGCCATCCACGTCTTGCCAAGCGGTACGAAGAACGTGGATGCCCGGGACAAGCCTGGACAAGCCCGGGCATGACGACTTCTTGGGGGGCAACGTCGGCGTTAATTACGTCGAGGTCAGAATATCCACCTTGGCATTGGCGACGATCAGGCGGTCGGCCAGGAGCTGGGCCAGGTTGCGCATGATACATTCGCTGGCGCGGGGGTGCTGCTTGCGGAAACGCTCGAAATCCTTCAGCGGCACCTCGCATGCCGTCGCGGCCATGTCGGCGAACACGTCGGCGGAGCGGGTCTGCTCCAGCAGCGCCATCTCGCCGAACGCCATGCCGGCGGTGAGCGTCGCCAGCCTGACGCCGTCGGGCAGCGTGACATGCACGGCGCCGCTGCGCAGGAAGTACAGCGCATCGGCGGGGTCGCCGGCCGTGAGAATCTTCGCGCCGGATTGATAGGTCCTGATGGTGCAGAGCGAGGCGAGATCGGTCAGCTCTTCCTCGCTCAGCCCGGTGAGCAGGGGCTGCTCGGCAAGCTCGGTGGTCTCGTGAAAATCGATCGAGCCCCCGTAGCGATAGACGATCTGGTCTTCGGCCCATTCGATCGCCGTGTCGAGCAAATAGAAGTCGCGGACGTTCTTCAGCTCGGCGGTCCATTCGCGCAAGCTGTTCCATTCCTTGGAGGCGCGCCGGACGCCCGACAGCACGACGGTCACGTTCAGTGCGGCGAGCTCCTCGAAGGCTTCTGCCACCAGCCGCGCGCCGGCGCGCGTGGTCGATGTCACGCGGTGAAGATCGAAGATCACGAATTGCGGCCGCGGCCGTCCGGCAAGCCGGCGCGAGACGTAATCGACCGCCGACAGCGAGAGCGTGCCGACCAGCTCGATGATCCGCACCTCCTGCTCGTGGGCCGCCAGGATCTCGCGCTCCTGCGGGCGGCGCACGCGGCGAGAGGGGCTCCTGCCGATATCGTAGTCCGCGATGACGGCGTTGCGCGCGTCGTCGCTGCGGTTGAGCATGTGCAGGTCGTAGTGCGATGACAGCGCCTCGCAGACCTTGATGCCGCGCACGCTGTTGCCGTGCTTGTCGAGCCTTGGTGAATAGCTGCCGAGGCCGAGGCGGGCAGGGAGCGCCGCCAGGATGCCGCCGCCGACGCCGCTCTTGGCGGGGATGCCGATGCGGTAGATCCATTCGCCGGCATAGTCGTACATGCCCGAGGACGTCATCACGGAAAGGGTACGCGAGATCGCGTAAGCGCTCAGCACCTGCTCGCCGGTGACCGGATTGATGCCGCGATTGGCGAGCGTCGCCGCCATCACCGCGATGTCGCGCGCGGTGACCAGCACGGCGCATTGGCGGAAATAGACGTCGAGCACGCCGGCGACATTGTCCGAGATCACCGCGTTGGTCTTAAGCAGATAGCCGATGGCGCGGTTGCGGTCGCCGGTCTGGCTCTCGGAGGCATAGACCGCCTCGTCGACAGAGAGATCGCGTCCTGCAAAACGGCTGAGCGCAAGGCGGATCTGCTCGAAGGCCTCCGCGCCCTTGCTGTCGTAGATCAGCCCGGTGCAGGCGATCGCGCCGGCATTGACCATCGGATTGAACGGATGGTTCTCGGAATTCAGCCGGATCGAGTTGAAGGGATCGCCGGAGGGCTCGACGCCGATCGCGCCTTCGACCTTGCCGGCGCCGAGCAGGTCCAGCGCCAGCGCGAACACGAAGGGCTTCGACATCGACTGGATGGTGAAGGGCACCCGGCTGTCGCCGACTTCATAGACATGGCCGTCCAGCGTCGCCAGGCTGATGCCGAAATAGGCAGGATCGGCCTTGCCGAGCTCGGGGATGTAATCGGCGACGTGGCCTGACGTCTCGGCCGAGAATTCGCTAAGGCAATTGTCCAGAAACCGCAGCAGGGGCGGCTTCGAACGGGTCCAGGCGGTGGCGAGAGGCGAGAGCGGTTTCATCGCCCCCCTTGTGCAACGCAATCAGGGTACGCGCAACCCGTCCGGCATCACAGGCTGGCGCCGGACCAGAAGAAGCGCGATCAGGATCGTCGGCAGCAGGATGCCAAGGCCCAGCAGCGTCACCTGCATCTGCGACAACGGCATGATGCCGCCGCCGGGGGTGGCGACCACGAAGCCGCCGATCACGAGCAGCACGCGGATCGGCCATTCCAGCATCCCGGCGCGGCGCAAGTCGCCGACGAAGGATTGGTAGCCCTGGATGCCGCCGCAGATGAAGAGGATGCCGAAACAGGCAAGTCCCGTGAGTCCAAGCGCCTCCAGATAAGGATTGCTGCCCTGGAGCAGCAGCGCCGGGTTGAGCACGAAGAAGAACGGGATGAAGTAGATGATGCTGCCCACCCACATGCTCTCCCAGCCCGTCTTCATCGCCGGCGCACCGGCGATGCCGGCCGCTGCGAAAGAGGCGATCGCCACCGGCGGGGTGATCGAGGACAGCATGCCCCAGTAGAAGATGAACATGTGCACCGCCATCTTGTTCAGCCCGAGCTTCTCCAGTGCCGGCGCGACCAGGATGGCGAGGAAGATGTAGCAGGAGGTCGTGGTCAGCCCGAGCCCGAGGATCAGGCTGGTGATTGCGCACATGATCAGCAGCAGGAAGGCATCGCCGCCCGCGATGCTGAGCAAATCGTTGGCAAGGCTCGAGATCACACCGGTCAGCGAGAAGGCGCCGATCAACAGGCCGCAGCCGGCGAGGATCGCGATCAGCTCGACGAACGTCTTGCCGTTGAGCTCGAGGAATTGCAACCAGCGCGCGCGGCCCCAATTCTTGCCGGGGAAGAATTCGTTCAGCGCCGCCAGCAGGCACATGCCCCACAGCGCAGCGTTGAGCACGCCATACCAGAACATTGCGGCCGTCGCCGCGATCGAGCCGGCAAGGACGAGCGTGTTTCCAAGCTTCCAGCGCGCCGGACCCGACCATTGGTGCAGGATCACCAGCAGCACGGAGGCATAGAACGGCGCATGGCTCTCGCGCTTGAAGTAGAGCAGCATCACCACGAGCACGACGATCACGAAGAGATAGTACCAGCCGTCCTTGAACGCATCCCAGAACCGCGGCAGCTCGGCGCGCGGCAGGCCCTTCAGCTTGTGGCGGGCGGCATAGGCGTCGACCTGCGCGAACAGGCCGACATAATAGAGGATCGAGGGAATGGTCGCGGCCAGCGCGACGTCGGCATAGCCCGTGTTCATGAACTGCGCCATCACGAACGCGGTGGCGCCCAGCACCGGCGGCGCCAGCACCGCGCCGGTCGAGGCGCAGGCCTCGATCGCGCCGGAATAGGACGGCGTGAAGCCGGTCTTCTTCATCGCGGGGATCGTCATCGTGCCGGCGGTCAGCACGTTGGAGACGATGCTGCCGCCGACGGTGCCGAGCAGGCCGGATGCGAACACACAGACCTTTGCCGCGCCGCCGCGGAAGGTGCCGCACATCGCGAACGCGATATTGATGAAGAATTTTCCGGCGCCCGTCATCATCAGCGCGGTGCCGAACACCAAAAAGCCGATCACGGTGTCGGCGAAGGCCTGAATGGGAATGCCGAGCAGGCTCTCGCCGGAGAGCATGTGATAGGAGGTCGTCTGCTGCAGCGTCGATTGCGTGCCGCGGAACGGCCCGAGCCAGCTCGAATCCGCAAACAGCGGATAGAGCGTGAAGGGCAGCACGCTGAGCAGCAGGCTCCAGCCGCCGGTGCGCCGCAGCGCCTCCATCAGCGCGAACCACATCACGAGCCCGGCGGCGATGACGTTGGTGGGCGCGCCGTCGAACTCCCAGCCGAGCTGCGCCGCCTTGCGGATATTGAGCATCAGCCAGATCGCCGAGCCGAAGGTCGCCGCGAACAGCGCAAGGTCATGCCAGGGGATGCGGTCGAGCGGCGCCTTGTCCGACCCCGGGAAGATCAGGAAGGTGAACGGCAGCATCAACGCGATCAACAGATAGAAATATTCGGTGTTGAGCTGGGTGTAGTCGATGAAGAACCGCAGCGAGAATTGCTGGTTCACACACAACAGAATGGTGGCCGCCGTGGCCGCCATCAGCACCCAGCGCCACGCGCCCTTCAGGGTGCGCACGCGCGTGACCTCAGCCTCCTGCAAGTCAGCGGCGGCGCCGAGATGCGGATCTGCGAATTCGACGCGCCTGGCTTCGTCCTGGGGGCCGCTGGAGATTGAAGCAGACATGATCGATCCCGGACGTGGGCTGCAAAGTCGCGACTAGGCGAACGATTGTTGGTTGAAGCGGTCGCGCCGCAGGCTCCTCAACCTCTCCCGCGTGCGGGAGAGGTTGGCGCGCAGCGCCGGGTGAGGGCTTTCTCCTCTGGGGGAATCCCACCGTGGAGACACCCTTTCCCAAACCCTCTCTCGCACGCGGGAGAAGGGGCGCACTTCTCGCGGGGCAGCGATCAAGCCCGAGAGCATCTCGCTCTATTCCTCGAACCCATTCGGCATGCCGGCTTTCGCCAGCGCCGCGGCGCGGGCCTTCATCCAGCCGTCGAGGAACGCCTTGTCGTCCGACGGCGGATTGGACTTGCCGTATTCGGTCCAGGCTGCGCCGAGCACTTCCTGGCGCTTGATCAGCTGGTTGTTGTGCGCCTCCTGCGCATCGCTCCATTGTCCGACTTCCTTCAGCGCTTTCACCGCGCCGGGATGCACCGGCACCACCCAGTTCTTGGTCTGGCGGTCGGCCGCGAGCCCGCCGGCGCCGGGCGCGGAATCCTTGTAGGCGTCGTAGTTGACGATCATCGCCTTGGTGATGGCGTAGACCTGGTCGGCCGGTTGCGAGGCATAGGCGACGAAGATCGGGTAGGGATAATTGCCGAGCTCGACCGGCTTCTCCGGCGAGATGCCGGCGCCGCAAGTCGCAAGCTGCGGGAAGAAGAACGAGCCGACCTTCTGCATCCGCGCCCAGCCTTCCTTGTCCTTGGCGGGCAGCGGCGGCCAGATCAGCCCGCGCGGCGAGGTCTCGGCCTCCTTGGCCGGACCGGTGATGGTGGTTCCGAAGGCGGCATCGACGTCGTTGTTGATCAGGCCCTTCCACATCGCCCCATAGCTCGCGAACTCGACGGCCTTGACGTCGTTCTTGGTCAGCCCGGCGAAGGCGAGCACTGCGAGCGAGTTCTGGTTCAGCGCGGGCGAGCCGACCACGAAGCCGACGCGCTTGCCCTTGAGGTCCTTCAGCTCCTTCACGCCGGTGTCGGCGGCGACCGCGAGCGAGCCGCAATTGCAGTCGACGGACGAGAGCAGGATCTGCAGCGGCTGCGGACCCCATTCCTTCGAGCCGAACTCGAACACGCCTTCCTGCGCGAAATAGGTGCCCGATCCCATCGCTGCGGAAGCCGCGCGCTTGGCGCGCAGCGGCGCGAGGCGGGCAACGTCGTTGCCTGCGGGCAGCACGCGCACGTCGGTGCCGTATTTGTCCTTCATCATCTTGCCGACACCGACCGCGATGTTGAAGCCGGCGGTGCCGGTGTCATAGGCGGTGAACGTCAATGTCGCCGGCAGCTTGGTGTCTTCGGCAAACGAATAGCGTGTAGACGCAAAAGAAATGCCCGCCGCCAAGGCAGGTGCGAGCACGAGCAGCCCACGAAGCATGTTTCCCTCCAATGATCCTCGCTTTGGCGCGAGGATTTTCATTCTTTGTTTGAAACAAGGTTTTGTTTGAAACCGATCATGTCACCGCGATCAAGCGATGGCAACGCCGTACGGCGCACGCAGGAATGCAGCTGACAGATCGTCGCGGAAACAAACGGATGAAACACTCAACTCGCGACGATCGCGATCGCCTGTCCCTCGGCAACGACGTCGTCGACCTTGACCAGAAGCGATGTGATCGTGCCGTTCGCGGGCGAGGGCACCGGGATCTCCATCTTCATCGCTTCGACCACCACAACGTCATCGCCATCCGCGACGGTTCCTCCAACTTGCACGGGAGTTGCGCAGATGCGTCCCGCGACCTCCGTGACGATCTTAATTTCTGGCATGCCATCGCCTTTTTGTTGTCGTCGCAAAATGCCTGAGGTAGCGTCGTCTGCAAGTGGAATTTAATTCCGCAGAGCGGAACATAACGGTAGGGATCATGGGACGACGTTCGGAGCGGTTGAGCAGGCAAGGTGCACTCGCTGGTGAAGCCGGTGAGGGTGATGTGATCCAGGTGGTGTCGCGCGCGTTCGACGTGTTGCGATGCTTCGAGGGCCACGAGGCGCGACTCGGCAATCTCGAGATTTCAAATCGCTGCGGTCTGCCGCGCTCGACGGTATCGCGGCTGACGCACACGCTGACCCGCATGGGTCAGCTCGTGTATCTGCCGCGCGATCAGAAGTATCGCATCGGCCCGAGCGCGGTGGCGATGAGCGCATCGATGATGAAGGGCGCGCAGCTGCGCAGCATGATTCGCCAGCGGCTGCAGGAAGTCGCCGAGCAGCTGCCGGGCACGGTCGGATTCGTCGTCCCCGACCGCTTCCATCTCGTCTATCTCCAATTCGCGCGTTCGCCGACCGCGCTCGGCTTGCACGAAGGCACCGGCAGCCGCATCTCGATGGCCTCGACCGCCGCGGGCGCGGCCTACACCGCGGCCCTGGCGCCGGAAGTCGGCGATGCCTTCGTCGCAGACATGGAGCGCGAAGCCCCCGAGGCTGCCAAGATTCTCAAGCCCCGCATCGAGGGCAACCGGCAGATGCTGCGTGAGCGCGGCTATGTCGTGGCCTGCGGCCTCTGGAGCCCGCACATCAACGGCCTCGCGGTGCCGATCTGGTCGCCGCAGTACCAGACCTTCGTCGTCATCACGATCGGTCTTCTGTCGGCGATGTATGACGAGCATCGTCTGCACGACGAAGTCGCGCCGCTGATGCTCCAGCTTGGCCGCTCGCTCGGCAGCCTGATGGAAGGGGCGGAAGGCGACGCCTTCAACAACCGTATCTCGCGTAAGCCGGTCGCCATGGCCGTGCACAACAATAACAAGCCGATCCATTCGGAGGGAGTGAATGAACTGGAAGCCGGAACTCGACGAGCTCGCCCGGCGCGAAGCCTTCGCGCGGGAGATGGGCGGCGTTGACAAGGTCAAGCGACAGCATGACCAGGGCCGGCTGACTGTTCGGGAGCGTATCGACAAGCTGATCGACAAAGGCAGCTTTCACGAGATCGGTGCCGTCTCCGGTATCGGCGAGTACGATTCCAGCGGCGATCTGAAGAAGCTCACGCCGGCCAATTGCGTGTTCGGCCGCGCGCGCGTCGACGGCCGCACTGTGGTCGTGGTCGGCGACGATTTCACCGTGCGCGGCGGCTCGGCCGATGCGTCGATCTCGGCCAAGCCGCTCATGGCGGAGGAGATGGCGCACGATTTCCGCTTGCCCATCGTCCGCATCATCGAGGGCTCCGGCGGCGGCGGCTCGGTCAAGACCATCGAGACCAAGGGCGCGGCCAATCTGCCGGGCGGCATTGGCGGCACGCGCTGGTATCGCTTCACGACGGAGAACCTCTCGCGCGTGCCGGTGGTCGCGCTCGGCCTCGGCTCGGTCGCGGGCCTGGGTGCCGCGCGACTTGCCGCCAGCCACTATTCCATCATGACACGGAAGTCCGCGATGTTCGTCGCGGGGCCGCCGGTGGTGAAGGCGCTGGGACAGGATCTTACCAAGGAGGAGCTCGGCGGCGCCGACATCCAGACCCGCGCCGGCGCGATCGATCACGCCGTCGACACGGAAGAAGAAGCGTTCGCCTGCGCGCGGCGTTTCCTGTCCTATCTGCCGTCGTCGGTCTACGAGCTGCCGCCGACCTTGCCCTGCACCGACAACCCCGAGCGTGGCGACGAAGCGCTGATGAACGCGGTGCCGCGCAACCGCAAGCAGGTCTACAAGATGCGACCCATCATCGAGTCCGTCGTCGACAAGGGCTCGTTCTTCGAGGTCGGGAAGAACTTCGGCAAGCCGATCATTGTCGGTCTCGCGCGGCTCGAGGGCCGGGCGGTGCTGCTGCTCGCCAGCGACAGCTTCCACTATGGCGGCTCCTGGACGGCGGATGCCTGCCAGAAGGTGGTGCGCTGGGTCGACTTCGCCGAGACCTTCCACCTGCCGATCGTCTATCTCATGGACTGCCCCGGCTTCATGATCGGTCTCGATGCGGAGAAGGCGGCCACCATCCGCCACGGCGTGCGCGCCATGGCCGCGGTGAACCAGACCACCGTGCCCTGGTGCACCGTGATCCTGCGCAATGCCTTCGGCGTTGCCGGCGTCGTGCATCAGCCGGCCGACCGCTTCTCGATCCGCTACGCCTGGCCGTCGGCCTATTGGGGCTCGCTCCCGCTCGAAGGTGGCATCGAAGCCGCCTACCGCGCCGACATCGACGCGGCGGACGACAAGGCGGCCAAGCTGAAGGAGATCGAGGAGCGCCTCAACAAGCTCCGCTCGCCGTTCCGCTCGGCCGAAAAATTCTGGGTCGAGGAGATCATCGATCCCAGGAAGACGCGCTCGCTCCTGTGCGAGTTCGCCCGGCTGGCGGAGCCGCTGCGAAGGCCAGGGCCGCCGGAGAACATGACGATCAGGCCGTAGCATTGATCCGAATTGGTTGCATGTCGCGAGCTTGACGCGCTGATCGAGCATTCGTGCGCTGCGAGTTAATCATCTCCAGCGCTACGTGTAGGCTATGAAATCTTGCAGTTGTTGCGCGCAAGCGCAGCCACTTTCAGCCGCTGTTTAGGCCCATTTCAGCCAAACTGTTATTGGTTTCTCGTTGCCCGGGGCAGGGTCTCTCATTTGGAGTCCTGCAATGTTCAAGCGAGTATTTTCTGCGTGCGTCTTCGTTGCCTTGGGTTCTGTCGCTTCGGAAGCGCGCCCTTATCGAACTCATCAAGCTCCTGAATGCAACGTCACCATGCCCTGCGACTTCTCGTATTCGCAGACGCGACGCGAGCGGGCTTCCAGGCCCTCACTGGCTTCCGGATCTTCGCCGGTTTCCAGCTCCACGCTGCAAGCGTACCGCTCCGCGCAACTGACAGTGACGGATGCTGGGGGCACGACCACGCCGGCGACGGTCTCCGGCGCTCACGGCGCTCGCGTCGTCGGTGGCCGTCCGGCCGGTTGCCCTTCCTCGTTCTGCGGC
Organism: Bradyrhizobium sp. CCBAU 11357; assembly: GCF_028128865.1. Lineage (NCBI taxonomy): Bacteria > Pseudomonadati > Pseudomonadota > Alphaproteobacteria > Hyphomicrobiales > Nitrobacteraceae > Bradyrhizobium > Bradyrhizobium sp. CCBAU 11357. Next base: position 315,511 of record NZ_LBJW01000109.1, on the reverse strand, counting down.
TGCGGCGCGGCTCTGCGCGTGTTTGGGCGCATCGTGCCGGAATTGAATCTTGCGTCCAACTGGCTCCGCTTTCCCAGGACATCACCCGCACCGGGAATGGTTGCTGCGCGACGAGGACACGTTTTCGTCCTTGAGCAGCACCTCGGAGGCGACGTCTGGATGGCCTATGACGCCAACTCGGGCGGGCGCACGACGCGGATCCACGCGCGCTCGTTGCGAGGGTATACGGTTGTCAATCCGCGCGGCGGCTCGGTGGCTTGAGGGCAGCGGATAGCATTCTAGGAATCGCGGGCGGGTCGCAACATCTTTGCGACCCGCCAACGCCGAACCAATCGTTGGCGCCGGCCTCGCAGTCGATCACAGCCGGAGCACTTTGCCGGGATTCATGATGTTCTCAGGATCGAGCGCGCGTTTGATGCTGCGCATGATGTCGAGCTCGGTCTTGGAGCGGTAGTGGCTGAGCTCGTCGAGCTTGTCGATCCCGATGCCGTGCTCCGCCGAGATCGAGCCGCCCATGGAGGTGACGAGATCGTTCACGGCCCGCGTGATGGCGGCCGTGTATTGGTTCAGCGTCTGCTGGTCCATGCCCTTCGGCCCCATGAACGAAAAGTGCAGATTGCCGTCGCCGATGTGCCCGAGCGGATAGGGCCGGATGGTCGGGAGAATGTCGAGCACGGCCCTGAGGCCCTTGTCGATGAACTCCGGAATCCTGGAGATCGCAACCGACACGTCGAAACTGATCCCCGGTCCTTCGGCGCGGGAGGCCTCCGCCATGGCTTCGCGGATGCGCCACATGTTGCGCGATTGAGCGAATGTGTGCGCGATCGTCGCATCCAGCACGCGGCCGGCTTCGAGTTGATCGGCGAGAAACTGCTCCATCTTGCCGGACATGCCCTCGGTACCGTCCTGGCGCGGGCGCGCCGACGACCATTCCAGCAGCAGATACCAGGGCGTGTCCGCCTTCAGCGGATCCTGCGTGCCGGGAATGTGGCGCAGGGAAAGGTCGATGGCGGCCCGGCTGAGCAGCTCGCAGGAGCCGACATTGTCCTCGGACGCCGCGTGCGCCTCCGACAGGATCTCCAGCGCCGCGCGGGGATCGCGGACCGCCAGCCACGCCGTGCAGACGTCCTTGGGCGCCGGCCACAGCTTGAGCACAGCCTTGGTGATGATGCCCAGCGTCCCCTCGGCGCCCATGAACAGATGCTTGAGGTCGTAGCCGGTGTTGTCCTTCTTGAGCGCGCGCAATCCGTCCCAGACCTCGCCGCTCGGCAGCACGACCTCGAGCCCCAGCACGAGATTGCGGGCATTGCCGTAGCGCAGCACCTGCACGCCGCCGGCGTTGGTGGAGAGATTGCCGCCGATCATGCAGGAGCCCTGGGCACCGAGGCTGAGCGGCAGGAAGCGGTCGTGCTGGCTTGCGGTCTCCTGAAGCGTCTGCAACACGCAGCCGGCCTCGACCGTCATCGAATAGCCGACGGGATCGACCTCCAGCACACGATTCATGCGGCCGAGCGACAGCACGATGCCGGTGTGCGCAGGCCAGGGCGTCGCCCCGCCCATGAGGCCGGTGTTGCCGCCCTGCGGCACGATCGCGATGCCATGCTCATGGCACAGCTGCACCACTTTCGAGACCTCCTCGGTGCTCCCGGGGCGAACGACGGCGCCGGCGCTGCCGACCAGCAATCCCCGCCAATCCGTCACGAACGGCTGCTTGCCGTGCTCGTTCTCGATCAGGCCCTTCTCGCCGACGATCGCGCGCAACGCATCGCGCATCTCGGCCGTTAAAGGCGCGGTTGGGATCACGGGTGGGGACGACGGGAAGGCAGCCGGCATTTGTTTCCTCTGGCGCATCTTGGTGTGCACTGCGCACGTGACGTGCAGAGGGCATTGTCCACGTTTGGCGTGAGGAGTCTAACGGGAATGTGGCCGGGCGCGTCTTGCGGACGGTGACGCCGCCGGGTCCGGCGTCACCATCACGATCGGTCGTCAGCCGGCTTCAGGCCGTCGCCGGCTGCAGCTTCGGCTGCCGCGACAGCGCCAGCACGATCAAGGCCGCGAACACGCAGAGCGCACCGGCGATGAAGAAGGCGGGCAGGTAGCTCTGGTAGACCGTGCGCGAGAAGCCTGCACCGAACGCCGCGGTGCCGGCGCCGAGCTGATGGCCGGCGAAGATCCAGCCGAACACCAGATTGGCGCGCTCGGGCCCGAACTTTTGCGCGGTGAGCCGCACCGTCGGCGGCACCGTCGCGATCCAGTCGAGACCATAGAACATCGCGAAGACCGAGAGGCCGTAGAACGAGAAATCGCTGAACGGCAGGAAGATCAGCGAGAGCCCGCGCAGGCCGTAGTACCAGAACAGGAGCCAGCGATTGTCGTAACGGTCCGACAGCCAGCCCGACATGATCGTGCCGAAGAAGTCGAAGATGCCCATCGCTGCGAGTAGGCTCGCCGCCTGCACCTGTGGGATGCCGAAATCGAGGCACATCGGGATCAGGTGCACTTGCACGAGGCCGTTGGTGGAGGCGCCGCAGACGAAGAAGGTTGCGAACAGGATCCAGAACGCCATCGACGTCGAGGCGTCGCGCAGCGTGCCGAGCGCAACGCCCGTGATCGAGCCGTGGCTGACCGGCGGTGCGGGCAGCGGCTCGGTGCCCTCATCGCCGAACGGCCGCAGCCCGACGTCGCTGGGGCGGTCGCGCATCGCGAGCAGCACGGCCAGGGCGGATACGCCGAGCATGATACAGACGAAGCCGAGCGCGAGCCGCCAGCCGAAACGTTCGGTGAGGCTTGCGAGCAGCGGCAGGAACACGAGCTGGCCGGTGGCGACGCTCGCGGTCATGATGCCGACGACGAGGCCGCGCCTGGCCGCGAACCAGCGCGTGGCGATGGTCGCGCCGAGCACCAAGGCCGTCATGCCGGTGCCGATCCCGATCACCACGCCCCAGAGAGCAATGAGCTGCCAGACCTCGGTCATGCCGAGCGAGAGCACGAGCGCCGAGACCACGATCAGCTGAGCGGCCAGCGTGACGTTGCGCAGGCCATAGCGGTTGAGCAGGGCGGCCGCGAACGGCGCCATCAGCCCGAACAGGATGAAGCGGATCGACAGCGCGGAGGAAATCTCCGCCGTGCTCCAGCCGAACTCCTTCTGCAGGGGCACGATGAACACGCCGGGCGCACCCACCGTGCCGGCGCTGATCAGCGCGGCAAGGAAGGTCACGCCGACCATCACCCAGCCGTAATGGATATTGCGGCGGGACAGTGCTGCCGCGAGCCAGTTCGAGATCATCGGGCCTCAATTTGGTTGGCGGGCCCCAGAGAGACCCGCATCATCGTTGCAATCTGGCACAAACAAGGAAAGTCTAAAATGCCAGACTTCCCTCAATTTCGGACATTGGTGTCAGCGCGCTGACCGTTCGACTGCGATTGCGGTGGCTTCGCCGCCGCCAATGCACAGCGCCGCGATACCGCGCTTGAGGTTGTTGGCCTCCAGCGCATGCAGCAGCGTCACGATCAGCCGCGCCCCGGTGGCGCCGATCGGGTGGCCCAGCGCGCAGGCGCCGCCGTTGATGTTGAGCTTCTCGCGGGGAATGCCGAGATCGCGCTGCGCCGCCATCGCCACCACGGCGAACGCCTCGTTGATCTCGAACAGGTCGACATCGGACGCAGCCCAGCCGACCTTGTCGAGCAGCTTGCGGATCGCCGGGATCGGCGCCGTGGTGAACCATTGCGGCTCCTGGCTGTGGGTGGCGTGGCCCTTGATCTCGGCGAGAACGGGCAGGCCGCCCCGGTCAGCAAGCGAGCGCTTGGTCAGAACCAGCGCGGCGGCGCCGTCGGCATTGGCGGAGGAGGCGGCCGGCGTGATGGTGCCGTTGGCGCGGAACGCCGGCTTCAATCCGGGGATCTTGGCGGGGTCGACCTTCAGCGGATGCTCGTCGTTGGCGATCACGCGCGGTCCGGCCTTTTCGGTCAGCGTGATCGGCGCGATCTCGGCCTTGAACGCGCCGCCCTCGACGGCGTTGCGGGCGCGGCTCAGCGTCTCCATCGCATAGGCGTCCTGGTCCTTGCGGGTGAACTGGTAAGCCTCCGCCGTGGCTTCGCCGAAATCGCCCATGGAACGGCCGGTCTCGTAGGCGTCCTCCAGCCCGTCCATCATCATGTGGTCGATGATGCGGTCATGACCGACACGGTAGCCGCCGCGCGCCTTGGCGAGCAGGTAGGGCGCGTTGCTCATGCTCTCCATGCCGCCGGAGACGACGATGTCGGCCGAGCCGGCGCGGATGATGTCGTGCGCCAGCATGGTCGCTTTCATGCCGGAACCGCAGACCTTGTTGACGGTGGTGGCACCGGTGGCGTCCGGTAGTCCGGCGCTCCGCGCCGCCTGCCGCGCCGGCGCCTGGCCCTGACCGGCCGGCAGCACGCAGCCCATGAAGACCTCGTCGACCTTCTCGGGCGCAAGCCTGGCGCGCTCCAGCGCCGCACCGATCACGTGTGAGCCGAGCTTGTGCGCGGGGAGCGGCGACAATTCGCCCATGAAGCGGCCGAGCGGGGTACGTGCGGCGGAGACGATGACGACGGGATCGGCGGCTTCGGCCATGATGGAGCTCCCTGGCAATATAGGTAAGATGACGATCATCATATGATGCGACGCAAAAATTGCAACCGCGGCAGGGATGAGAAAATGTCGTGGGTCGGATGAGATTTGATCGTTCGATCGGGGAGGTACCAATCGACCGTACACTGTCATCACCCGCGAAGGCGGGTGATCCAGTATTCCAGAGACGACGCGGTTAGAACCGAGAAGGCGCGGCGTACTGGATGCCCCGCCTTCGCGGGGCATGACACCGGTATCGAAGCGTTTACCGCTTCCGGTTCACAAACGCGCCCATCAACCGCGTTGGCTCATCCGTCAGGAACGACTCGCCGAACACTTTCACGCTCAAATTCACCGACTCGGTCAGAAGCAGCTCTTCCCACTGCCGCAGCAGCGCCTTCTGCGACCGCAGCGCCTCGGGGCCGCATTCGAGCAAGGCCTTCACCAGGTGCTCGATCTCCGCATCCAGCCCGCCCTCCGGCGCAACCTTGTCGATCAGCCCCCAGGCGAGCGCAGTGGCTGCATCTATGTTCTCCGCCGTCATCACCAGCCAGCGCGCGCGGGCCCAGCCGATCAGGCGCGGCAACAGCGCGGCGTGAATCACCGAGGGGATGCCGACACGCACCTCGGGCATGCCGAAATGGGCATCATGCGCGGCGATGCGGAAGTCGCAGGCCGCTGCCACTTCGAGCCCGCCGCCGAGGCACCACCCCGGCATGCGTGCGATGACCGGAGCAGGGAACTGGCGCACCGCCTCGCAGAGATCGCGCAGGCGGCTGATGAAGGCTTCCGCGGATGTCTGGTCGAGCTTGGCCATCTCCTTGATGTCGGCCCCGCCGATCAGGCTCTTCTCGCTCTGGCCGCGCAGCACCACGACGCGGATGCTGCGGTCGGAGCTTAGTTGCTGCAGGCCTTCGCGCACGGCGTCGGTCACCGGCGAGCCGAGAATGTTGAGCGGGCCGGCGTTGCAGATGGCGACGTGAACGATGCCGCGCGCATCGCGCGTCACGCCGCAGTGGTTGTTGAGCATTTCCATCGTGGAGTCTCGAGGTTTCGTGGACATGCGCAAGGCGCGCCGGTCGGGATCACTTCCGGGCCGAAACCCCCGGCTTGTCAAGCGGGCAGGGCAGCGGAGTTGCCAGCGTGAAGTCCGTAGCATAGTATGATGAATATCATCTAAAGAGGCTGCCATGACCGGTAATGATCGACTCGACCTGTTTTCGCCGGAGCAGCGGCGCGAACGCGTGGTGGACTGGCAGGTGCCTGCGCCGGTCGCCAAGGTGGCCATGGGGCTGTCGGGCATGGACGCCATGCTGGGCATCCGTGACGGCCGGCTGCCGCCGCCGCCCTTCGCAAAGCTGATCGGGTTCACCGTGGCCGTGGTCGAGCCGGGCCGGATCGTCATGGAACTGGCGCCGCGGGAGGATCTGGAAAACACCATCGGTCTTCTGCATGGTGCGACCGCCGCGGCGCTGCTCGATACCGCCATGGGATGTGCCATCTCGACCCGACTCGAGGCCGGACAAAGCTCGGTGACCCTCGATCTGAAGCTGACCTATCTGCGCGCGCTATCGGTTCGCTCGGGGCTGATGTCGGCCGAGGGCAAGATCATCAAGCTCGGGCGCCAGACCAGCTATGCCGAAGGCTTCGTCCGGGACGGCAAGGGGGCCCTCGCGGTGCACGCAACTGCAACGTTCTCCATGATCGGAAGCAACTTAACATGAATTAATGCACCCATTTCGTCATTTGCGTGTTATGAGATGATCTCCGACATCCAATGAGCTCCGCATGCGCTATTCCCGGGAACACAAGCAGGAAACCCACGACCGCATCGTGAAGAAGGCCTCGGTGCGGCTGCGGGAGAAGGGTGCCCATGGCATCGGCGTCGCCGACCTCATGAAGGAGGCGGGCCTGACCCACGGCGGCTTTTACGCTCATTTCGACTCTCGTGAGGCGCTGGTGATCGAAGCCTTTGCCTACGCCATGGACCGCTCAATGGAACACTGGCGCAAGCTCACCGGCGAGGCCTCGCCGGAGAAGCGGCTGGCGCTGATCGCCGAGGCCTATCTCTCGGCGCTGCACCGCGACAATCCCGGCCACGGCTGTTCGATCCCTTCGCTCGGCGCCGAGATCGCTCGTGAGAGCCCGAAGACCAGAAAGGCTTTCGCCGGCAAGCTCGACGAGATGATCGAGCTGATGACCGACTACATTCCGAACGCGCCGCGCAAGGCAGCCCGCAAGCAGGCGATCGCGACGCTGGCGACGATGGCCGGTACCATGCTGCTGGCGCGCATCGCCGGCTCGAGCGAATTGTCCGACGAGGTGCTGAAGGCGGGTCGGGACCACGCGCTCGAGGGCGCGAAGCGTGAGCCGAAGGGGGCGGCGACGCTGAAGAAGAAGCAGAACTAGGCGAGAAGCCGTAGGGTGGGCAAAGCCGCGTAAGCGCCGTGCCCACGTTCTTTCCATGATTGCAAAGATTTGGTGGGCACGCTTCGCTTTGCCCACCCTACGAGACCGGTGCTACCGCCCTGCAAACAACGCCCGCTCGCGCTCCACGATCTCGCTGATGTAATCCGCCACGGCCCTGATCCGCGCCAGGTCCTTGCTGTCGGCGTGCATCAGCATCCAGAATGTCCGCGTGATCGAGATCTCCTCCGGCAGCACAGCCACCAGCTGCGGATAATCGCTCGCCATGAAGTGGGGCAGCACGGCGATGCCGAAGCCTGAGAGCGTGGCGTTGAGCTGCGCGATCAGATTGGCGCTGCGAAAGCGCGCCGAGATCCGCGGCGACACCTGCGGCAGATAATCGAGCTCCGGCGTGAACAAGAGTTCCTCGATATAGCCGACGAAGCGGTGCTGCGTCAGGTCCTGCCGCGAGGTGATCTCAGGGAAGCGGTCGAGATAGGTGGGCGCGGCATAGAGGCCGAGACGGTAATCCAGCAGCTTGCGCCCGACGATGCGGCCTTCCTTCGGCATGGTCAGGCTGATGGCGATATCGGCCTCGCGCTTGGAGAGGCTGAACAGCCGCGCCGTGGCCACAAGTTGCAGATCCAGATCGGGATAGCGGTCCGCGAACGGCGCCAGCCGCGGCGCCAGGAAGGCGGTGCCGAACCCGTCGGGTGCGCCGATCCGCACCGTTCCGGTCAGCCGCGCGACCGAGCCACCGACCTGCTCCTGGTTGGCGACGATGGTGGATTCCATGGCCTCGGCGCTGTCGGCGACGCGCTGGCCGGCCTCGGTGAGGAGATAGCCGGTCTTGCGCCGGTCAAACAGCTTGGCCGAGAGGTGCTTCTCCAGCCGGTCGACGCGGCGGATGACGGTGGCATGGTCGACCCCCAGCTGTTTTGCCGCAGCCGACACCGAGCCGCCCCGCACGATGGCCAGCACGAAGCGAAAGTCGTCCCAGTCGATGGTACCTTGATCCAGCATTTTCGCACATCTATGGTGCATTATCTCAGACTTGAATCCCAATAAATGCAGGTCGATAGGATTTGTCAAAGCGTTCAAGCTCGACCTCAAGGAGATCATTCCATGCGTTCAGTCGGACATTTCATCGGTGGCAAGGAAGTTAAGGGCACCTCGGGCCGCACTGCCGACGTCTTCGAGCCGATGACCGGCGACGTACAGGCCAAGGTCGCGCTGGCGTCCAAGGCCGAGGTCCGCGCCGCCGTCGAGAACGCGCGCGCCGCGCAGCCGGAATGGGCCGCGACCAACCCGCAGCGCCGCGCCCGCGTCATGTCGAAGTTCGTCGAGCTGGTGCAGCGCGACTACGACAAGCTCGCCGAGCTGCTGGCGCGTGAGCATGGCAAGACCGTGCCGGACGCCAAGGGCGACATTCAGCGCGGCCTCGAAGTCGCGGAATTCGCCTGCGGCATTCCGCATCTGATGAAGGGCGAATACACCGAAGGCGCCGGTCCCGGCATCGACATCTATTCGATGCGCCAGCCGCTCGGCGTCGTCGCCGGCATCACGCCGTTCAACTTCCCGGCGATGATCCCGATGTGGAAGTTCGCCCCCGCGATCGCCTGCGGCAACGCCTTCATCCTGAAGCCGTCGGAGCGCGATCCCGGCGTGCCGATGCTGCTCGCCGAGCTGATGATCGAGGCGGGCCTGCCGGCCGGCATCCTCAATGTCGTCAATGGTGACAAGGAAGCGGTCGACGCCATCCTCGACGATCCCGATATCAAGGCCGTCGGCTTCGTCGGCTCCACGCCGATCGCGCAGTACATCTATGAGCGCGCGGCCCAGACCGGCAAGCGCTGCCAGTGCTTCGGCGGCGCCAAGAACCACGCCATCATCATGCCCGACGCCGACATGGACCAGGCCGTCGACGCGCTGATCGGCGCGGGCTACGGCTCGGCCGGCGAGCGCTGCATGGCCGTCTCCGTCGCGGTGCCCGTCGGCAAATCCACCGCCGACCGCCTGATGGAAAAGCTGGTCCCGCGTGTCGAGAGCCTCAAGATCGGCACCTCGATCGATCCGTCGGCCGATTACGGTCCGCTGGTGACGCGCGAGGCGGTCGAGAAGGTCAAGGGCTACATCGACATCGGCCTCAAGGAAGGTGCGACCCTCGCCGTCGACGGCCGCGGCTTCAAGATGCAGGGCTACGAGAACGGCTTCTATCTCGGCGGTTCGCTGTTCGACAACGTCACTAAGGACATGCGGATCTACAAGGAAGAGATCTTCGGCCCGGTGCTCTCGGTCGTGCGCGCGCATGACTACAAGGAAGCGCTGGCGCTGCCGTCCGACCACGACTACGGCAACGGCGTTGCCATCTTCACCCGCGACGGCGATGCCGCGCGCGACTTCGCGGCCAGGGTCAATGTCGGCATGGTCGGCATCAACGTGCCGATCCCGGTGCCGATCGCCTATTACACCTTCGGCGGCTGGAAGAAGTCGGGCTTCGGCGATCTCAACCAGCACGGTCCGGATTCGGTCCGCTTCTACACCAAGACCAAGACGGTGACCTCGCGCTGGCCGTCCGGCGTCAAGGAGGGTGCGGAGTTCTCGATCCCGCTGATGAAGTAAGGCTGTAGCCCAGCCCGTCATTGCGAGCGCAGCGAAGCAATCCAGAATCTTTCCGCAGAGACAGTCTGGATTGCTTCGTCGCTCCGCTCCTCGCAATGACGAGGAAGGTGAGGAGCCCAGCATGCAATTCGCTCTGAACGAGGATCAGGTCGTCCTTCGCGACATGGCGATGGCGTTTGCGGCGGAGAAGATCGCGCCGCATGCGCTGCGCTGGGACGAGGAGAAGCATTTCCCCGTCGACGTGATGCGCGAGGCCGCTACCCTCGGCATGGGCGGCATCTACATCCGCGAGGATGTCGGCGGCTCCGCCATGACGCGGTTCGACGCGGCGCTGATCTTCGAGGCCCTGGCGACGGGCTGTCCGACCACCTCCGCCTTCATCTCCATCCACAACATGGCGAGTTGGATGATCGATGCCTTCGGCAGCGACACGCAGCGCCATCAATGGCTGCCAAAACTCTGCACCATGGAGCTGATCGCGAGCTACTGCCTGACCGAGCCGGGCGCCGGCTCGGACGCGGCCGCCTTACGCACCCGCGCGGTACGCGACGGCGATCATTACGTCCTCAACGGCCAGAAGCAGTTCATCTCCGGCGCCGGCGGTACCGACGTTCTGGTCGCGATGGTCAGGACGGGCGGCGATGGTCCCGGCGGCATCTCGACCCTCGTCATCGACGGCAAGACACCCGGCGTCTCCTTCGGCGCCAATGAGCGCAAGATGGGGTGGAATGCACAGCCGACCCGCGCGGTAATATTCGAGAACGCCCGCGTGCCTGTGGCCAATCGCCTGAGCGAAGAGGGTGTCGGCTTCAAGATCGCGATGGCCGGCCTCGACGGCGGCCGTCTCAACATTACGGCGTGCTCGCTCGGCGGCGCGCAGGCCGCGCTCGACAAGGCGCGCGCCTACATGAAGGAGCGCAAGGCGTTCGGAAAGCGGCTGGACGAATTCCAGGCGCTGCAATTCCGTCTCGCCGACATGGCGATCGAGCTCGAGGCCGCGCGCACCTTCCTGTGGCGTGCTGCTGCGGCGCTCGACCGCAAGGACCCCGACGCCACCATGCTCTGCGCCATGGCGAAACGCTTCGGCACCGATGTCGGGTTCGAGGTCGCCAACCATGCGCTGCAGCTTCACGGCGGCTACGGTTACCTCAGCGAGTACGGTATCGAGAAGATCGTGCGCGACTTACGCGTGCACCAGATTCTCGAAGGCACCAATGAAATCATGCGGCTCATCGTGGCGCGCAAATTGATCGAGGGCGCGCGATGAGCGGAGCGGAAGAGGGCGACCTGGTCGCGCGCGTCGAAGGCGCGGCCGGCATCATCAGGCTCAATCGTCCCAAGGCGATCAACGCCGTCACGCTGGAGATGTTTCGCGACATCGACAAGGCGCTCGACCGCTTCGAAGCTGATCCTGCCGTTGCCGTGATCCTGCTGGAAGGCGCCGGCGAGCGCGGCCTCTGCGCCGGCGGAGACATCCGCACGCTCTGGGAGAGCTCCAAGGTCAACGGCGACCTCGGCAAGATCCTGTGGCGGGAGGAGTACATCCTCAATGCCCGGATCAAGAAGTTTCCAAAGCCCTATGTCGCCTTCATGGACGGCATCGTCATGGGCGGCGGCGTCGGGCTCTCCGCGCATGCCAGCCATCGCGTCGTCACGGATCGCACCAAGCTGGCGATGCCCGAGGTTGGCCTCGGTTTCTTTCCCGATGTCGGCGGCACCTATTTGCTGTCGCATGCGCCGGGCGAGATCGGCACCTATTTCGGGCTGACCGGCCAGACCATGAACGGGCCTGACGCGATCCATGCGAAGTTTGCCGATTGGGTCGTGGCGGCGGCGCGATTGCCGGAACTGCGCGAGGCGCTGACCAAGCTGCGTCTTGGTGCGACCGCTGACGATGTCGGCAAGCTCATCAGCGGCTTTGCGACGGGCGAGACCGCGGGGCCGGTCGCCGCCAGGGAGCCGATCATCGATGCGTTGTTCGGCTTCGACCGCATGGAGGACATTTTCGCTGCGCTGAAGCGCGATGGTTCCGAGTTCGCGCTGGCCACGCTGAAGACGCTGAACGAAAAATCACCGCGTGGCATGGTGGTGACGCTCAAACTGCTGCGGCTTGCGCGCAGATCGAGCCTGGAAGAGTGCCTGGTGCGCGAATACCGCGCCGCACTGGAGGTGTTTCGGAGCGATGATTTTCGCGAAGGCGTGCGCGCCGCCGTGATCGACAAGGATCGCAACCCGACCTGGTCGCCGCCTCGGATCGAGGATGTGACGCCGGAGATGCTTGCGCCCTATCTCGCCGAGATCGGCGCGGACGAATTGAAGTTCAATTAACAACGCGACAGCGGAGGAAACGACAATGGCCACGATCGCATTCATCGGTCTCGGCAACATGGGCGGCCCGATGGCGGCCAACCTCGTCAAGGCCGGCCACAAGGTGGTGGCATTCGATCTCGTCGAAGCCTCGCGCAATCAGGCCAAGGCCGATGGCGCCAGCATTGCCGACAGCGCGCCCGCCGCGGTGAAGGGCGCCGATGTCGTGGTCACCATGCTTCCCGCGGGCAAGCACGTGCTCGGCGTCTGGAACGAGGTCGTGCCTGTCATGACCAAGGGGACGCTGATCATCGACAGCTCCACCATCGACGTCGAAAGCGCGCGGGCCGCGCATGCGCTCGCCGCCAAGCACGGCGTGCTCTCGGTCGATGCGCCGGTCTCCGGCGGCACCGGCGGTGCCAAGGGCGCAACGCTCACCTTCATGTGCGGCGGCGAGGAGAAGGCATTTGCCGCGGCAAAGCCCGTGCTCGAGAACATGGGCAAGAAGATCGTGCATTGCGGCGGTGCCGGTGCGGGCCAGGCCGCGAAAATCTGCAACAACATGATCCTCGGCATTTCCATGATCGCGGTGAGCGAGGCCTTTGCGCTCGGTGAGAAGCTCGGGCTCTCGCATCAGGCGCTGTTCGACGTCGCCTCGACCTCGTCCGGCCAGTGCTGGTCGCTGACGACCTATTGCCCGGTGCCCGGCCCGGTGCCGACCTCGCCGGCCAACAACGATTACAAGCCGGGCTTTGCCTCGGCGCTGATGGTGAAGGACCTGACCCTGGCACAGGACGCGGCGAAGGCTGCGGGCGCGGCGACGCCGCTCGGCAAGCATGCGCAGGAGATCTATCAGTCTTTCGACGCAGCCGGGCAGGGCGGGGTGGATTTTTCCGGAATTATCAAGCACGTTAGGAGCTTGGCCGGGAAAGCTTGATGACCACATTCCAGGAAGCACGCGCGTTCCTTCTGCAATACCGCACGGATTACGAGGCCGCGGCCAAAGGTTTCCGCTGGCCCGATCCGGTTCCTTTCAACTGGGCGCTCGACTGGTTCGACGCTGAGCTCGCGGCCAATGCGGACAGCAGGGATCGGCCTGCGCTCTGGATCGTCGACGCCGCCCTGGACAAGCAGACAAAGCTGTCTTTCGCGGCGCTGTCGCGTCGCTCCAACCAGGTCGCGAACTTCCTCCGCGCGCAGGGCCTGAGGCGCGGCGATCATCTCCTGCTGCTGCTCGGCAACGTGGTACCGCTGTGGGAGACCATGCTCGCCGCGATGAAGCTCGGCGTGGTCGTCATTCCCGCCACGACGCTGCTGACCGCCGACGAGCTGCGCGACCGGCTCGATCGCGGCAAGGCGAGGGCGGTGATCGCGGCGCAGGACCAGGTCGCAAAATTCGCGAGCTTGGGCGCCGAGAATGTTGTCCGCATCGTCGTCGGCGCGGCCTCCGACGGTTGGCTTGCCTATGACGAGGCGGCCAAGGCTTCCGAAAGTTTTGCGCCTGATGGTCCGACCAATGCCGACGACCCGATGCTGCTCTATTTCACCTCGGGTACGACAGCAAAACCAAAGCTCGTCCGGCACAGCCAGCGCAGCTATCCCGTCGGCCATCTCTCGACGATGTACTGGATCGGGCTGAAGCCCGGCGACGTCCACCTCAACATCTCCTCGCCCGGCTGGGCCAAGCATGCCTGGAGCTGCTTCTTCGCGCCGTGGAATGCCGGTGCGACCGTGTTCGTGGTCAACCAGCCGCGCTTCGACGCCAAAGCGCTGCTCGCCACCATCGGCCGCTGCGGCGTCACCACGCTGTGCGCGCCGCCGACGGTGTGGCGGCTGTTCATCCAGGAGAACCTGGCTTCCTTCAAGGTGGCGCTTCGCGAGGTCTGCGGCGCCGGTGAGCCGCTCAATCCTGAGGTGATCGACCAGGTGCAGGCCGCCTGGCGCCTCACCATCCGCGACGGCTATGGCCAGACCGAGACCACGGCGCTCGCCGGCAACTCGCCGGGCCAGCCCATCAAGATCGGCTCGATGGGCCGGCCGCTGCCGGGCTATCGCGTGCAGATCAGCGATGCCGACGGCAACCCGGCGAAAGAGGGCGAGGTGACGCTGGTGTTGGACGCCGACCGCCCCGCGGGCCTGATGCAAGGCTATCAGGGCGACGACGGCAAATTGTCCGGCGCCGAAGGCGCGCTCTATCGCAGCGGCGACGTGGTGTTTGCGGATGAGGACGGCTATCTCACCTTCGTCGGCCGTTCCGATGACGTGTTCAAATCCTCCGACTACCGCATCAGCCCGTTCGAGCTGGAGAGCGTGTTGCTCGAGCACGAGTTGGTCGCGGAAGCTGCGGTGGTGCCGAGCCCGGACCCGATCCGGCTCGCGATCCCCAAGGCCTTCGTGCTGCTGACCGCGGGCGCGGAGCGGACGCCGGAGACCGCGCTGTCGATCTTCAAGCACCTGCACGCGCGTCTGGCGCCGTTCAAGCGCATCCGCCGCCTCGAAATCGTCACCGAGCTGCCGAAGACGATCTCTGGAAAGATTCGCCGCGTCCAGCTACGACGGCTCGAACGCGACGATGATCGGAGCGATCCCTTGCGCGGCCGGGAATTCCGTGAGGAGGATTTTCCGGAGCTGGCGAAGACACGGAGTGAGACCTAAGTGAACGAAGTCTGGAAGAAGCCGCCTGTAACGCTCGAAGCCTATCAGGCCATGGTCGGCAAGGAGATCGGCGTGTCGTCATGGCATCTGATCGATCAGCCCCGCATCGACACCTATGCCGACGTGATCGAGGATCGCCAGTTCATCCACGTCGATCCGGAACGCGCGAAGAAGGAGACCGCCTTCGGCACCACCATCGCGCACGGCTTTCTCACGATGTCGCTGCTGTCGATCATGTCATACGAGGTGATGCCTGTCATCGCCGGCACCACGATGGGCGTGAATTACGGCTTCGACAAGCTGCGCTTCATCTCGCCGGTGCGGTCAGGCAAGCGCGTGCGCGGCCGCTTCGTGCTGGCGGAAGCCAAGCTCCGCAAGCCGAACGAATTGCAGTCCCGCACCAACGTCACGGTTGAGATCGAGGGCGAGGACAAGCCGGCGCTGGTCGCCGACTGGCTCGGCCTGATCTATTTCGCTTGATCTTTGCCGGGCTTGACCCGGCATCCCATCGCTGCTCAAAAGCCTGTCGATTTTGATGGATGGCCGGGGCAAGCCCAGCCATGACGATTAACATCTGGGAAACGCACTCATGGCAATCAGGTTCGACGGACGCGTCGCCATCGTCACCGGCGCGGGCAATGGTCTCGGCAAGGCGCATGCGCTGGGGTTGGCCAGCCGCGGCGCCAAGGTCGTGGTCAACGATTTCGGAGGCGCGCGCGACGGCACCGGCGGCTCGCTGTCGCCGGCCGAAGCGGTGGTCGAGGAGATCCGCAAAGCCGGCGGCACCGCGATGGCCGACGGCGCCGACGTCTCCAATTTCGAGCAGGTCACCGCCATGGTCGAGCGCGCCACCAGGGAGTGGGGCAGCGTCGATCTTCTGTGCGCCAATGCCGGCATCCTCCGCGACAAGTCGTTCGGCAAGATGGAGGTCGCCGATTTCCAGAAGGTGCTCGACGTGCATCTCGTTGGCACCTTCTATTGCTGCAAGGCGGCCTGGGCCGGCATGCGTGACCGCAATTACGGTCGCATCGTGCTGACGACGTCGTCCTCCGGCCTCTACGGCAATTTCGGCCAGGCCAATTACGGCGCCGCCAAAACCGGCATGGTTGGCCTGATGAACGTGCTCGCCGAGGAAGGTCGCAAGAACGACATTCGCGTCAACATCATCTCGCCGACGGCGGCGACGCGCATGACCGAAGAGCTGCTGCCGCCGCAGGCGTTGCAGCTGATGAAGCCGAACGCGATCACGCCCGCGGTCGAGTATATGCTGAGCGAGGACGCACCGACCCGCACCATCATGGGCGCCGGTGCCGGCTCGTTTGCGGTGATCAAGATTTTGGAGAGCGAAGGCATCAACCTGCCGGAGAGCGAGTGGACGCCCGATGCGATTGCCGCGCATTTCGCCGAGATCAGCGACATGTCGAAGGCCAAGGCGCTGCAGGGCGCGTTCGAGCAGACGCAGAAATACGTCGCGCAGGCCGCGGCGCGGGCGGGGATCAAGCTTTAGGCGCGCTGTCATTCCGGGGCGTCGCAAAGCGACGAGCCCGGAATCCATCGCGCCACCATCTCTGCCGTCCGATGGATTCCGGGCTCGCGCCAAGTGGCGCGCCCCGGAATGACGCTAGGCGCGAAAATCTGCTTTAAACTCTCACCATGACCTCGACCGACACCCACATCGCCGTCATCGGCGCAGGTCCCGCCGGGCTGATGGCGGCGGGAGTGCTGGCGCAAGGCGGCGCCCGCGTCACCGTCTACGACGCCATGCCGTCCGCGGGGCGCAAGTTCCTGATGGCGGGCCGGGGTGGGCTCAATCTCACCCACAGCGAACCGCTGCCGCAGTTCATGGCGCGCTACCGGGAGGCCGCAGCGAAGCTGCAAGCGGCGATCGACGCGTTTTCACCCGATGCGCTCCGGGCCTGGTGTGAAGCGCTGGGCGAGCCGACCTTCGTCGGCAGCAGCGGACGCGTGTTTCCAAGGGCCTTCAAGGCTTCGCCCTTGCTGCGCGCCTGGCTGCGGCGGCTCGATGAGGCCGGTGTCCGCTTCGCTTTTCGCCATCGCTGGATCGGCTGGGACCGCGAGGGGCGGCTGATCTTTCAGACGCCGAAAGGCGTCTCCGCCATCGAAGCGAACGCCACGCTGCTCGCCCTCGGCGGCGCAAGCTGGCCGCGGCTCGGATCGGACGGAAGCTGGGTCGACGTCCTCGCCGCAAGAGGCGTTGCCGTCTCGAAGCTGCGGCCCGCCAATTCGGGCTTCACGGTCGCTTGGTCCAAAGTATTCCGCGACCGCTTCGAGGGCCAGCCGCTCAAGGGCGTGGCGCTGACGATCGGCGCACACACGGTGCGCGGAGAAGCCATGATCACCCGCAGCGGAATCGAAGGCGGCTCGATCTATGCGCTGTCGGCCGAGCTGCGCGTAGCCGTGCTGAATCTCGGGCAGGCGACGCTGATGATCGCGTTGCGGCCCGACCTCGACTCCGCGGCGCTGACCACGCGGTTGTCAGGCGTGCGCGGCAAGCAATCGCTGGCGAACTTCCTGCGCAAGGCCGCGCAATTGTCGCCGGCCGGCATCGGCCTGATGCAGGAAGCGGCCATCGCCTCCGGCCGCCCGCTGGCCGCGTTCTCGCCGGCAGAGCTGGCGCAGCTGGTCAACGCCATTCCGCTTCAGCTCACCGGCGTCGCTCCGATCGATCGGGCGATCTCGACGGCGGGCGGGATCACCTTCGACGAGCTCGACGCACACTTCATGCTGCGCAAGCTGCCCGGAGTGTTCGCCGCCGGCGAGATGCTCGATTGGGAAGCACCGACCGGCGGGTATCTGCTGCAGGCTTCGTTCGCGACCGGGGCGGCCGCGGGCAGGGGCGTGCTGGAGTGGCTCAGTCGCTAGACTAACCAACGGTCATTGCGAGCGCAGCGAAGCAATCCAGAATCCCTCCTCGGACGTAGTCTGGATTGCTTCGTCGCAAGAGCTCCTCGCAATGACGGCCGTGGGAACGGCGCGCGAACGCCTACCGCAGCTTCCCCCGCGCCGCGACCGGCAGCGTGCCGATGATCTCCTCGCCGCGGACCATTACGACCTCGTCCATCATGTTGACGACGACGCAGACGTGGTTCGGCACGATGCGGACGACGTCGCCGACATTCGGCCTTGTGTTGCTGCGGGAGAGATCGAGGAAGCCGTGCTCCTCGGCGAACTTGGCGATCTTCGCCTCGGGATGCTCCAGGATCAGGCCGTGACCGTCGAGCCCGCCGGTATCCGTGGTCAGCGTCTTCGAGCCGGCGTCCAAAATACCGCGCTCGGGCGCGGCGCGGCTCACCACTGTCGAATAGATGTGCAGCGCGCAGTCGTCCCAGGTCGCCGAACCCGCGGCGACCTGCATGCGATCGTTGTAGATGTAGGTGCCGAAGCGATGCTCGGTGCCGCCCTTGAGCTTGCCGATGTTGACGAGGTTCGGGGTGCCGCCGGTCGAGACGATTTTGGCATCGAGCCCATGCGCGCGCACGCCGGCCAGCGCCTCGTCATAGAATTTCTGCGCGTCAGCCCAGCCGGTCTCGGTCGGGTAGAGCATGAAGCCGGCGAATTGGAGCCCCTTGGACGCGGCGATCTCGCGCGCCAGCGCGATCGCCTCGGCTGGCGTCTCGACACCCGCACGCTTGCGGCCCGTGTCGCACTCGACCACGACCGAGAGCGGACGGCCGGACACCGCGGCGGCCTTGGGCAGGCCCGCGACGACGGTCGAGTTGTCGGCGGCGACCGTCATGTTCGCCTTCGCCTGCAGCGCGCCGAGCCGCGCCATCTTCTCGTCGCCGAGGAGATTGTAGCTGATCAGGATGTCGTCGATGCCGGCATTGGCCATGATCTCGGCTTCGCCGAGCTTCTGGCAGGTGATGCCCTTGGCGCCGGCCGCGACCTGCATTTTGGCAATCGTCGGGTTCTTGTGCGTCTTGATATGGGGGCGGTTGGCGATGCCGGCATCGTCGCAGGCTTTCTGGATCCGCGCGATGTTGCGCTCGACCCTGTCCATGTCGATGACGGCGCAGGGCGTGCCATATTCGCGGGCGATTTTTGCGGCGAGGGGAGTGGTCATATGATCTCTCTATTTTCGGACCCGTAGGATGGGTAGAGCGCAGCGAAACCCATCAGAAGAAATTCCCGTTACGCGATGGGTTTCGCTGCGCTCTACCCATCCTACAAGCTATGCCTCCTCGATCTCTTCACGGAGCATTTCAAGTTCGAGCCAGCGCTCTTCGGCGGCAGACAGCTCTTCGTGCGCCTTGGCGATCGCGGCCGACGTATCGTCGAATTTCTTCCGATCTTTCGCATAGAGATTGGGATCGTCCAGCACGCGCTGCAATTTTGCAATATCGGCGTGCAACGTTTCCATCTTCTTCGGCAGCGTTTCGAGCGCGTGCTTCTCGTTGAAGCTCAGCTTCCGCTTGGGCGCCGACGCGGCCGGAGCAGCGGCGCGCTCCTCTTTCTTCTCCACTGGCGCTTGCGGCTTCGCGGTCTCGCGCTTGAGATCTGCGCCGCGCTGCGCCAGCATGTCGCTGTAGCCGCCGGCATATTCGATCCATTTGCCGCTCCCCTCGGGCGCGATCACGGAGGTGACGACGCGGTCGAGGAAGTCGCGGTCGTGGCTGATCAGGATGACAGTGCCCTCGTAGTCGCCCAGCATCTCCTCGAGCACATCGAGCGTTTCGAGATCGAGATCGTTGGTCGGCTCGTCCAGCACCAACAGGTTCGACGGCTTTGCCAGCGCGCGCGCCAGCATCAGGCGACCACGCTCGCCGCCGGAGAGTACTTCCACGGGCGTGCCACGCTGCTCCTGGCCGAACAGGAAGTCCTTCATGTAGCCGACCACATGCTTCGGCTTGCCGCCGACCATGATCTGATCGCCACGGCCGCCGGTCAATGCTTCCGCCAGCGTCGACTTGGGATCGAGGCTTTCGCGGTGCTGGTCGAGCGTGGCTGTCTCCAGATTGGCCCCTAACCGTACGGTGCCAGAGTCAGGCTCTGCGCCGCCGGTGAGCAGATTGACCAGCGTGGTCTTGCCGGCGCCGTTCGGGCCGATGATGCCGAGCCGGTCGCCGCGCTGGATCCGGGTCGAGAAATTCTCGACGATCTTGCGCTCGCCGTAAGCTTTGGAGATGCCCTTGGCTTCGATCACCAGCTTGCCGGACTGCTCGGCCTCGCTAGCTGCGAGATTGGCGTTTCCAGCGGTGCCGCGGTAGTTGCGGCGCTGGGCTCGCAACGCATGCAGATTGGCAAGGCGTTTGACGTTGCGCTTGCGGCGGCCGGAGACGCCGTGGCGCAGCCAGTGCTCCTCGTCGACGATCTTGCGGTCGAGCTTGTGCTGGTCGCGTTCTTCCTCCGCCAGTACCTCGTCGCGCCAGCTCTCGAACGAGGCAAAGCCGCGGTCGATCTGCTTGATCTTGCCGCGGTCGAGCCAGGCGGTTGAGCGCGAGAGATTGGTGAGGAAGCGGCGGTCGTGGCTGATGATGACGAGCGCACTGCGGCGGCTGTCGAGCTCCTGTTCCAGCCATTCGATGGTGGCGAGATCGAGATGGTTGGTCGGCTCGTCCAGCAGCAGAATGTCGGGCGAGGGCGCCAGTACGAAGGCCAATGCCGCGCGACGCGCCTCGCCGCCGGAGAGGTTGTGCGGGTTCTCCTCGCCGGTGAGGCCGAGCTGCTCCAGGAGATAGCGCGCCTGGTGCTGGTCGTCGCCGGGCGCGAGCCCGGACTCGACATAGGCGAGCGTGGTCTTGTGCGCGCCGAAGTCAGGCTCCTGCGGCAGGTAGCGCACTGTTGCGCCCGGCTGCACGAAACGCGTGCCGGAGTCGGGCTCGACCAGGCCGGCCGCGATCTTCAGCAGCGTCGACTTGCCGGAGCCGTTGCGGCCGATCAGGCAGACCCGTTCGGATGGCGCGACATTGAGCTCGATCCCTGACAGCAGCGGCGTGCCGCCGAAGGTCAGCCGGATGTCTTTGAGTTGCATCAGCGGCGGCGCCATCGTCAGCCCTGACTCGTTGCGGCCGCATCAGTGCGACGCCGCGCGATCCGCCGCAGCGTCTGGTCGAGCGCGGACAGGAAGGCCGAGCGGTCGCGCGGCGCGAACGAGCGCGGGCCGCCGGTGACTTCGCCGGCCGAGCGCAGATCCGTCATCAGATTGCGCACCGCCAGCGTCATCCCGATCGACTCTTCGGTGAACGGCTTTCCGTTCGGTGCGATTACGTCGGCGCCCGCCTTCACACAGCGGCTCGCCAGCGGGATGTCCGAGGTCACGACCACATCGCCAGGCCTGGCGCGCTCGGCGATCCAGTCGTCGGCCGCATCCATGCCGCTACCTGCGGCAATGCGCTCGATCAGGGGATCCTGCGGCACGCGGATGAAATTGCCCGCGACCACGCTCACGGGCACGCCGTGCCGGATCGCAACGCGGTAGATCTCGTCCTTCACAGGGCAGGCGTCGGCGTCGACATAGATGCGGGTGGGGGTGTCGGTCATTCCGCGCGTGGTACCCCATTCGGGCGGCAAAGGCGAGGGGATTGACCCTGGTTCCTCAGGCCCTACCATCGCTCCTGAAACAATAAGAATATGGGAAAGCCAAGCCATGCCGAACCGGCTCGAAACCTACCGCGTCGAGGCCTACAACACCGCCAAGCAATCCGAAAACAAGATGCACGACGACAATGTGGCGCGCCGCTTCGGCTTTTCCGGCGGGCTGGTCCCGGGCGTCGACGTCTTCGCTTACATGATGCACGTGCCGATCGCGCGCTGGGGCCGCGATTTCCTGTCCCGTGGGCTGGTCGAGGCGCGCTTCATCAAGCCGGTCTATGACGGCGAGACTGCCGACGTCGACGCGACCGAGCACAACGGCCTGCTGACCATCGAGGTGTTCAGCCGCACCGAGCTGTGCGCCACGGGGACGGCGTCGCTGCCGGCGGAGGCGCCCGCGGTGTCGCTGAGCGACTATGTTGAAGTCCCCGCTGTCGCCGAGCGGAAGCCGGTCAGTCCTGCGACGTTCGAGCTGGGCAAGTGGCTGGGCACGACGCCGCGCCGCTGGGCCGGGCAGGACGCGGCCGACTATCTCACGGATGTCAGGGAGAAGGATCCGATCTTCGCGCGCGAGAGCCTCGGCCATCCCGGCCTGATCCAGCGGGTCATGAACCGCGTCCTCGTCGACAACACCATTCTGGGCCCCTGGATCCACGTCGGCAGCCGCATGCAGCTGCTATCCGCCGCGCGCGCCGGCGACGAGATCACGGCGCGTGCAAAAGTCACTGCGAACTACGAGAAGAAGGGTCACCGTTTCGTCGAGCTGGAAGCGCTCGTCGTTGCCAACGGCACGACGTCGCTCGCCCACTGCCTGCACACCGCAATCTACCAGCCGCGCGAGCAGGCGGCGGCTTAGGCCTAAGTGTCCGCTTGGTTCGAGGCTGTCGCCTCATAAAACGGTGTCATGCCCCGGCTTGACCGGGGCATCCAGTACGCCGCGGCCTATCCGTTGAACTACTACCGTCTCGGAGTACTGGATCGCCCGATCAAGTCGGGCGATGACAGTGTGCGTGTGGAGACGGCGACTGGACCGTCTGCGAAAAGAAGGACGGCCTTACGCCGCCTTGCCCTTCGCGTCCTCGATCGCGCGCCACACCCGCTCGGGGGTCAGCGGCATGTCGATGTGCTTGATGCCGTAATCCGACAGCGCGTCGAGCACCGCGTTCACCACCGTCGAGAGACTGCCGGCGCAGCCGGCTTCGCCGCAGCCCTTGCTGCCGAGCGGATTGGTGGTGGCGGGCACCGGGTGATCGCCCACCATCATGTTCGGCACGTCCTCGGCACGCGGCAGGGCGTAGTCCATCAGCGAGCCCGTGATCGGCTGGCCGCTCTCGTCGTAGCGGATGTGCTCCATCAGCGCCTGGCCGATGCCCTGGACCACGCCGCCATGGAGCTGGCCCGCGACCAGCATCGGGTTGATTACCGTGCCGAAATCGTTGACCGCGCTATAGCGAACGATCTGCACCACGCCGGTGTCCGGATCGATCTCGACCTCGGCGACGTGGCAGCCATTCGGGAACGCCGAGGCGACCGGTTCGCTGGTGTGGTCGACATCGAGCGTATCAGGCACGCCTTCCGGCACCTTGCCCTCATGCAGGCGCTTGGCGAGCTCCATGATGTCGATGCTGCGATCGGTGCCGGCGATCGTGAAGCTGCCATCGGCGAACTCGATGTCGGCCTCGGACGCTTCCAGCATATGTGCGGCGGCGCGCTTGCCTTTCTCGATGACGAGCTTTGCGGCGCCCACAATGGCCTGGCCGGTCGCAGTGATCGAGCGCGAGCCGCCGGTGCCGTTGCCGGTGTGGACGATGTCGCTGTCGCCCTGCACGAGCTTCACGCTCTCGAAGGGGACGCCGAGCTGCTCGCACAGCACCTGCGCGAACGGCGTGGCATGGCCCTGGCCGTAATCGAGCGTGCCGGTGATGAGCTGCACGGTGCCGTCAGCATCGAACACGATCTTGCCGAGCTCGGGGCTCGGCGGCGCCGTGACCTCGAGATAGGATCCGACGGCAATGCCGCGGAGCTTGCCGGCCTTCTTGCTCTCCTTCTTGCGCTTGGCGAAGTTCTCGTGGTCTGAGATTTCGAGCGCCTTATTGAACACGGCCTGGAAGTCGCCGCTGTCATAGGTGACGCCGGAGGAGGCCGCGAACGGGATCTGGTCCGGCTTGATGAAGTTGCGCTTGCGCAAGGTCAGCCGGTTGATGCCCATCTCGTCGGCGGCGCGGTCGATCAGCCGCTCCATGTAATAGTTCGCCTCGGGCCGGCCGGCACCGCGATAGGCGCCCATCAGCGTGGTGTTGGTGAGCACCGTCTTGATGTCGACCGCCATCAGCGGCGTGCGATAGACGCTGGAGAAGTTCTTGCCGGTGTTGAGCGAAAGCGGGCCCGGCGCGACGCCGGTGATGTAGGCGCCGAGATTGCCGTAGCCGGACAGCTTTGCGGCGAGGAAGTGGCCCTCGGCATCGAGCGCGAGCTCGGCATGGATCTTCTGCGCGCGGCCATGGCTGTCGGAGAGGAAGCTGGTGGAGCGCTCGTCCAGCCACTTCACCGGGCGTCCCAGCGCCTTCGCCGCATACAGGATGCACATATATTCGGGATAGTTGATGTTCTTCATGCCGAAGGAGCCGCCGACATTGGCGGTGAGAATGCGCACCTTCTCGTTCGGCACCTTCAGGTTCTTGGCGAGGTTGGCGCGGTTGCCGGCGACGCCCTGGGTCGGCACTTGAAGCGTGTAACGCTCGGTCTTCTTGTCGTAGGAGGCAAGCCCCACGCGCGGCTCCATCGAGACCACGGCGACGCGGGTGTTCTCGATGTCGAGCCTGGTCACATGAGCGGCGCTGGCGAAGGCTGCGTTGACCTTGTCCATGTCGCCATAGTGGTAGTCGAGCGCGACGTTGTTCGGGATGTGGTCGTAGAGCTGCGGCGCGCCGGGCTTGGCGGCTTCCTCGGGGTCCGTCACCGCCGGCAGCGGCTCGATGTCGAGCTCGACCGCCTCGGCCGCGTCGCGCGCCTGCGCCAGCGTCTCCGCCACCACGAAGGCGACGGGATCGCCGACGAAGCGGACTTTGTCGGTTGCCAGCGGCTGGCGGTTGGTCTGGAGCAGGGGCGAGCCGTCGCGGCTCTTCAGCGGCAGGCCGCAGGTGAAGGGGCCGTAACCGGCGGCATCGAGATCCTTGCCGGTCCACACGCCCAGCACGCCCGGCATCGCCTTGGCGGCATCGAGGCCAATGCCGCGGATGATGCCATGGGCATGGGTCGAGCGGACGACCACGGCATAGGCCTGGCCAGGCAGGTTGAAATCGTCGGTGTAGCGGCCCTTGCCGCGCACCAGGGTGTCGTCCTCCTTGCGGCGGACCGGTTGCCCGACGCCATATTTTTGCAGTGCAATAGCGTTCTCGAGCGTGGACGATTTGGTGTGTTCTTGCATGGAATTGACCTGAAAAGCCGGCATTTGCGCATTTTCGCGGCAGCGGAGCACCGGACTCCCTTGAGATAACCCACCACCCCCGTTCACGACAACGCACGATTGGGCATGGTCCCATGTGATGCGTTGTTGCGCAGGCCTGCCGCGCTGCTAATGTTTCAGGCGAATAATCAATTCCAGACCGGCCCCACCGGCCGCGGAAAGACAGTTTGTATGAATGACCACACGCGGCTCCGCGATGGCCATGTTAGCCAACATGGGCCGCACGGTGAGCTGAATGGGTCGATGGCGGCGGTGGCGTTGGCCACCGATCCGGCCGTCGGCGCGCAGGCGCCGGGAACCGGCGTCTATGCGGCGCTGGACCTCGGCACCAACAATTGCAGGCTGCTGATCGCCTGTCCGACCCAGGACGGCTTTCGCGTGGTCGATTCCTTCTCGCGCATCATCCGGCTCGGGGAGGGCGTCTCGGCGACAGGTTGCATCAGCGACGCCGCGATCGAGCGTGCCATCGCAGCGCTCAGCATCTGCCGGGACAAGATCAACTTGCGGAAGGCGCGGCGGCTGCGGCTGATCGCGACCGAAGCCTGCCGCGCGGCTTCGAACGCGGAAGGTTTTCGCAGCCGCGTTGCGGCGGAGACCGGCATCGAGCTCGAGGTGATCGACCGCGAGACCGAGGCCACGCTCGCCGTGCTGGGCTGCTCGCCGCTGGTCGACCCCAGGGGACGTGGCGCAATCCTGTTCGACATCGGCGGCGGCTCGACCGAGCTGGTGCGGATCGAGCGCGACCCGGAAAACCCGGAGCCGCGCATAAAAGCCTGGATGTCGATCCCCTATGGCGTGGTCACGCTCGCCGAGCAGTTCGGCGGACGCGACGTTACGCCGGCGATCTACGCTGCGATGGAGCAGGAGGTCGCAAGCCACGTCGCGCCGTTCGCGGAAGAGCACGGCCGCGATCTCGCCGACATGCACCTGCTCGGCACGTCGGGCACGGTGACGACGCTGGCCGGGATCCATCTCAATCTGGCGCGCTATGACCGCCGCCGCATCGATAGCATCTGGATGAACGATGCCGATATCACCGCGACCATCAACAAGCTGCTCGGCATGAGCTACGAGGAGCGCGCGAACAACAGCTGCATCAGCGTCGAGCGTGCCGATCTCGTGCTCGCCGGCTGCGCCATTCTCGATGCTATCCGCCGCGCCTTTCCGCTGCCGCGCCTGCGCGTCGCCGACCGGGGCCTGCGCGAAGGCATGCTGGTCGAGATGATGCGCGAGGACGGCGCGCTCAGGAGCTGGTGAGATGGCCAAGGACACCACCGGCCGCTTGCACGTCCAGGTCAAGACCGGCGGCAAGCGCAAATTGTCGTCGAAGCTGTGGCTGGAGCGGCAGCTCAACGATCCCTATGTCTCGAAAGCCAAGGCCGCGGGCTATCGCTCGCGCGCCGCGTTCAAGCTCCTGGAGATGGACGACAAGTTCCGGCTGTTGAAGCCGGGCATGGCCGTGGTCGATCTCGGCGCGGCACCCGGCGGCTGGAGCCAGATCGCGGCCAAGCGCGTCGGCTCGACGGAAGGCAAGGGCAAGGTCGTCGCCATCGATCTGTTGGAGATGCCGGAGATTCCCGGCGTCGATTTCGCGCAGCTCGACTTCATGGACAACGACGCGCCCGAGAAGCTCACCGCGATGCTCGGCGGCAAGGCCGACGTTGTGATGTCCGACATGGCCGCCAACACCACCGGCCACCGCAAGACCGATCAGCTGCGCATCGTCGGCCTGGTCGAGACCGCGGCGGCGTTTGCCTGCGACGTGCTCAAGCCCGGCGGCACGTTCCTGGCCAAAACGTTCCAGAGCGGCGCCGACGCCGAGCTGCTCGCCCAGCTCAAGCGCGACTTTGCAACGGTGCGTCACGTCAAGCCCGCCGCGAGCCGGCAGGATTCCTCGGAGCGCTATGTGCTGGCCACGGGGTTTCGCGGCGGGGGAACGGCGTAGCCTCGCACCCCGTCATTGCGAGGAGCTCTTGCGACGAAGCAATCCAGGCTGTCTCCGCAGAGGCATTCTAAATTGCTTCGCTTGGCTCGCAATGACGGCAGGAGAGACTACCCCAGCCGCTGATCCCGCACGTCCTGCGTATCCTCGGACGCTGCCTTGACCGCGGCCTTCTCTGCGCCCTTGCCGGCACCCTTGCGGCTCGCGATCTCCACCGCCTTGCGCCCCGAAATCTCGTGGCCGGCATCGGCCGGCATCTGCCAGAAGAACCAGCTCGAGGCCGCCGAGGTCAGCGCGACCACGACGAAGGCGGGCGCGAACACGGTGGCGTTGAGCTCGCTGACATGGCTGAACCACATCGTCGTCTCGACACAGGCCGCGCCGACGGCGACGCCCGCCGAGATCGCGAGCTGCTGGTTGACGCTGACGAGCGTGGTGGCGCGGCTCATCTGCGCGGTCTCGACCTCGGCATAGGCGACCGTGTTGATCGCGGTGAACTCCAGCGAGCGGAAGAAGCCGCCGACCACCAGGATGACCATGATGATGAGCAGCGGCGTCGTCACCGTGAACAGCGCGCAGACGGCGAGAAAGAACGCGCTGATGATCGCGTTCACCGTCATCAGGTTGCGGAAGCCGAACGTGCGGATGATCCGCGCCGCCAGCGTCTTCATGCCCATGGCCCCGAGCGAGGAGGCAAAGGTGACGAGGCCGGAATGGAACGGCGACAGGCCGAAGCCGATCTGCATCAGGAGCGGCAGCAGGAACGGCAGCGCGCCGATGCCGAGCCGGAACAGGAAGCCGCCGAACACGGCTGCGCGCAGCGTCGGCAGCCTCAGCAGCGAGAAGTCCAGGACCGGCGATCCGGTCCGCCGCGCGTGGATGACGTAGAGCGTCATCGCGATCGCACCGCCCACGACCAGCGCGGCCACCGTGCTCCAGGGGAGGAGGTTGAGCCCGGCCACGGAGAGACCGAAGGCGATGCCGGCAAGGCCGATGCCGGCGAGCACCATGCCGTAGAGATCGAACGGCTCCTGCGCCTCGCTCTTGATGGGATCAATGAAGCGCAGCGCCATGAAGATGCCGAGCAGGCCGATCGGGATGTTGATCAGGAAGATCCAGTGCCAGGACGCATAGGTGGTGATGAAACCGCCGAGCGGCGGGCCGATCACGGGACCGATCAGGGCAGGGACCGTCACCCAGGCCATGGCGTTGACCAGCGCGCTCTTGTCGACCGAGCGCAGCAGCACGAGGCGTCCGACCGGCGTCATCATCGCCCCGCCCATGCCTTGCAGAATGCGCGCGAACACGAAATCGGTGACCGAGGTCGAGAGCGCGCAGCCGACCGAGCCGACCATGAACACGCCGACCGCGATGGCGAACACCATCCGCGCGCCGAACCGGTCGGCCGTCCAGCCGCTCGCCGGGATGAACACCGCGAGCGACAGCAGATAGGAGGTGATCGCGAGCTTCAGCGTCAGCGGGCTGGTGCCGATATCGGCCGCGATCGCCGGCAGCGAGGTGGCGATCACGGTGGAATCCATGTTCTCCATGAACAGAGCCGTGGCCACGATCAGCGGAATGACGCGTTGCTTGTCGACCATGAAATTAATGAAAGCTGAAGGAGGGGTGGAGTTGCGGCTTATCACCGCCGTCCGCCGCCGACCATTGCGGATCCACGCATGGCACCTAAATCCTGCGTGACAACGGTGTGACCCTCAGCCTCCGTCATTCCGGGGCGCGCCCCTTGGCGCGAGCCCGGAATCCATTGAGCCGCAGAGACCGCTGGCGGATGGATTCCGGGTTCGCGACTTCGTCGCGCCCCGGAATGACGGCCAGGGTTGGGCTGGCGCATGGGGCTGCGCCCGCCGATTTCGGCCCAAATAAGCCTGTGCATGGCTGGCCAGCGGCCCGAATTGCTTTGATTCGTCACGCGGCCGTGCTATCGACCCGCGTCAACCCCACCGATGGGCTCCGATTCTCAAGGCGTTGCCGCAAGGGACGCCGAGGGCGGCGCTCATCCATTAGCATTTGCGGCAAGGCCGCAGGAAGGAGTTGGCAGATGGCCACGGTGCAACTTCAAGGCATCCGCGAAGCCTTTACGTTCGACGACGTGCTGTTGAAGCCGGGCCTGTCGGACGTCATGCCGGGCGAGGTCGACATCCGCTCCCGCGTCACCCGCGCCATCCCGCTCAACATCCCGATCATGGCCTCGGCCATGGACACCGTCACCGAGGCCCGCATGGCGATCGCCATGGCGCAGGCCGGCGGCCTCGGCGTCATCCACCGCAACTTCGATCCCGAAGGGCAGGCCGCCCAGGTGCGGCAGGTCAAGCGCTACGAGTCCGGCATGGTGGTGAACCCGCTCACCATCAGCCCCGACGCCACGCTCGACGACGCGCTCAAGCTGATGAGCGATCACGGCATCTCCGGCATTCCCGTCGTCACCGGCGCCGGCAAGAACACGCCCGGCAAGCTGGTCGGCATCCTCACCAACCGCGACGTGCGCTTTGCCACCGACCGCCGGCAAAAAGTCTCCGAACTGATGACGCATGAAGGGCTCGTCACGGTCCGCGAGAATGTCAGCCAGGACGAGGCGCGGCGGATGCTGCACCAGCACCGCATCGAGAAGCTGCTGGTGGTCGACGATCAATATCGCTGCGTCGGTCTCATCACCGTGAAGGACATGGAGAAGGCGGTCGCCCATCCGCTCGCCTGCAAGGATGGGCAGGGCCGCCTGCGCGTCGCTGCCGCCACCACGGTCGGCGACACCGGCTTCGAGCGCACCGAGCGGCTGATCGATGCCGGCGTCGATCTCGTCGTCGTCGACACCGCGCACGGTCATTCCCGTCACGTGCTGCAGGCGGTGAACCGCATCAAGCGTCTGTCGAACTCGGTGCAGGTGGTTGCCGGGAACGTCGCCACCACGGAAGGTGCCCAGGCGCTGATCGACGCAGGCGCGGATTGCATCAAGGTCGGCATCGGCCCGGGCTCGATCTGCACCACCCGCATCGTTGCCGGCGTCGGCGTGCCCCAGCTCACCGCGATCATGGATGCGGTGGACGCGGCGAAGAAGGCCGATGTCCCCGTCATCGCCGACGGCGGCATCAAATATTCCGGTGATCTCGCCAAGGCGCTCGCGGCCGGGGCCGACATCGCCATGGTCGGCTCGCTGCTCGCCGGCACCGATGAGACGCCCGGCGAAGTGTTCCTGTGGCAGGGCCGCTCCTACAAGGCCTATCGCGGCATGGGCTCGGTCGGCGCGATGGCGCGCGGCTCGGCCGACCGCTACTTCCAGCAGGACATCAAGGATACGCTCAAGCTCGTGCCTGAAGGCATCGAGGGCCAGGTGCCCTACAAGGGCCCGGTCGGCAACGTTATGCACCAGCTCGCCGGCGGCCTGCGCGCCGCGATGGGCTATGTCGGCGCGCGCGACATGAAGGAGCTGCACGACAAGGCCCAGTTCGTCCGCATCACCGGCGCGGGCCTGCGTGAAAGCCACGTCCACGACGTCACCATCACGCGCGAGAGCCCGAATTATCCGGGCGGGGGTTAGTCACTCGCTCGTGCCAAATGACGGTGTCATGCCCCGCGAAGGCGGGGCATCCAGTACGCCGCGGCCCCTCCACTCAATCACAACCGCCTTGGAGTACTGGATCGTCCGCCTTCGCGGACGATGACAGCGAGTGTGTGGTTGGCACCTGCCACAAGCTCGTCATTGCGAGCGAAGCGAAGCAATCCAGTCCTTTTGTCTTGACGCGGCTGGATTGCTTCGCTTCGCTCGCAATGACAGAAAAGTGGAGGAAGCCAATGGCCCAAGCCAAACGCATCGTTCTCGCCGCGCGTCCCGTCGGCGAACCCAAGCCGTCTGATTTTCGCCTGGAGGAATTCGCCGTGCCGACACCAGGGCAGGGCGAAGTCCTGCTGCGCACGATCTGGCTGTCGCTCGATCCCTATATGCGCGGGCGCATGAGCGAGGGGCCGTCTTATGCAGCTCCGGTGCCGGTCGGCGGCGTGATGGAAGGCGAGGCGGTCAGCGAGGTCGCGGCTTCCAACAATCCCGATTTCACGGTCGGCGAGATCGTGCGGGCCCGCACCGGCTGGCAGTCGCACGCGATCTCGAACGGCAAGGGCCTGAGCAAGGTCGATCCCAAGCTCGGTCCGATCTCGACCTCGATCGGCGTGCTCGGCATGCCCGGCATGACCGCCTATACGGGCCTGCTCGACATCGGCAAGCCGCAGCCGGGCGAGACCGTCGTCGTTGCCGGTGCGTCCGGCGCGGTCGGCTCGGCGGTGGGGCAGATCGCGAAGCTCAAGGGCGCCCGTGCGGTCGGCATCGCTGGCGGCAAGGACAAGTGCGACTACGTGGTGAAGGAGCTCGGCTTCGATGCTTGCATCGATCACCGCGACCCCGATCTCGCCGCCAGGCTGAGGGACGCCTGCCCGAAGGGCATCGACGTCTATTTCGAGAATGTGGGCGGTGCCGTGTTCGAGGCGGTGTTCCCGCTGCTCAACCCGTTCGCGCGCGTTCCGGTCTGCGGCCTGATCGCCCATTACAACGACACCGAGGCCAAGCCGCCGAAATGGGCTGCGTCCCTGATGCGCGCGACCCTCACCAAGCGGCTGACCTTCCGTGGCTTCATCGTGTCAGACTTCGCCGCCCGCCATGGCGACTTCCTGCGCGACATGTCCTCCTGGGTTCGCGACGGCAAGGTCAAGTACAAGGAGTTCGTCACCGAGGGCCTGGAGAGTGCCCCCGGCGCCTTCATGGGCCTGCTGAAGGGCGCCAATTTCGGCAAGCAGCTGGTCCGGGTCGGGCCGGACAAGGCCTAGCGCGACAGGGAATGGGACTCACGTGGCCCCGCGGCCACACACCGGGTGGGGATAGTTAAGAAAGAGTCACCAAATGGTCACACCTGCCCGCAAAAGCCGCAGGTGTGACCGCCTGTTCATTGACGGCCAGAGGAAGGCATTGAATCATCGCGGATATTTTAGGTGCTGCGATGTTAGAGATTGGTATTTTCTGCGTAATCCTCCTGGCCGCCGGCTATTGGGCGACCATGTTCATCATGGGCCGTCGCGACGACGTCATCCATGGCAAGTTCGTTCACGCCGAGGATGAGGGCGATTTCATGCCGGCCGCAAGGCCTGCGCCACCGCCATTCCCGAAGCGCCCGGTGAAAGCTGCGCAGCCCGCCTCTGTTCAGCCGGTCGGCACCGAGGCCAAGCCGGTGAACAGCGCCGCGCTGCAATCGCTACTCGCTGCCATCCAGCAGGATCTCAAGAGCGTCGCGTAAGCCGCAACGCTCAGACGCTACCGCGCTCGACCAGGAACAGATCGACCGCGAGCCGCTGCTCGGCGCGCGGCGTGCCAGAGAGCCGCGCCAAAAGCAGTTCGCCCGCGAGACGTCCCACGGCCGCGGCGTCGAACGAAATGGTCGTGAGGCCGGGCGTGATCTGATCGGCGACGTCGTTGTCACCAAAGCCGAGCACGGCCAGATCGCGCGGCACCGACAGGCCGCGGGCGCGAGCCTCGATCAGCGCACCGGTCGCGAGCAGGTCGTTGGCGCAGAACACGGCGTCAACGTCGCCGCTGCGCTCGAGCAGGGCGGTGAAGGCGGCACGGCCGTCGACGAGGCCCGTCACCTCTCCAACGAGGATCTCGTGAACGATCGTGAGGCCGAGCTGTGCGGCGGCGGTGCGAAAGCCGTCGCGGCGGAGCGCGCCACGGCCGCTGCTGCGGCCGATGAAGGCGATGCGGCGATGTCCCGCCTGCGCCAGCCGGCGGGCCGCCATGGCGCCGGCATCCGCATTGGGCAGGCCGACCAGCATGTCGATGGGATCGCGCGGAAACGCCCAGGTTTCGATCACGGGAATGCCGAGCTCGGCCAGCGCCGTGCGGTTCTCCTCGAGCTCGATGACGCCGGTGAACATCACCGCCGCGGGGCGGATGCCGCGCAGCGACTGGATCATCGCGACCTCCTTGGCATAGGAGTAGGAGGTCTGGCCGACCAGCACCTCGAAACCCTCCGGCTCGAGCGTCGCGGCAAAGCTGCGCACCGCAAGGCCAAACTGCTGGCTGAGGATGTTGGAGACGAAGGCGACGACCACGTTCGAGCGGCCCGAGCGCAGCGCGCGGGCATGCGGGTTGGAGGCATAGCCCGTGGCCTCGATCACCTCGAGGATTCGCTCGCGGGTCTTGCGATTGACCTTCTCGGGGTGGCGCAGCACCCGCGACACCGTGATCGGCGCGACGCCGGCGCGCTCGGCGACTTCCTCGATGCGCGGCGGCCGGCCGGTCGCGTTGCTGCGGCCGGGCGGCGCCGGAATGCGCACGACGTCGTCATAGCTCGGCTTGGCCGGATCGGTCATGGAATCCCTGAAGAGACGTCAGGTTAGAGCATGAAGAGATCGGATCGGATTGCAACTACGATGGCGGTGCGCTCCCTCCCCCGCTTGCGGGGGAGGGTTGGGGAGAGGGTATCTCCACGTCGGGATTCTCCAATGTTACGGATGAAATCCCCTAGAGGAGAAAGCCCTCACCCGGATCGCTTTCGCGATCCGACCTCTCCCGCAAGCGGGAGAGGTGCAGCGAGTTGGCCGCGACACCTGTTCACGTCACCGCGCCATCACCTCCTCGGGCGACAGCGCGCGGCCGACCTGCACCAGGCAGTCGCCGCTCTGGCTGTCGGTGTGCAGGCGCTGCGAGATCACGATGCCGTCGGCGGGGAAGCGCAGCACCTCTTCGGCAAGCTCGGGGCGCTCGAAGTCGTGATACCAGCCAGCGATGTCGCCCGCCTTCACGCGCGCACCGACTGTGACAGCGGGCTCGAACCAGCCACGGCGCGTCGCGAACACGGCCTGGGCATGGCTCTGCAGGGCCAGCAGTTCGGTCGCGCGCTCGACCGGCGCATGCGGCCCGAGCACGGGCGCCTGGACGAGGCCGAGCGCGAGCAGCAGCCGGTCGACCGCGCGCGCGGTGAACGCCATGGTCTGCGGCGTGACGGTGCCGCCGCCGCCGAATTCACCGGAGAGCCCGATCGCGCCGGCGCGCGCGGCCGCCGCCATCGAGGTCGGCGCCGTGGCGCCGTTCTCGGCGACGAAGGCGAAGGGCATCCCGAGCCCTTCCATCAGGCGCAGCGCGTGGCCGAACATTTCTGGCGGACCCTGTCGCTCGATCAGCGCGCAGGGCACGTGCGCCATCGACGTGCCGCCGGAGTGGATGTCGAAGACGACGTCGTGGCGCGGAAACAGCTCGTGCTCGAGGAAATGCGCCAGGCGGAAGGTCGGCGTGCCCGCGGCATCGCCCGGGAAGGCGCGGTTGAGATTGCCTTCGTCGAGCGGCGAGCGGCGCCGTGCCGCCATCACGGCGGGCAAATTGGCGAAGGGCAGGATGGTGATCTCGCCCTTGATGGCGCGCGCATCGAGCCGGCGATACAGCCGCGTCAGCGTGATCTCGCCCTCATATTCGTCGCCGTGATTGCCGGCCATCAGGAGCAGCTTCGGTCCGGCGCCGTTCTTGATCCGGAAGATCGGGATCTTGAGCTGATAGTAGGGGGAGCGATCGATCGAGAAGGGAATGCCGAGATGGCCGGACCATTTCTGGTCCTTCTCGAAATCGATCTCGTGAAACAGTCCGGTGTGCATGGGAGGCCTCGTGGCCGCGCCGTCGCCGGCGCCGGCCGAAGGTTGAAAGAAAGGCGGCGGCCTAGAGCAAGGCGACCGCGGTCATCTCGACGCGCAGATCGGGATCGGCGAGGCGGGCTTCGACGCAGGCGCGCGCCGGCGGATTGGCCGGATCGATCCAGGCGTCATAGACCGAGTTCATGGTGTCGAAGTCGGTGATATGCGGCAGGAAGACGTTGACCGCGATCAGCTTGGAGCGGTCGAAGCCGGCCTGCTTGAGCAGCGCGTCGATCTTGGCGAGCACCTGCTCCGTCTGCGACACGATGCCGGCCTTGCGGTCATCCGCAACCTGGCCTGCGATGTGCACCATGCCGCCGGCGGCGACGGCCTGGCTCATGCGCGATCCCACGACGTAACGCTTGATCATCTCAATTCTCCTCGGGAAGGTCGGCTCCCGCATGACGCGGGAGCCGCGGGTGAGTTCACAGCGTCGGCAACGACTGCTCTTCCTTGAACCATTTCAGCTGAAGTGCGCCGAGCTTGCCGTTGAGCTTGTTGAAGAAGATGTCGGTGTTGATCCAGTTGAGCAGGTTCTGCTCGCCCTGGCGGACGCCGACATGGGCCGGCGACTGGCGGATCAGGAATTTCAGCTCAACCTCCTTGGTCGGGTTCTGGTCCTGCACCTTCAGCGCAATGGCGCTGTTCTCCGCGAACGTGTCGGCCTGTCCGGCGAGATAGGCCGCAATCGCCGCCGGCGTGTCCTCGAAGCGCACCAGCTTCACCTTCGGCGCGTTGTCGGTGAGCCAGACGTCGAGCGTCGTGCCTTTCGCGACGGCAACCGTGCGGCCCTCCAGATTGTCGGGCTTCTTGCCGGTGGCGGAGGGGAGCGACTTGGCGCCATAAACGCCGAGATTCACCACCGCATAGGGCTGCGAGAACATCACCTGCTGGGCGCGCTCGGGCGTGGCGCCGAGACCGGCGATCAAAATGTCGAGCTTGTCCGAGAGCAGGCTCGGGATGCGCGCGGCACCCGTCACCGGCACCAGTTCGAGCTTCACGCCCATGTCGGCGGCGATCAGTTTTGCAAGATCGGCATCGAGGCCGGCAATCTCGCCCTTGTCGTCCTTGAAGCCCCACGGCGCGGCATCAGTGAGAATGCCGACGCGAATCTTGCCGGCGCCGAGCACGTCCTGGAGCTTGTCGGCCTTGGCAAGGCCGGGTGCGGCGAGGACGGCGAGGGCCGCAGCTGCAATGGTGAAGAGGGACTTCAACTTTCTCATGACTCTCTCCTTGAAGGGGACGGTTTTCACTTGGCAGATGCGATGAAGCTTGCGAGCTCGGGTGTCTCAGGACTGGCGAACAGTTTTGCCGGTGGGCCCTGTTCCCAGACGCGGCCCTGATGCATGAAGACGATGCGGTCGGCGACGTTGCGGGCAAAGCCCATCTCGTGGGTGACCAGGATCATGGTCATGCCCTGTTCCGCCATCGCTTCCATCACTTTCAGGACTTCGCCGACGAGCTCGGGGTCGAGCGCCGAGGTCACTTCGTCGAACAGCATGAGGTGAGGCGCCATGGCGAGACAGCGGGCGATGGCGACGCGCTGCTGCTGGCCGCCGGAGAGCTGCTCGGGCCAGGCGTCGATCTTGTCGGCGAGCCCGACGCGGGTCAGCACGTCCTCGGCCAGCGCACGCGCCTTCGCTTTGTCGGTGCGGCCGGTGAGGAGCGGGGCGAGCGTGATGTTGCGCTCGACCTTCAGATGCGGAAACAAATTGAAGGCCTGGAACACGATGCCGACGCGCTGACGAAATTTCTTCAGGTCTGGCATTTTGGCGTGGACCTTCTGGCCCTCGACCCGGATCTCGCCGGAATCGACGCTCTCCAGCGCGTTGATGCAGCGGAGCAGCGTCGACTTGCCCGAGCCGGAGCGGCCGATGATGGTGACGATCTCGCCTTCCTCGACGTCGAGCGAGACGCCCTTGAGCACCTCGACCTTGCCGAATGTCTTGCGCACGTCGCGGATTTCAACGAGAGCCATCGAGGCGGGCCTCCAGGGAGCGGGACCAGAGCGTGAGCGGCAGGCACAGCGCGAAATAGATCGCGGCGACCAGCGCGTAGGTGAGCAGCGGCTGGAACGTCGCCGCGCTCACCACCTGTCCGGCGCGGGCGAGCTCGACGAAGCCGAGGATCGAGGCGAGCGAGGTGCCCTTGATGAGCTGCACCAGAAAGCCGACGGTCGGCGGCAGCGACAGCCGCAGCGCCTGCGGCGCGATGATGTGGCGGAATTGCTGCCAGGCGGAGAGGCCGAGGCAGGCGCCGGCCTCCCATTGCGCCAGCTTTACGGCCTCCAGGCCACCGCGCCAGATCTCGCCGAGGAAGGCGGCGGTGTAGAGCGTGTAGGCGACGGTCACGGCGATGAGCGCCGGCACCTGGATGCCGAGGAAGACCGGCATGCCGAAATAGAAGAAGAACAACAGTCCGAGCAGCGGCACGCTCTGGATCACCTGGATGCACGCCGCCATCGCCCAGCGCAGCCCTGCGAACCGGCTGATGCGGCCGAGCGCAAGCCCGAGCGCAAGCGGTGCACCGAAGGCAAGCGCGAGCACGACGAGGGTGACGGTCCAGCGCAGCGCCGCGAACAGCGAGACGAAATCGATGAGGGAGAAGGATCGCATCGCTTCGCCCCTCAGCGCCGCCGCGGCCAGCGGAAGGCCGCCAGGCCGATCACGGCGAACAGCGCCTTGAACGACATCGCCATCGCGAAATAGACCGTGCAGATCACGGCATAGACCTCGAAGCTGCGATAGGTGCGGCTCTCGATGAAGCCGGCGACGTGGAACAGCTCGTCGGCGGCGACCTGCGAGGCGAGCGAGGTGCCGAGCAGCAAAAGCACGAACTGGCTGGTCACGGCCGGATAGGCGTTGCGCAGCGCCGGCGGCAGGATGATGTGGCGAAACACCTGCCAGCCCGACAACCCCAAGCACTGGCCGGCCTCGACCTGGCTGCGCGGAATGGAATCGAGACCGGCGCGGATGATCTCGACGGAATAAGCGCCGAAATAGAGCGACAGCGCGACGGCCGCGGCCTCGAAGGCGGGCAGCTTCAGGCCGAAGTTCGGCAGCACGAAGAAGACGATGAAGATCTGGATCAGCGAGGGCGTGTTGCGGAACAGCTCGATGTAACCGCGCACCAGCCAGCGCAGCGACGTGATCCGCCCCTTCAGCGCGACCGCACCGGCGATGCCGATCACGAGCCCGGCGAGCGCCGAGATCACCGTCAGCTCCAGCGTGACGATGGCGCCGTCGATGAGCTGGTTCTGATAGCGCCAGAGCGGCAGGAAGTTCATCGCGCCGCTCTCAGCCGAACTGGGTGGGGAGGGCGCGCGCCACGACGCCGTCGGCATCGAGGCCGAAGATCACGCGCCAGCGGTCGAGGCAGGTGCAGGGATGCGAGATGCCGAAGGCGATGATGTCGCCGACCGCAAGCGCGGCTTCGGATGCGACCGAGAGGAACGCGTGCTGGTCGTTGAGGCGGGTCACCGCGAGCGCCGCGGCAAGGCCTTGCTGCTCGACGCCGTCCCGGAACACGCGCAACGGCACGGGCAGGCCCTGGTCGAACGAGGCATCGCGCATGCCGAAGCCGGCGATCGCAAGTCCGTCTTCGGGCCGCGACAGCACCTCGGCCCAGAGCGTCAGCGTGGGCCGAAAGCTCTCCACGGCCGAGTGGTGCAGGCCGTCGATGAGGAGGCCGCCGCGCCGGTCGACTTCCGCGAAGGCGCGCGCATAGATGCCGTGATCGGCGAAGAACAGTGCGCCCGAGCGCAGGATCACACTGGCGTTGCCGTCGGCCTGAGCCGCGGGCGCAAGCGTCCGCGCGACGACATCGAAATAGGCCGAGCCGCCGGCACTCATGATCAACGGCCGCTTCGGGGCGGCCGCGCGCACCAACGCAAATGTCTCGATGGTGCGATCCAGCAGCACCGCGATTGCGCGCATCGTCTCGTCGGTATCGGACGTTGCAGCGGCGCCTTCGTAAGTGGCGACGCCGCCGAGCACGAGCCGGTCGGCGGCGAGCACGGCTGCGATCGTTGCCTCGACCGCCGCGCGGTCGCGGGCGCCGGCGCGGCCGGCGCCGAGCTCGACCAGCACGGACAAATCCCGGCGGCCCGCGATCCGCGCGGCCTCGGCGAGAGCTGCCACCGCAGCCGGTGAATCCGCGAAGGCGTGAAATTCGACGTCGGGATAGGCGGCGAGCAGCGCGCCGAGCCGCCGACCGGCGGCGAGCCCGCCGATCTCATTGGCCAGCAGCAGGCGCCGCTCGCCGCTCGCGAGCAGCACGGCAGCCTGCTGGACGTTGGCAACCGTCGTGCTCCAGGCGCCGGCTGCGCGCAGCGAGCGGGCGAGCTCCGGCGACATCGGCGTCTTGGCGTGGGGGGCGACGGCAACGCCTGAACTCGCGCACCATTTCAGGAAAAGATCGCGGTTGGCCGCGAAGGCGGCTTCATCCAGGGTGAGGACGGGCAGGGCGAGATCGCCGTGTGCAGGCGACCAGCGCTGTTTGCCGATGTCCGCAGTGGCAACGCCATCGACCATGGGAATGCCTCGCATGGTCGCCGAAAGGCGTTGGTTCTCCCACCGGGACAAGAACTGCATCATCGCTCCCTCGGCGGCCCTCGACCGCGGCTAAGAAACGATACGGCCTTATGACAACGTTGTCATTAGCGGATTTTAGCCAGTCTGAGGCCGAATTCGATGCATTGAGGTATCAAGGTAAGGTGAGTTGCCCGAGGAGTAGGCTAATGCCCGCCGCCCATCTGGATGAGCAGCTCCTCGATGTCGACATCGACCTGGCCGGCGGCCCTGACGTGACGGACCTCCAGACTGTCGGGCTGGAAGCGGTATTCGACGAGACCGACTTCCTTGATCGCGATCCGGTCCTGGCGCTGATCGTTGATGACGAAACCCGCTGAAGGCGCCCAGACGTGGCGTGTGTGGCGAAAGGTGAAGTCGCGGCGCTGGTGCACGTGGCCGCTGGCGACAAGACGCAGGTCGACATTGCCGAACATCTCGATCAGCCGCGCCCGCGCCGGCTGCGGCACGTAACGGATCGACGTCTCCGGCGTCTCGGCATCGTCGGGCAGGTTGAGAAACAGCGGCTTGTGCAGGAACAGCGCGACCGGCCTGCCGTTCGTGCGCGAGATTTCCTGCGACAGCCAGTCAAACTGCTCGGCCTCGAAGGCGAGGCCCGAATTCATCACCAGCGAATTGAGGCCGATGAAGCGCCAGCCCGCGGCTTCGAACGACCAATGATCTTCGCCGATGATGTCGCAGAACTGCCGGCGCTGCGTCTCGCTAACCGGCGGCTTCGGCGCCGGCCCGATCGCGGTCGGATTGTCGCCGATGTCGTGATTGCCGGGGAGATAGCGGCAGGTGACGGGCAGCGCGTCGTGCAGGCCTTTGGCGAATTCGACGTCGTCGCGGCTGGTCGGCCCGTCGAACGAGACGTCGCCGGTGTTGACGACGAGATCCGGCCTGCCGGCGTCGATGTGTTCGCTGATGCGATGGAAGTTGGCGATCAGGCCGGGGAAGCGCCGGCCGAGATGGGTGTCGGAAATCTGCGTGAGACGAAATTCGGACATGCGATCATCCTACCGGTCGCCGCGCGTCGGAACGATGACGGGCCGGGCATGGATCGCACCGAACAAAGTTTAAAGCACGCGGTAGCGGATGGTGTAGCCGTCCTGCGGGGCGACCGCGCCGGGGAGCGGGGAGGCGATGCGGTCGGCGAGGTGCCAGGGGCCGAACTCGACGGAGCGATGCGGCTCGGCCGGCAGGCGGAGGCGGAACTCGAAGATGCCCTTGCCAGACAGGTTCACGACCAGAACGCGATCGGCCGTGCGGTGGTTGAGCGCGACCGCACCGCGCAGCACTGCGCGGCCGTCCGAGAGGTCGCGCACGCCATCCAGCAGCGCCAAAGTCTGGTTGCGGTCGGTGTGCAACTCGATCTGGCTGTCGCCTACCGCGGTCAGCATCTCCCGGGGCATGCGTATCTCGAACTCGACGGCAGGCTTGGAGGGATTGAGACCGAGATAGGCAAGCGCAGCGTGGCGCATGTCGTAGGCGGCGAAGGCGAACAGGGCGACCGCGGCCAAGGCAGCCAGCCCATGCCGGGCGACGTCGCGCCAGGTCCGATAACTCAGGCGGAAGTAGACCGTCATGGCCAGTGCGACCGCGAGCGCTGCCGCGATCCCTGATAGGGCCGACATCAGGATGCCGAGCTGGCCATCGGCGGATTCGGTGAAGAGGCCGGTCAAGGTCGTCATGGCGGTATCTCGCCTCGGGCCCGAAATGGGGCCGAAATCGCTTTAACAATCTGTGGTTGGTCGCAGAAGCTGGAACGCCGGTTCAACTCGCTGATTGTCAGCGTGAGAAGCCGCGGCTAATGACGTCTGCCGCGTTCCGCCTCCCGGGAAAGTTCCGATGTCCGTTCAAATGGTCTTGCTGCCGGTCTTCGTGCAGATCGCTCTCACCTTCGCGCTTCTGATCGGCATGGTCCTGGCGCGCCGCAGGGCCCTGGTCGCCGGCGAGACCAAGATCCGCGACATTGCCCTGGGCGAGCCGAACTGGCCGAAGGGCGCCACACAAATCGCCAATTGCTACCGCAACCAGTTCGAGCTGCCGGTGCTGTTCTACGTCCTGATCGCGCTGGCATTGCCCTTGCGCCGGGCCGACCTCTTCATCGTGCTGATGTCCTGGGTGTTCGTGGTGACCCGCTTTGCCCATGCTGGCGTGTTCGTCTCCTCGAACGATCTCGGCCGCCGCTCCATGGTCTGGCTCGCCGGCGTGCTGGTGCTGCTCGCGACGTGGATCTACTTCGCGCTGAAGCTGCTGCTGCTGATCTGAGCCTGACGCGCCGGATCCAATCTGAAAGATCTGAAATGACCCCCGCTGCCCGGCTGTCCGCAGCCATTGAAGTGATCGACACCATCGAGAGGGACCGCGTGCCCGCGGCGAAGGCGCTGAAGGAGTGGGGCACCGCGCACCGCTTCGCCGGCTCGGGCGACCGCGCCGCCATCGCCGGCCTCGTCTGGGACGTGCTGCGCCGCTACGCCTCGAGCGCTTGGCTGATGGATTCCGATACCGCGCGGGCCCGGCTGATCGGCATGCTCCGCCTCGAGCGCAACATGGACATGGCGACCATGGGCGCCTTCTTCGACGGCAGCCGCTTTGCGCCGGCGCCGCTGACCGAGGCCGAGCAGGCCGCACTCGCCTCGCGGTCGCTCGAAGGCGCGCCGGCCGCGATCGCCGGCGACTACCCGGAATGGCTCGACCCGTACCTTGCCAAAGTGTTCGGCGAGACCCGCGCGGCGGAAGCCGCGGCGATGGCGAGCCGGGCGCCGCTGGACTTGCGCGTCAACACGCTAAAATCCAATCGCGACAAGGTGCTGAAGGCGCTTTCTCATCTTCATGCAAAACCGACGCCCTGGTCCGCAACCGGCCTGCGCATCGAGCTTTCCGCCGATGCGCGCAACCCCGGCATCCAGGCGGAAGAGGATTTCATCAAGGGCGCCATTGAAGTGCAGGATGAGGGATCGCAGCTTGCCGCCCAGCTCACCGCGGCAAAACCCGGCGAGCAGGTGATCGATCTCTGCGCCGGCGCCGGCGGCAAGACGCTGGCGCTCGCCGCCCTGATGCAGGGCAAGGGCCGGCTGATCGCGACCGACCGTGACAAGCGCCAGCTCGCCCCGATCCATGAGCGGCTGTCGCGCGCCGGCGTCCACAATGCCGATGTCCGCACGCCCAAGGGCGAGGCCGATCCGCTTGCCGACATCCGCAGCACCGCCGACCTCGTCGTGATCGACGCGCCCTGCACGGGAACCGGCACCTGGCGCCGCAGCCCCGACGCCAAATGGCGCATGCGCCCCGGCGCGCTCGAGATCCGCCTGCGCGACCAGGCCGAGGTGCTGGAGCGTGCGGTTCCGCTGGTCAAGCCGGGTGGCCGCATCGCCTACATCACCTGCTCGGTGCTGGCGGAAGAGAACGGCGAGCAGGTGAGGGCCTTCATCGGCCGTCATGGCGAGTTCACGGTCGTCCCGCCCGAGCAGACCGCGAGCGTGCTCTGGGACAAGGCGGAAGCTTTTGGCGAGGCCGCGCTGCAGTCAGCCGAGGGCTGGCTGATGACGCCGCGGCGGACCGGGACGGATGGGTTTTTCGTTTCGGTGCTGAAGAAGACGGGCTGATTTCTCTCCCCGTCATTCCGGGGCGCCCGCAGGGCGAGCCCGGAATCCATCGGGCGGCAGGGTCTGCGGCTCAATGGATTCCGGGCTCTCGCTTCGCGAGCCCCGGAATGACCGGGGCAAACAAAAGCCCCGCAGACCGATCCCGGTCGCGGGGCTTTCGAGTTCCAACGTTCTGCCGGTACGTCCGCGGTCAGAACGGTGCGCTGGCGATTAGCCGACGCGGAGATTGTCAGCCGACGACTTGCCGCTGCGGCGGTCGGCGACGATGTCGAACGAGACCTTTTGACCCTCGTTGAGGGAGGAGAGGCCAGCGCGCTCGACGGCGCTGATATGAACGAACACGTCCTTCTGGCCGTCATCCGGCTGGATGAAACCATAACCCTTTTGGGTGTTGAACCACTTCACGGTGCCCATAGCCATGGGAATTTCCTTTAGTTAGTTAGGTTGAGTACGCACGCAGACCGGTACGCAGCATTGCGCCCATGGTCCCTGATGAGTCGATGTTTGGAGAATTCATCTGAAGCGTGCGCGCCCGTCAGCAACGAAGCGAAGCGGCCCAGTCGTTCGGCCAAGTATCGATGATCACAATATAGCGAGAATTTGGGGCCACTTCAAGGCACCACCCGCGGCTCGGCACCTCGCGTGACTTTGCTATTTTGCGGTGCAAATTAACCCCGCTCTCGCGTCTCAGTCGACGATGAAAAGCGTCGCCCCCACGGCCGTCGAGGACCGGTGCGCGGCGTCGCCGAAATCCGACACCTGGTAGCTCATGCCCGCGGTGAGCTTGAATTTGCGCCCGTCGCGCAGCTCGCTGTCGAGCTCGCCCTCCAGCACGTAGAGCACGTGGCCGCGATCGCACCAATGATCGGCCAGATAGCCCGGCGAGTACTCCACCATCCGCACCCGGAGCTCGCCGATGTTGAGCGTGCGCCACTTGGCCTCTCCGGTTTCGCCGGGATGCGTGGTCGGCTCGACCTTGCTCCAGTCGGTGACGGTGAAGGGGGAGGTGGGGAGTTTCATGCGAGGAATCCTGTCTCAGAGCCGGCAGTGACGTTGTTAGCGCATGCTGCCGCTTCGGTCTCCGTCATTGCGAGCGAAGCGAAGCAATCCAGGACTGCATCCGCGGCGGCAGTCTGGATTGCTTCGTCGCAAGGGCTCCTCGCAATGACGGGGATGATCAATGCGCCAAATGGTTCGCCGAGCCCTGCACGATCAGCCCCGCCTCATTCACCCGCAGATATTCGCAGATCTTCTTGCCCCGCTCGTTCTCGTAGAACACCACGAGGCTGTCCGGGCTGACGAACAGATCGATCAGCGAAAAATGCAGGTTCGGCACCAGGGGAAGCGCCTTGCCCCAATAGGCGCGCAACGCATCCTTGCCGCGCACCGTGCCGCTGGGGTCGAACCCCAGCATCGGAATGCGGTCCGAGGTCATCACAGCCGCCTCGTCGTAGAGCGTGAGCACGCGCTCGAGATCGCGCGCGTTCCAGGCCTCGACCCAGGTCCGACCGAGCGCGGCCAGTGTTGACGGCTGATGGTGCTGTGACATGGCATTCTCCCTGATCGGCCCCTTTCTGGAATGGGGCATAATAGGTCAAGAATACTTACCTATATCCCTTTGTCCATGCCCAAAGAAGCATGTGGGCGCACCGCTGCCGTGGTTGCGGCCCGCGCGCCGCCAGCGTATTGGCTGGCCATGACAGCAGCACAGAACGACCGCTCCGCGTCGACGCCCTCGGTGGCCTCGGCGCACGACAAGATTCTCATCGTCGACTTCGGCAGCCAGGTGACGCAGCTGATCGCGCGTCGCGTGCGCGAGGACGGCGTCTATTGCGAGATCGTCCCGTTCAACAAGGCCGAAGAGGCCTTCAAGGAGATGAAGCCGAAAGCGGTGATCCTCTCCGGCGGCCCTGAGTCGGTGCACGAGGCCGGCTCGCCC
Organism: Bradyrhizobium sp. CCBAU 11357; assembly: GCF_028128865.1. Classification (NCBI taxonomy): domain Bacteria; kingdom Pseudomonadati; phylum Pseudomonadota; class Alphaproteobacteria; order Hyphomicrobiales; family Nitrobacteraceae; genus Bradyrhizobium; species Bradyrhizobium sp. CCBAU 11357. Next base: position 271,172 of record NZ_LBJW01000109.1, on the reverse strand, counting down.
CGCGCCCCGCAATTGATCTTTGCGTCCGGCGTGCCCGTGATGGGCATCTGCTACGGCCAGATGACCATGGCGGCGCAGCTGGGCGGCCAGGTCGAGGGCGGCCATCACCGCGAATTCGGCCGCGCCGATGTCGAGGTCAAGGCCGAGAGCCAGCTGTTCGCGGACGTCTGGTCGTCAGGCAGCAAGAACCAGGTGTGGATGAGCCATGGCGACCGCATCACGAAGATGCCGCCGGGCTTCTCCGTCGCCGGCACCTCGCCGAACGCGCCGTTCGCGATCATCCAGGACGAGAAGCGCAAATATTACGGCCTGATGTTCCACCCCGAAGTGGTGCACACGCCCGACGGCGCAAAACTCATCCGCAACTTCGTGCGCAAGATCGCCGGCCTCACCGGCGACTGGACCATGCGCGCCTTCCGCGAGGAGGAGATCGCCAAGATCCGCGCGCAGGTCGGCAAGGGCCGGGTGATCTGCGGCCTCTCCGGCGGCGTCGATTCAGCGGTTGCGGCCGTGCTGATCCACGAGGCCATCGGCGACCAGCTGACGTGTGTGTTCGTCGATCACGGCCTGATGCGCCTCAACGAGGCCGAGCAGGTCGTCGACCTGTTCCGCCACCACTACAACATCCCGCTCGTGCACGTGGATGCGTCGAAGCAATTCCTCGGCGAGCTCGAAGGCGTCACCGATCCCGAAACCAAGCGCAAGACCATCGGCCGCCTCTTCATCGAGGTGTTCGAGGCTGAGGCCAAGAAGATCGGCGGCGCCGATTTCCTGGCACAAGGCACGCTCTACCCCGACGTGATCGAGAGCGTCTCCTTCACCGGCGGCCCCTCGGTGACGATCAAGTCGCACCACAATGTCGGCGGCCTGCCTGAGCGCATGAACATGAAGCTCGTCGAGCCCCTGCGCGAGCTGTTCAAGGACGAGGTGCGCAAGTTAGGGCGCGAGCTCGGCCTCCCCGAAATCTTCGTCGGCCGCCACCCGTTCCCGGGCCCGGGCCTCGCCATCCGTTGCCCCGGCGACATCACCCGCGACAAGCTCGACATCCTGCGCAAGGCCGACGCCGTCTACATCGACCAGATCCGCAAGCACGGCCTCTACGACGAAATCTGGCAGGCTTTTGCAGTGCTGCTCCCGGTAAAGACCGTCGGCGTCATGGGCGACGGCCGCACGTATGACTATGTGGTTGGCCTGCGCGCCGTCACCTCCACCGACGGCATGACCGCGGACTTCTACCAGTTCGACATGAAATTCCTGGGCGAGACCGCGACGCGCATCATCAACGAGGTGAAGGGCGTGAACCGGGTGGTATATGACGTGACCAGCAAGCCGCCTGGGACGATCGAGTGGGAGTAGGGTGTAGCTCTCCAAGCTTAACATACTGAGCTAGTCGTTACTTCCTGGACAGGCGTCGCGACGAATTATGGGATTTGGGGTATTCATCCATCGATCGGACTCGATCTACGATGATAGCCCCGCAGAACGATACCAGTTTCCAGGCCAGTACCTGCGTCGCGTTGAAGCCTGCGTCGGTGACTGGATCATCTACTATGAACCGAGCAAGGTAGCAGAAACGCGCGGCTACTTCGCGATTGCTCGGGTACAACAAGTTGTTCCTGACCCAACGGCATCGGGCATGTTTCTCGCTCTGATCGAGCCCGGAAGCTATCTGGACTTTGCCAATCCGGTCGCTTTCAACGGACCGACGGGTCCTGTGGAGCGCGGAGTCCTGAATGAGCAGGGACGGATTTCAGGGCGTGCTCAGTCGGCAGTCCGTCCAATTTCGGCCGACGATTTCAATAGAATATTCGCGCTCGGCTTCGCAGAAGGTGTGCCGCTGCTACCCCGAGTCGATGCAGATGTTCGATTGTCTCAACTCGACGAAGGAGAGCAGGCGCCGTTTATACTTGCGCGTGATCGCGTGAGTTCAATCGTCTCAAGGGTATTGCGTGACCGAGTTTTTCGTCGGGTCGTGTTGCGACTACGACGAGCGCTGCGCCATCACCGGGCTGAAGCTCATCAATGGAATGGGGCGCGCAGAGGTAGCGGCGGCGCACATTCGGCCCGTGGAGGCGAACGGGCCAGACATCGTGAGCAATGGGATCGCTCTGTCGGGAACTGCGCATTGGATGTTCGATCGTGGTTTGATCAGCTTGTCCGATGAATTGGAAATACTGATCTCGCGGCAGACAAACGATCTGGAAGGAGTTCGATGGGTCATCAACAAGTCCGGGCGCGCGCTTGAGCCAAGGAGGCCATCGGATCGGCCTCATCCGCATTTTCTGCAATGGCACCGCGAAAATTGTTTCAAGCGATAGACGAGCTCGTAGAGTCGCGCGCGTCAGCCTAGCGCTAGCCCTTGATGTGGACCGCAATCCCTCATGGTAGGAAATCTGCGTCGTTCGCTGGAGCCAGCCCTTATGTCCGTCGCGCCCACCCCCAACCATCCGCCCGCCACCCCCACCGACCCCGAGCCCCTCGGCTGGATGCGCGGCTTCCCTCCATCCCCCGATCGCCTCATCACCTTCCAGGACGGCTCCTTCCGCAATTTCCCCGAACTCCGCTGGGCCTGGAGCAACATCCGTCAGCTCGTTCCCACCGTGAATGTCTGGCGCGGAGCTGGACCTGCGTCGCCTCTGCCGCGCGCGGACCATGACATCGGCGCGGTCGCCTTGACCACGATGGACGGCCGTCCCATCACCTTCGACAAGATGCTGGAGGAGACCTACACCAACGGCATTGCCGTGCTGCATCGGGGCAGGCTGATCTATGAGCGCTATTTCGGCGCCTTGAAGCCGCACAAGCCGCATATCGCGATGTCGGTGACGAAATCGTTCACCGGCGTGCTCGCAGGGATTCTGGTCGCCGAGGGCAGGATCGATCCGCAGGCGCCGGTGACGGATTATGTGCCGGAGCTGAAGGCCAGCGCGTTCGGCGATGCGCGCGTGCACGAGGTCATGGATATGACCACGGGGCTGCGCTACACCGAGGTCTACACCGACAAGAACTCGGACGTGTGGGGCCTGCGGCGCGCCAACGGCATGGCGCCGATCCCGCCGGGTTATGACGGCCCGACCACCATCTTCGATTTCCTCATCGCGCAGAAGAAGCAGGGCGAGCACGGCAACGCCTTTGCCTACAAGACCGTCAACACCGACGTGCTCGCGTGGATCATCAGGCGCGCCAGCGGCGTGACGCTGTCCGATCTCTTGTCTGAGCGGATCTGGCAGCCGATGGGCGCGGAGGAGGACGCGCATTATCACGTCGATCGCATCGGCACCGAGAGCGGCGGCGGCGGTCTCTCGACCTGCTTGCGCGATCTCGCCCGCTTCGGCGAGACCATGCGCAATCACGGCCGCTTCAACGGCCGCCAGATCGTGCCGTCATCCGTGATCGAGGACATCGCGCGCGGCGGCGATCCCGAAAAATTCAAGCCGGCCGGCTACACCACGCTGCCGGGCGCCTCCTATCGCAATCAATGGTGGGTCACGCACAACGCCCACGGCGCCTACATGGCGCGCGGCGTCCACGGCCAGGGCATCTACATCGATCCCAAGGCCGAGATGGTGATCGCCCGCTACGCCTCGCATCCGGTTGCCGGCAACGCCGCCAACGATCCGGTGACGCTGCCGGCGTACATGGCGCTGGCCAAGGCGCTGATGGCGGGCGGGTAGGGTCATCTGCTGCTGCTGTCTCTTGGCGTCGCGTGTTCGCGCCTCACACTCGCCGTCATGCCCCGGCTTGACCGGGGCATCCAGTATTCCAGAGGCAATTGTGATTGAGCCGAGGGGCCGCGGCGTACTGGGTCGCCCGGTCAAGCCGGGCGACGACAGTGGAGGTCAATGACGTTTTCCGCGTCGCCTCTCTCAAGTCCGCAAGATCGGTCGAGCGCGCCGCTGCCGCCGGCGCCTAGATGGAAGTCGCCACGGAGGAGGGACGATGACGGCGGCGCTGCAAAACTATCGGAAGCGGATGCGGCGGGTGCTGGAGCATATTGACCGGCATCTCGACGATGATCTCAACCTGGAAAGCTTGAGCGGCGTTGCAGCCTTCTCGAAATTCCATTTCCACCGGCAGTTCACGGCGACCTTCGGTCTGTCCGTGCATTGCTACGTCCAGCTGGCCCGTCTGAAGCGCGCGTCGCATCAGCTCGCCTACACCGACGCGCAAAGCGTCACAGACATTGCGATGGAGGCCAGTTACGAGGCGCCGGACGCCTTTGCCCGCGCCTTTCGGCAACGGCTCGGGCAATCGCCGTCGTCGTTCCGGAATTCTCCCGATTGGGAGCCGTGGCTTGCGGCTTTAAGGCCTCTCCATTTCGCGAGGAGCAAGCTCATGCAGAGAACTTTCACCACCGACGACGTGACCATCCGCGACGTACCCGCCACCAGGGTGGCGATCATGGAGCATCGCGGCGACCCGGCGACGCTCCCCGCCACCATCCAGCGCTTCATCGCCTGGCGGAAGGCAGCCGGCCTGCATCCCAGCACGAACCCGACCTTCAATATATGGCGGTCCGAGCGACGTCCTGCGCGCCCCGCCGATTACAGCGTAGACCTTTGCGTCGGCACAGATCGGTCGCTCCCGGGATGCGGCGAAGGGATCAAAGCCGGCAAGATCCCCGGCGGACGCTGCGCCGTGCTGCGCGTCGTCGGCTACACCGACAATCTCGAGCCAGCCGCGCTCTACCTCTACCGCGACTGGCTTCCGGCCAGCGGCGAGGAAGCGCGCGACTTCCCGATCTACTGCCAGCGGCTGAGCTTCTTTCCGGAGGTTCCGGAGCACGAGACGGTCGCCGAACTGTTTCTGCCGCTGAAGTAGCGGCCTCGGCCTTCATGGTTCGAGACGCTTGTGTGTCCGGGCTCCTCACCATGAGGAGCTAGCCGCAAGACGAGACCTCATCCTGAGGGCCCGCCGCAGGCGGGCGTCTCGAAGGATGTGCCCCGGGCGAGCTCGCGCCTCACTCGCGCGCCTCCTGCCAATGCGGATAGGTGACGTAGGCGGTGAGGGCGCCTTGCTCATGCGAGCGGATCGTGACCGTCTCGCCCTTCGGCATGTAGACGATCTCGCCGGGACCGGCGGTGACGGTGCTGCCGGCGCTCGTGACCGAGAGCTTTCCTTCCAGGACGAGCATGACATCGTCGACTGCAAGCGTCTCGTTCAGGCTCTGGTTCGGCGCGTAGCGGCCGTAGCCGATGGTGATCGGTCCGCCGTGACGCTGGTCGATCACATTGCCGGCGAAGATATCTCCGTCCTGTCCCGGCGAGCGTTCGAGCGAAGCATCGGTGACGGCGAATTTGCGAACTTGCATGAGTTCCTTCCGTTTCAGGGGCTTTGAGAGGAGGCACCCATAGACGCCTGGACAGGTGTTTGGTTCGCGTCGGCGTGCGAGGCGGTTTGACGCAGTAGCATCAATGAATATAAGGATTGACTTATATTAGTGGTGATCGATATTCATTGCCACGAAAGCGACAGGGAGAGGCGCCAATGGAATTCGACGTCGCCAGGGTCCTCGGGCTCGTGACACGTTCGGTGAGGAATTTCGCCAAGGATGGGAAACCGGCGAGCGTCGTGACCCTCACGCGGCTCTACGACACCGGCGTCGACGATCTCTGGGACGCCGTGACCAGCAGGGAGCGGATCCCGCGCTGGTTTGCGCCGGTCGAGGGCGACCTCCGGCTCGGGGGACGCTACCAGATCAAAGGCAATGCGGGCGGCACCATCACGGCCTGCACGCCGCCGACCCATTTCGCCGCGACCTGGGAATTCGGCGGTGCCATGAGCTGGATCGACGTCAGCCTGACAGCCGAGCGAAGCCAGGCGCGCCTGACGCTCGAGCACACAGCGATCATCGAGGATCATTGGAATCAGTTCGGTCCGGGGGCGGTCGGTATCGGTTGGGACCTCGCGCTTGCGGGACTGGAGCGTTATCTTGCGACCGGGGCATCGGTCGACCATGAGACGGCGGAGGCCTGGATGGTCTCGCCCGAGGGCAAGGACTTCATGACGACGAGCGGCGAGCATTGGCGTGCGGCACATGTCGCAAGCGGGGTCGATCCAGCCACGGCGAAGGAGCGCTCGGACCGAACCATCGCGTTCTATCGCGGCGAGATGCCGCCCGACGTCGTTCATCCCGGCACCGGAAGCTGATGCACGCCTTCGAAGTCCTTGCCGATCCCGTGCGCCGCCGCATCCTCGAGCTGCTGGCGCCCGGTGAGTTGGCATCCGGCGAGGTCGTCGAAATCATCGGGGCCGAGTTCGGCATCACCCAGGCGGCGGTCTCGCAGCACCTCAAGGTGCTGCGCGAGAGCGGCTTTGCGAGCGTCCGGGCCGAGGCGCAAAGGCGGCTCTATTCGGTCGACGCGGCCGGGCTGCAAGCGGTCGATGCCTGGGTCGGCCAGTTCAGGAATTTCTGGGTGCCGAAGCTGGACGCGCTGGCAACCGAGATCGCGCGCGGCAAACGCGAACGCCGCAACGCGCCGATCACCAAGCGGAGCGGGAAGAGGGCGTGAGGATAGAGAACCCGTAGGGTGGATTAGCAGACTGCTGCGCGAAGCGCGGCAGGCGGCGTAATCCACCGTCTCCCTCGTTTCGCCGCGCTCAGATGGTGGATTACGCTTCGCTAATCCACCCTACGAATTCCGCGACATCTTCTCGTACTTCTTCACCAGCCGCTCCCGCTTCAACCTCGACAGCCGCTGGATCCAGAACATCCCGTCGAGCTGGTCGATCTCGTGCTGGTGACACACGGCGCGCAGGGCTTCCGATTCCTCGCTTTGCACATTACCCTCGACATCCCGGTAGCTGATCTGCACCCGCGCATGGCGCTGCACCTCGTCGTTGACCCCAGGCATCGAGACGCTGCCTTCGCGATGCATGATCATCTCCGGCGAGGCCCATGTGATCTCCGGATTGACGTAAGTGTGCGGGCCGTCCTTCGCGTCGAGCTCGAGCACCACGACGCGCAGGGGCACGCCGACATGCGGCGCCGTGATGCCGATGCCGGGCGCGGCGCGCATCGTGTCGAGCAGATCCTGCGCGAGCTCGCGCAAGGCATCGTCGAACAGAGTGACGGGGCGGGCCGGCAGCGCAAGCCGGCGGTCGGGATAGCGCACGATCGGGCGAATGGTCATGCAGGCTCCTACCACTCGCTCACGGATCATTGAAGCATGTCCGCTTGACTGTCTACCTACTGGAAGGTAGCTAAGCGCCATGAGCACCGTTTCCTCGACTGCCGACGACATTCTTGCCTGCGCCCGCACGCTGATCATCGCCGGCGGCTACAACGGCTTCAGTTACGCCGACATCGCCGATGTCGTCGGCATCCGCAAGCCGAGCATCCACCATCATTTCGCCAGCAAGGTCGACCTGGTCCGCACCCTCGTGGCGCGCTACCGCGAGGAGGCCCAGGCGGGACTGTCGGCGCTCGAACGCAATGTCGCCGACCCCGCCGAGCAGCTCAAAAGCTACGTCGCCTATTGGGAGGCGTGCATCAAGGACGCGACGGCTCCGTTCTGCGTCTGCGCGCTCCTTGCCAGCGAGCTTCCGATCCTGCCCGAGGAGGTGGCGCTCGAAGTCCGCGCGCATTTCCGCTCCCTCTCGTCCTGGCTGGCTGCGGTGATGGAGCGCGGCAAGCGGCAAGGCCGGCTCCATCTCTCCGGCACGGCGCGGGTCGAGGCGGAGGGATTCATGGCAACCGTTCACGGCGCGATGCTGTCGGCGCGGGCCTATGGCGATCCAAAAATCTTCGCGACCATCACCCGACCGCTGCTGGAGCGGCTTTCCACCAGGCACTGACGTGATCGGCTCAGGCCAGGGCGGTTCGAACCTTTCTGCATCATCAAAACTACCAACTAGTAGGTAAGGAGCAAGCTATGAGAAACAGCGAGATGGCTTTGGGCGCCGACCAGGCGCAATGGCTGAAGCAGTACTACTTCATGCGTGCCGCGTTCTCCGCCGCCTGGGTTGTTGCGGCCTTCGCGATCGCGCCGTCGTCGTCGGCGATCGCAGCGGCGTTGCTCGTCGCCTATCCGGCCTGGGACGCCGCGGCCAATTATCTCGATGCGCTCTGGAGCGGCGGCTTGAACCGCAACCGCACGCAGGGCCTCAACGTGCTGGTCAGCCTCGCGACGACCATCGCGGTGATCCTGGCCTTGCAGGTCAGCATGAACTGGGTGCTCGGAATCTTCGGGGCCTGGGCCATCCTGTCCGGATTGCTCCAGCTCGGCACGGCCCTGCGGCGATGGAAGCGTTTCGGCGCGCAATGGGCCATGGTGCTCAGCGGCGGCCAGTCGGCCCTGGCGGGCGGCTTCTTCATCTTTCAGGCCGCGATGCCCGCGGTGCCGTCGATTGCGAATGTCGCGGGCTATGCCGCGGTCGGCGCGATCTACTTCCTGGTCTCGGCCGTCTGGCTCACGGTCGGCAGCTCGCGCCGCAGTGCGGCCCTGTGAGCGGCGGATAAGGCCTGCCATCCTCCAATGCCGGGGCTCATCATGTCGACGCAGCTGTTTTGCCCGACGTGTCAAAACCAGTTTGCGATGATGGCGCGGGGAGCCTCGTAAGCCATTGATCCCGCTGGCGCCCGCTACTGTGCATGGGGTTGTTTTTCGAGTTTGGTTGGCAGGTCACGAAAGCGTGCGGCAAAAACGACGTCGGCCTGTCGGCCGGCGCAGTTCCCATTCGTCTTCCACGCGAGACAGACCTGACGGGAGACTGAAATGACTTCTTCCAACTATCGCTGGGTGATTGTCGCCGCCGGCGGCCTGCTTGGCTGCGTCGCGATCGGCGGCATGTTTTCGCTGCCGGTATTCCTGCAGCCGATCACCAAGGACACCGGCTGGTCGGTGACCGGCATCTCCAGCGCGATGACGATCGGCTTTCTGGCGATGGCCTTCACCAGCATGGCCTGGGGCACGCTGACGGACCGGTTCGGGCCGCTGCCGGTGGTGCTGACCGGATCGACCGTGCTGGCGCTCAGCCTGTTCGCGGCGAGCCTCGCCACCTCGCTGATCGTGTTCCAGATCGTGTTCGGCCTGTTGGTCGGCGCCGCTTGCGCGGCGATCTTCGCGCCGATGATGGCGACCGTCACCGGCTGGTTCGATACCAATCGCGGCCTTGCGGTGTCGCTGGTCTCGGCCGGCATGGGCATGGCGCCGATGACGATGTCGCCGCTGGCGGCCTGGCTCGTCTCCGGCCACGACTGGCGCACCTCGATGCAGATCATTGCGCTCGTGGTCGGCGCCATCATGATCCCGGTCTCGTTCCTGGTGCGCCGACCGCCGGCGCTCGCGCAAGGCCCGGCCGCGCCCGGGGGCGAAGCCGCCGCCGGACAAAACGAGATGTCGATGGGTGAGGCGCTGCGTTCGCCGCAATTCCTGATCCTGCTCGCCACCAACTTCTTCTGCTGCGCGACGCATTCCGGCCCGATCATCCACACCGTCAGCTATGCCGTGAGCTGCGGCATCCCGCTGGTCGCGGCGGTGACGATCTACAGCATCGAGGGGTTTGCCGGCCTCGGCGGGCGCATCGCCTTCGGCCTGATGGGCGACCGCTTCGGCGCCAAGCGCGTGCTGGTCTCGGGCCTGCTGCTGCAGGCCTTCGGTGCGCTCGCCTATGTCTTCGCGCAACAGCTCACGACGTTCTATGCGGTCGGCGCGATCTTCGGCTTCATCTATGCCGGCACCATGCCGCTCTACGCCGTTCTCATCCGCGAGAACTTTCCGCTCAAGATGATGGGCACGGTGATCGGCGGCACGGCCATGGCCGGCAGCCTCGGCATGGCGACCGGCCCGCTCGCCGGCGGCCTGATCTACGATGCCTTCTCCAGCTATGCCTGGCTCTACATCGCCTCCTGGGCGATGGGCTTAGGGGCCTTCCTGATGGCGATGACGTTCCGCCCGTTCGCAAAGCCGCAAGGCGAGGTGGCGCCGGCGGCGGCATGAATTCGCGATCGAGGCGCGGCGTCAGAGCTGCGCCTCGATCGCGACCTTGTCGATGACCGACCAGACCTGCCGGATCTTTCCGTCTCGAAATTCGTAGAACACGTTCTCGCAGAAGGACACGCGCCGCCCGTTGACGGCAAGACCAAGGAACGGTCCAGCCGGCGTGCAGTCAAACTTCAATCGGGCGGCGATGCGGGGAGGATCGGAGATCAGCATCTCGATGTGGAACTGCAGATCGGGTATCTGCCGAACATCCTGTTCCAGCATCGCGCGATAGCCCTCAAGCCCAAGGGGCCGCGCGTTGTGGGCGACCTCATCATGCACGAATTGTCCGAGTGCCGGCCAATCCCGCCGATTCAGGCAGGTGATGTAGGCGCGGTAGATGTCGGCGAGGTCGTCTCTCGTCATATCGAAGCTCCCACTTCGACCTAACGCGCGAGGATCGCGAACCGGTCCAGCATCAGAGCCGCTTCTCGAAGAACAGGTCCGGATAGGGATCGTCATTGAAGCGGGGAATCTCGCGCCAGCCGGTGGTACGGTAGAGCTGAGCTGCCTCGGGCAGCGCGCTGTTGGTGTCGAGCCGCAGCAGCGTGATGCCGAGCTCGCGTGCTGCGGCCTCGGTCGCGTCCATCAAGCGGCGGCCGAGCCGCAGTCCGCGCGCGGCCGGGGCGACCCAGAGCCGCTTGATCTCGGCGTAGCCGTGATCGGTTCCCTTCAAGCCCACGCACCCGATCGGCAGCGTGTCCGACATCGCGACGATGAAGGTGCCGCGCGGCCGGCGCATGTCCTTGGCGTCGGGGTCGCGCGACAGCGAGACGTCAAAGCCCTGTTTGAAGCGGCGGCCGAGCTCGGCATAGTACTCGCCGAGACAATAGCGCGCCGGTTCGGACTGAGGGTCGATCTCATCCAGCGAAACGCGCTCTCGCGTCAATGCGGATGCGATCAGGTCCATCGCGGCGAGCAAGGCCTCGGCTTGCGAATTCTGAGCGAGGAAGCCTTCGGCCTGCGCGTTCGAGAGCGCCTCGTAGGCTGCGAACTCGCGCCGGCCCGTGCGCGTCAGCCGCGCCACGCGGCGGCGGGCGTCGTCCGCATGCGCGGTGGTCTCGACCAGCCCCTCGTCCTCGAGGCTGCGGAGCAGCCGGCTCATCAGCCCGGAATCGAGCCCGAGATAGTCGCGGATCTCGGCGACGTCCGAACGCCCGTGCCCGATCGCATTGAGCACGCGCGCCGCGCCGAGCGGCCGACCGCGCCCGAGAAACGACGTATCGAGTGCTCCGACTGCCGAGGTGACGGCGCGGTTGAAGCGGCGAACGCGGGAGACTGGGTCGAGCATGATGTCTGACTTTAGTCAGATATCATGCGCAGGTCAATCGAGGGAGCGCCGGCCTCACTTCACCAGCGTCAACAGCGGCTTGTCCTTGGCGACGATATAGGTCGCAAGCTCGCTGGCGGTCTCGCCGCCCAGGTTCTTCGCTGCATGCACCGTGCCGGCAGGGATGAACAGCACGTCGCCGGCTCTCAGCGTGACCGGCGGCTTGCCCTCGACGTCGTATTCGATCGCGCCCGCAAGCACGTAGATGATCTCTTCGCCCGGATGGGTGTGCCGGCCGAACGCCACGCCCGGGGCAAGGTCGACGCGCACTTGCACGGCCTCGCGCCCGGGCGTGCTGAGATCGTGGCGCTGGAGGTCGGTGCGCGCGACGCCGGCCTGCGCCGCCGCGGCCGGCAGCGTGAACAGGTTCGCCGCGAGCAGCACCGCGCTCGTGAGCACGCGGAGGGTTCGCAGATGACGATGGCTCATGGTCGGCTCCTTGTGGTCGCTAGATTGTCCGCGCCGCGCGGGCCCGGCCGATGGCGGCCGGTCCGCGTCGTGGCGCTTCAGACGAGGGTGGTGGTCACTTCGATGTTGCCGTGCACCGCCTTGGAGTAGGGGCAGATGCCGTGAGCGGCCTCGATCAGTTCCTGCGCGACCGCGCGATCGACACCGGGGACGCTGACGTCGAGACGGGCACGCAGGAAGAAGGCGCCGCCGGCGTTGTTCAGGTCGATCGCGGTGTCGACCGACGGCTCGCTCGGCAGCTTGACCTTGCGCTGGGCAGCAGCGAGCCCGATCGCGCCGAGATAGCAGGCCGACCAGGCGGCGGCGAACAGGTTTTCGGCGGCTGGGTGCGGCTGGGCCAGCTTGACGTTTAGGAAGCCGTCACTGGAGTGCGCGGCGCCGTCGGCGCCCGAGGTGACGTGGGTCTTGCCGGTGAAGAGAACCTTTGCAGCGGAGGTCATGGTCGTATCCTTCGGTTGACTGATTGATCGTATCCGATCTAATCGGATGCGCATGGAAATATACTCGCCGCACCCACCGGTCAAGCTCTTCCGATTTAATCGGATACGATTTATATTGGTCGGCAGATCACGAATTGCGGAGGTTCCCGTGGCCCGTCCCCCTAAAGCTGCCGGCAAAGGCCGAAAACTGTCGAATTTCCTGTGCTTTGCGATCTATTCGGCCAATCTCGCCTTCGGTCGGGCCTATAAGCCCCTGCTGGACAAGGTCGGCCTGACCTACACGCAGTACATCGCCCTGGTGGCGCTGTCGGACGAGGACGAGCAGACCGTCAGCACGCTGGGCGAGAAACTGTTCCTGGAATCCAACACGCTGACGCCGATCCTGAAGAAGCTCGAGCAGATTGGGCTGATCAAGCGCCACCGCGATCCCGCCGACGAGCGGCAGGTGCGCCTGAGCCTGACGCCCGCGGGGCGCAAGCTGATCGAGCAGGATCTCGGCGGGTCGCTGATTGTGGCGACAGGTCTTGGCGATGATTTTCCGGTGGTGCAGAAGACGGTGAGCAGATTGCGCGACAATCTGCTGCGTGCGACCAAGGCCGATGACTAGCACATCGAGACAGGACAGATCGGGAGTCCCCGCCGCGGCACGCCCGTCGCCGAGGCCGGGCCCCATTACGGGAGGACATCGTGAGCAACGCGAGTGAAGCGGCGGACCGGTTGATCGCAGCCCGAAGCAAAGGCGAATCGGTCGGCTGGCGTGACATCCTCCCTTCGGATCGTGCGGGCGCCTACGCGATCCAGGATGCCACGCTTGCCCAGATCGGTCCGCTCGGCGGCTGGAAGGTCGGCGCGTCGGGCCCGGACGCCGAGCCCGTCTGCGCGCCGCTGCCCGCACCAGGCCTGCTTGCCTCCGGCGCGCGGCTCGGTTCGGAATTCCGCCTTCGGGGTGTCGAGGTGGAGGTCGCGCTCCGGGTCGGGCGCGCGCTCACCGCTGAAGACGCCGCATTGCCCGATCGCGAGCTGGCACGTGCGTTCGACGCCGTCTATCCCGCCATCGAGATCGTCGAGACGCGCCTCGAGGATTGGACGAACAGTGCCGCCCTGGCCCAGCTCGCGGATTTGCAGAGCCACGGTGCGTTGCTGATCGGGGCGGCCTCGACAGTCAGCCCTGCTGCCATCGATCTGAGGGCCGTCGAGGCGGATCTCTCGATCGGTGAAGACATCAGCCGTCGAATCATTGGCGGCAATCCGGCAGGAGACATCTGGCGTTTGCTGCGCTGGCTCGTCCGCCATTGTGCGGACCGGGGTCTGCCTCTCTTGCCGGGCCAGATCGTCACGACCGGTTCGTGCACCGGCATGGTCTTCGCAGAAGCGGGGACCAGCGCCCGTGCACGCCTTGTGGGTTTCGGCGAAGTTACTGTCGATTTCTGAGCAACGAGGCTTGCTTCGCTTCGGCCAGCCGCGACGCGCTTTCCGCATCATGCTCAGCTTTGGGGGCGGATCAGCTTGATGTCCTGATCGGCCGCCCACGCGGCGACGTCCTCGCGCTTCAGCGCGGTCGCCATCAGATCCGGAAACTGATCCGGCGTGCAGGCGAAGACGGGGATGCCTAGACTTGCGACCTTTGCCGACAACGCAGGATCATAGGAGGGATAGCCGGTGTCGGTCAGTGCCAGCAGCACGATCACGTTGATGCCGCGCATTGCGAGCCGCGCCAGCCGGTCAACCAGCTCGTTTGCATTGCCGCCCTCATAGAGGTCGGTGATCAGGATCAGATGCGCTTTCGCGGGCCGTTCGATGCGCTCCTCGCAATAGGCGACGGCGCGGTTGATGTCGGTGCCGCCGCCGAGCTGGACGCCGAACAGCACCTCGACGGGATCGGCGAGCTCCTCCGTCAGGTCGACGATCGCGGTGTCGAAACAGACGAGCTTGGTCGCGACCACCGGGAGCGAAGCCATCACCGCCGCGAAGATCGATGCATAGACGACGGAGGTAGCCATCGAGCCCGACTGGTCGACACACAGGATCACCTCGTCGAGATCGACGATGCGGCGCTGCTGGCGCAAGAAACCGATCAGTCGTTCGGGCACGATCGTGCGATGCTCCGCCTGATAGTGGCGCAGATTGGCCTTGATGGTGCGCGGCCAGTCGATGTCGGCAAAGCGCGGGCGGTTGGTGCGTATCGACCGGTTCAAGGCGCCGCGGACCGCATCCGCGGTGCGCCGCTCCAGCCGCTCCATCAGCTCGGCCACCACCTTGGCGATCACAGTGCGGGCGGTGTCCTTGGTCTTCTCAGGCATCACGCCGCGCAGCGCGACCAGATCGGCGATCAGGCTGACATCGGCCTCGACGGTCGCGAGGAATTCGGGCTCGACCAGCATCTGGCGCAGGCCCTTGCGCTCGAAGGCATCCTTCTGGATCACCTGGACCACCGGCGCGGGGAAGAACTCCCTGATATCCCCGAGCCATTTTGCGACGCGCGGTGCCGAGCCGCCGAGCCCGCCGCGGCCCTTCTTCGGGGCTTCGTCGCCGTCGCCGTAGAGCGCCGTCAACGCCTCGGACATGCGGCGATCGCTGGCGGACAGAGCAGGGCCGTTCTCGGCGCCTTCGGCGTCGACGCCGAGGGCGAGCGTCCAGCGGCGGCTGCGTTCATCGGCATCGCTCATCGCGCCGCTCCCGCCTTGACAAGTTCGAGTACGCGGACCTGGTGCGCCGGCCAGATCTCGTTTGCGCCGGCAATCAGCCGATAGCCTCTGGCGGCACCGGTGCTTCGCGCGAAGAGCGCATCCATCAGCCGCCGGCGCTCGGTTCGGTCCAAGGCGGAGAAGACGCGGCGGAACAAGGGCAGGCTGGCGGTGAAGCCCTCCTCGTCCAGCGTCATCAACCAGGCATCGACCGCGCCCCGTAGCGCCGCATCGTGGATTAGCCGCTGGCCGGCGCCCTCGAAGAAGCCTTCGAAGAATCCCGCCGCTTCCGCGACCGGCGTTCCGGGCGAGAGCATTCTGGTCAGCAGGTCCGCGGCATGATCGGCTGTCAGCAGTTCGGCTTCGTAGAGCAGCCGCGCGGCGGTGCCGGCGATCAGGCGGGTCGCGTGATCGTCATTCATCAGTGCCCGCAGCGCATCGCGCCAGCCGGCCACGATGTCGGCCTCGATCTGGGCGAGCTGGATCGCGGCGTCGGCCGCAAGGAGCGCACCGCGCAGCTTGGCTGCCGCCGGCGCATCGAGATTGCGCGCAGCATAGGGCAAGGCAAGTGCCGCCTGCACCACGATACGCGGCATCAGCGCCGTCAGATGCTCGACCGTGCCGGTGCGCGCCTCGCCATAGCGCAGGATATCGGCCATCGGCGGCAGTGCGGCAAGGAGCGACGGGCCGTCGCTCGTCAGCGCCGCCTTCGTCTCCAGCGCGGCGATGCCGAACTCGGTGGCGCGCGCCAGGTCGGCGATCATGGCATTGCGCACCAGGCTCGCCAGCGGGCCAAGCTCGGCTTCCTTGCCCATCGCTTCCATCAGGCGCCCGCCCGCGGCTTCCGCGATGGTCGAACCGTAGAGCAGATTTTCCACCAGCCTGACCGCGAATTCCGGCTCCCAGCGCAATTGCCAGTTCTCGCGGAACGTACCGCGGCTGCGCCCCACATCCGTCAACCGTCCCCAGGGCACGTCGAGCGCGTTCAGCCGGTGCAGTAGCGTGGAACGCATCAAGCCGCTTTCGCTGCGCAGATCGAGTGTGAGCGCCCGCTCCAGCGCTTCCGGCTTGAGGCGCGTCGCTTTCTGTTGACGCTGGAGATCTTCGAGCAGCGGCGCGAGCGGTGTCGATGCTGGGATTGCACCGACGCCCGCGCCGATCAGGAGTTCGGCCGAAATGTCGTCCCACATGGCGCGCTCGCCGTTGCAGAGGCAGGCGATGGCCGCCTCGCGCAGCTCTGCGAAGCCGGGCGCGGGCCGGTCACGCAGCGCCGCGAGTGCCGTCCCCAGCCGCTGCGCCTCGATCACCGAGGCGGTGGATACGAAATGGCCGCGATCGCGCAGCACGCGCGTCACCTTGGCAAGCCACTCGGCAGCGCGATCGCGGTCGCGCGTGTCCCAGACATGTGCGCACCATCCCGGCGCCACGACGCCCGCGCCATAGCCGCTTGCGCGCGCCAGCCGCGGCGCGGTCCATGGCGCCCAGGTCGCCTTGATCTTGGTCCTGGGCCGGCCCTTGAGCAATTCGCGATCCGCAGCAAGGCTGCGGCGCTCGGCGAGCGCCGGCACGTGCCAGGCGCCGCAGACGACCGCAACGGCGCCGTCGCATTCTTTGGTCGCTTTCGCGATCTCGATCCGCATATGCGCTTCGCGCGCGGCCTCGCGCGCCGACAGTGATTTTTCGTCCGCGCGTAGCGCGGTCATCGCATCGGCAACGGCCGTGAAGATCGGGCCCGTTGCGGGATTCTCCTCGATGACGTCGGACCACCAGGATTCGCCATCGTCATAGCCTGCGGCAGTTGCGAGCGCGCCGATCGGATCGTGGCTGACCGGGTCGGCCTCGGCCCTTGCTGCGATCTCCTCCGCGATATCGCCATCGCTGGCACCCAGCCGGTCCGATGCCGGCAGGTCGATGAAGCGCAGGGTCGCGCCGTGACGCACCGCCCAGCGTGCGGCCTGGTATTCCGGCGAATAATCGGCAAAGGGAAAGAAGCTGGCATTCGCCGGATTGTCCTCGGCATAGGTGAGGAGGGCCACCGGCGTTACCAGGTCGGGATCGGCGAGCATCGGCAGCAGCTCGGATGCATCCGCCGGGCCTTCGATCAGCACCGCCACCGGTTTCAGCGCGTCGAGCGCGTCCACCAGCCGCCGCGCAGAGCCGGGGCCGTGATGCCGGATGCCGAAGAGAGAGACCTGGCCCGCCATCGCTCGCGCCGCTCCGTCAGATCAAGTCGGTCAGCGACGCGTAATAGCCTTCGAAGCCGCGTCGCTTCTTCAGCACGGTCTCGAGATATTCGCCGAGTACGGCCGTGTCCTGCACCGGGTCCTTGACCACCGCGCCGATCATGTTGCTGGCGAGCGTTTCGGGCGTCAGCTTGCCGTCATTGAAGAAGGTCGCCTGGCTGATCCCGCCGATCATCACCGCGATTGCCTCGGCCGTCGACAAGCCCCCCGAGGGCGACTTCAGCGCGACCTTGCCGTCCTCGGTCGAGCCCGAGCGCAGCTCGCGGAAGATCGAGACCACCCGCGCCACCTCGTCGGCGACGTTCTTCGGCGCCGGCAGGTCGAGAGTCTGCGCCATCTCGCCGACGCGCTTGACGATGATCGCCACTTCCTCCTCGGCGCTGTCTGGCAAGGGCAGCACGACGACGTTGAAGCGGCGCTTGAGCGCCGAGGACAGTTCATTGACGCCCTTGTCGCGGTTGTTCGCGGTCGCGATGATGTTGAAGCCGCGCTGGGCGTACACGGCGGTGTTGAGCTCGGGGATTGGCATCATCTTTTCCGACAGCACGGTGATCAGCGTGTCCTGCACGTCGCTGCCCATTCGCGTCAGCTCTTCGAAACGGCAAAGCTTGCCGCTCTCCATCGCGCGCATCAGCGGAGTTGGGACCAGGGCTTCGCGGCGCGGACCGTGTGCGAGCAATTGAGCGTAATTCCAGCCGTAGCGGATCTGGTTCTCGTCAGTGCCAGCCGTGCACTGGATCACGAGTGTCGAGTCGCCGGTGATGCCCGCGGCGAGGTGCTCGGAGACCCATGACTTCGCCGTGCCCGGTACGCCCAGCAGCAACAGCGCGCGATCGGTCGCGAGCGTCGCAACGGCGGTCTCGATCAGACGCCGGTCTCCGACATACTTGGGCGTGATCACAGTGCCATCAACCGCCTTGCCGCCCATCAGATAGGTTACGACCTGCCGCGGTGCGAGTGCCCAGCCCGGTGGGCGATGCTGATCGGCCGTCGCAAGCGCCTTCAGCTCCGCCGCATAGCTCTCCTCGGCGGGCAGGCGCAGTTTCTCGTTCATGGTTTTGCTCCCTTGTCGTCCAACGCGGCGTTGAGCCGCAGCATGTCGAGGCGCGGGTCGCCCTGCAGCAGGCCTGCACCGGCTAGACCATTCAGCGCGCCTCGCGCACCCTCGCGTGAGGCAATCAGGCCGAGCGCATGAAATTCCTCAGCGTCGTCGGAGGGCCTCGCATCGTCCCGCTGGAGCGCCGCAAGCAGCGTCTTGCCCGCAGGTGCGGACAGTGGATCTCGAAGCCGCGCAGCCGTTCCCGCGATCAGTTGCGCCAGCTCGAAACGGACGCCGCGCGCGTTCAAGGCCGCCTCGGCGTGCCTTGCGCGCTCGGCGGGTGCAAGCCGGGCAGCCAGCGATATGATGAGGCCAGTCGCATCGTGTTCGCTGACGGCGTCGGCCGCTTGCGAGACTTGCGCGTCGGCTCCCGTGGCCATGATCAGATCGACCAGCGCCGCATCGGCGGTCTGGTCTGTATTCCAGTCCCAGGCCGCGATCAGCTCCTGCGGTGCAAGGCCCAGCGCGCCGGCGAACGATGTAAGGTCGGCGCCATCGAACAGCGCCTTTCGGCGCAGCGATTGTGCCGCCGTCTTGAGTGGCTCGGCCTGGACCACGCGCGAGCGGCGCAACAGGCCCTTGGTCTTCACCGCGAAAAATCCGGCGAGCTCCGCCGTGTCCTCGCCCGCAGCAGGGCCGCGGCCAAGGCGTGCGAGCAGCGAGGTCGCAAGCGCCTTGACCTTGGGGGCACGATCGTTCGCCGCGACGTCTTCGAGAAAGGCGAGATCCTCATCGGACAGCCGTTCCGACAGCAAAGACAACAGGCGCCACCGCGTGTCGGCCGTCTCACCGGCGAGCTTTGCCTCCAGCACTGCGCGCGCCGCGGACGGGTCGCGCCTCCTGAGCTCGGCCAACGCGACCTTGCGCGCTGCCGGCCAGAAATCGTCCCAATTCTCGGCGCTGAGCCGGTCGTCCGTCTGCCGCCGTGCGGCGCTATCGGACGCTGCAATCGCCGCCCAGTCGCGCCACCCGGCATAGAGATCGGGCGCATCGTCATCATCGGCTCGGGGCATCCAGTCGGCAGGATGCATCGTCCAGCCGCGCGCCGCGAGGAAGTGGACGAGGTCGGTCTTGACCTTGCCCTGCTTCTTCGTGGTCAGGATCCGGCGCACCAGCGGACGCAAGGTCTCGGGCACAGTCGGCAATGTAAGCGCGGGGATGTCGGGCAGAATGCGAAGCGATGAGGAGGGCTCCATCGTCACTGCGGTGCCGAGAAACTGACCCGAAAGTGCAAGCAGCCGCAACTCGGCCTCGACCGGATCGTCGCCGAGCTCGGCGCGCCAGAACGAGGCTGCTGGCGCGGCTGTTGATCCCATGGTCCAGCGCGTGAGCACTGCACCCATCGCGTCGTAGATCGTCTCGGCCTTGATGACATCACTCATCGCTGCCGATCCGTCCCCAAGCGGTCTGTGCGGCCAGGATCGTGAGCCGGTTGCCCGACCAGATCGCGGCTGTGCGCATCAGCTCTGTTCCGGCCAGCAGGCCCTCCGCGTTGCCGGCGACGGGCAGCGTGGCGGTGCCGTCGGCCGCGCGCCACCAGGCACCCCCTGTCTCGTCGCGCGCGATCCGCCCCTGCGGCAGCAGCAGCGGCATTTCGATCACCCACGGCTCTGCGAGCAGGGGGCGTGTCAAGGCGTCGCCGAGCGCGGTGTCTGCAGCCGGCCATTCCAAGGCAGGTGTCTCTTCGCTCGCATCGCGCCGCACGAGCAGGGCGCGCAGCGGCTGCTGCGACGGATAGAAGACGAGCTCAGCCTGGAATCGGTCGCCGGGCGTGAAAACCGAGCCGCGTCGTCCGGCACTCGCTGGGAAGAAGTCGAGCAGCATCGCAAAGCGCGGACCGTTCGGGGCCAGATTGAGCAGCCAGGTCGTTTGCGACACCAATCCGTCGCGGCGCGTCTGCACCTGCTCGGCCAGGACCTCCCAGCGCGCATCGACCCGCAGCGCTTGCGGATCGCTCAGCACGGTCTCGCGCGTTTCCGATGCGGCGACGGCGCGCCTGATCTCGGCATCGCGCGGCGCGGCACGGAAGGCGCGCGCGAGCAGGACCAGCTTGCCGAGCTCGACCACGGCGGCACGTGGCCGGTCGCCTGCGGCAAGTGCGAGCAGGCGGGACGGCAGTTCGTCGATCCGGCCGGCGAGCACCGCGGCCTTGCCGTCGACCAGCCGTGCCGCGATCCGCCGGCATCGCGCGGTGGCATCGTCGATGAAGCCCGACAATCCCAGCCGCAGCTGATCGCCGATCCATTGCTCGAGCGCATCCAGCGCGTCGAGAATGGCCCGGTCGGTCTCCTCGCTGCGTCTGGCGACCTGGGCCTCGCGCCGCGCGATATCTTTCGGATCGTCGGCGACTTCGGGCTCGGCCGCGCGCGCGGCGCGCAAATCCTTGTCGCCGGCGGGCGGCGCATTGCTCGCGGGCTTTGCCGCGGACGTGCCGCGCCGGCGGCCCAGCCAATCGCTGACCCAGGCCGGTGTTTCCGCGGGCACGAACGGCACGATCGCTTCTGCATTCAGCCACAACAGGCCGAGCACGTGCTTGCATGGGAATTTGCGCGAAGGGCAGGTGCACTTGTTGCCGAGATCGCGGAGGTCGGCCATCACGCGGTACGGATTGGCGCCGGAGCCCGCGCATTCGCCCCAGATCAGGGCGCCATCCTGGCTTGCGCCGACGCCGGACCATTTGGCGGGCTTGGCGAGGCCAGCCGCCGCCTTGAGCGAGGATTGATCGGTAGCGAGTTGCTCGACGGCTTTCAGATCAATCGCCACGCCGCTGTCCCAAATCGAATCCAGGAGCGGCAGTATATCGGTACAGGATGAAAGCTCAATGTCGCCGCGAGCGATCCAGGTGCTGCACGCGGGGATGGTCGTGCCGCTCGGCTTCCGCCAAGTCGAGCTCAAGCTCATGGCGGACCTTCCGCGAGAGCTTTGCCGCGATCAGCGCATGCGCCTGCACGAGTTAGGTCGTGTGCTTGTCGTCCGGCAGGGTGCTGTTGCTCGCATGGCAACAGCGAAGTTGATGTGCTGCCGCTCTTTGTGAGTTGTGCCGGAGCCGCGGACCGCTACCATGCGCCGGCTCTACTGGAACTCGAGAGCCAAGCACAACGAGCGGAGGCGACATGAGCGGCCAGCAACGCAAAGCGAAGGGATCGGACCTGTTCGTCGCGGCACTGGAGAATGAAGGTGTCGACCGCATCTTCGGCATTCCCGGCGAAGAGAATCTCGATCTGGTCGAATCGCTGCGCGCTTCCCGGATCGAGCTGGTCCTGACGCGGCACGAGCAGGCCGCCGCCTTCATGGCCGCCACGCATGGGCGGCTGACCGGCAAGCCCGGCGTTTGTCTGTCGACGCTCGGCCCCGGTGCACTCAACCTGTCCACGGGCGCGGCCTATGCGCATCTCGGTGCCATGCCGATGATCCTGATCACCGGCCAGAAGCCGATCATGAGCAGCCGGCAGGCGCGCTTCCAGATCGTGGACGTGGTCGCGACCATGAAGCCGCTCACGAAACTGTCGCGGCAGATCGTCAGCGCCTCGAGCATCCCGACCGTGGTGCGCGATGCGTTCCGCGCGGCGATGGAGGAGCGTCCGGGTCCGGTGCATCTCGAGCTGCCCGAGGACATCGCCGGCGACGAGGTGCTTGATGTCCCGGTGATCCCCGTTCACCCGATTGAAATCCCGGTCGCCCATCGCGCCGCGCTCGACCGCGCCGCCGAGATGATCATGGCCGCAAGGCGCCCGCTGGTGATGATGGGCGCTGCGACCAGCCGGCCGCGGTCGACGCATGGCATCGCAAGCTTCGTGCGGCGGACCGGCATTCCGTTCTTCACCACGCAGATGGGGAAGGGGACCGTGCCCGGCGGCACCAATCTCTACATGGGCACTGCGGCGCTGTCGGAGCGCGATTACGTTCACGACGCGATCGATGCCGCCGATCTGATTGTCGCGATCGGTCACGACCCGGTCGAGAAGCCGCCTTTCATCATGGGGCCTTCTGGGCCAAAGGTCATTCACGTCAGCTACACGCCGGCGAGCGTCGAGCAGGTCTATTTCCCCGATGCCGAGGTCGTCGGCGACGTCGGCCCGAGCCTGGAGCTGCTGGCGGACCGGCTCGAGGGCAAGCTGCCGCAGGCAGCGGCGCTGCTCCCGCTCCGCGAAGAGATCCTGAAGCACATCGCCGACCGCGCCACCGAGGCGCGCTGGCCGCCGACGCCGCAGCGTATCGTGCACGACATCCGCCAGGTGATCCCCGAGAACGGCATCGTCGCGCTCGACAACGGCATGTACAAGATCTGGTTCGCGCGCAATTACCGCACCCGCGTCGCCAACACGCTGCTGCTCGACAATGCACTGGCGACCATGGGCGCCGGCCTGCCGTCGGCGATGATGGCTGCGATGCTCTATCCCGACCGCCGCGTGCTTGCGGTTGCCGGCGACGGCGGCTTCATGATGAACAGCCAGGAGATGGAGACGGCGGTCCGCCTCAAGCTCAACCTGGTCGTGCTGGTGCTGGAGGACAACGCCTATGGCATGATCCGCTGGAAGCAGGCGGTGGATCATTTTGCCGACTACGGCATGACTTTTGGCAATCCCGACTTCGTCCTCTATGCGAAGGCCTATGGCGCCAAGGGTCATCGCATCGAGACGATCGACAGCTTCGGCCCGACGCTCGACGCCGCCTTCAGGGAAGGCGGAGTGCATCTGGTCTCGATCCCGGTGGACTATTCGGAGAACGTGCGCGTACTGGTCGATGAGCTCCGGGCACACGAGAAGGCGAAGGGGTGATTCCGGATACTCTTGCCACACCCGTCATTGCGAGCGCGGCGAAGCAATCCGGAATCGTTCCGCAGAGGCAGTCTGGATTGCTTCGTCGCTTCGCTCCTCGCAATGGCGAAGGTTGCCGATCAGCGCGAATGCGATAACAATTTGCGTCAATGCAACCAACCACAGGACTATGAAATGACTCGCATTCGTTGTGTCACCGAGATGGGCATGGGCGTCGACGTCCACGGCCGGGACGCCACCAAGGCGGCGAAGCGGGCGGTGTCGGATGCCATCAGGCATTCCAGCCTCGGCTTCTTCCGGATGATCGGCAAGACCGCGAACGACATGTTCGTGGACGTCACGATCGGGGTTCCAAATCCCGAAGCCGTCGACAAGGAGGCTGTCGCCAAGGAGCTGCCTTACGGCACGGTGACCGTGACCGCGGTCAAAGGCGGGCTGGAGATTCCATCGGCCACGGAAGTGGCCAACGACCCCATCCTCATTGCCAACGCCGCCGTCATCGTCAGCTTCGACAGGGACTAGACCGATGTCGGCGAGCAATGAGGCGCTGCTGGATCGCCCGATCTGGAGCGCGTTGACGACGAGCCACAAGCATCTGGCGGAGGGCGGCCCGCAGGCTCTGCGCTATCCCGTGGACATGACGCCGTTTGCCGATATGCCAGACATGTCCGCCGCAAGCTTTGCGGCGCTCGGCGAACTCATGTCGGGCTCGCAAGTCGCGGTGCTGTTCACGCCCGAGCCGGTCGAAATTCCCGCCGGCTTCAAGGTGCTGCTCGCCGAGACCGGCGAGCAGATGATCGGCTCGCCCGCCGACACGTCGCTGCGTGATGCGGAGATCGTCCGCCTGGGCGCGGCCGACGTTCCCGCCATGATGGCGCTGACCGAGCTGACCAAGCCCGGGCCGTTCGCGGCGCGGACACACGAGCTCGGCACCTTCCTCGGCATCCGCGCGCACGGCGAGCTGGTCGCCATGACCGGGGAGCGGATGAAGCCGGGCAATTTCACCGAGATGACGGCGGTCTGCGTGCATCCCGATCATCGCGGTCGCGGCTACGCGCAGGCATTGCTCGCCGCCGTCGCGCGCCAGATCGAGGCGCGCGGGGAAATTCCGTTCCTGCACGTGTTCTCGAACAATACGTCCGCCATTGCGCTGTACCAGCGGCAGGGCATGCGGATTCGGCGGCGCCTGCGCGTCACCGTGCTGATGAAGCAGGTTTGAGCTGCGCGGTGGGCTTCATATCCCGGCAAGTCGCGCTATATCGATTCCAACCACAATTGGGGGGAGCACATGGACGCCAGAACGCCTGATTTTTCCGCCGTACGGACGGCGATGCAACGCTACGTCGATCAGGAGATCATCCCGGGCGTATCCTGGGCCGTGCTGCGCGGCCGCGAGGTGGTCGATCAGCAATGCGTCGGTTTTGCCGACCGCGAGGCCAACACTGCGCTGCGGCCCGACCACATCTTCCGCGCGTTCTCCAACACCAAGATCTTCGTCACCTGCGCGATCATGCTGCTGGTGGAGCAAGGCCGCATCGGGCTCGATGACCCAGTCGAAAAATTCCTGCCGCAGCTCGGCAATCGCAAGGTGCTGAAGCAGGGCGCTTCGAGCCTCGCCGATGTCGAGCCGGCAGAGAGCCCGATCACGATCCGCCAGCTCCTGACCCACACCTCGGGTCTCAGCTACGGCATCTTCGATCCCGGCACGGTGCTGTTCAAAGGCTACAACGAGGCGCGGGTGCTCAATCCGCTGACGCCGCTCAGCGACATGATCGACAAGCTCGCCGACCTGCCGCTGTCTTATCACCCCGGCACGGCCTGGGAATATTCGGTGGCGACCGACGTGCTCGGCCGGATCGTCGAGGTTGTCTCCGGCCAGCCGCTCGATGCCTTCCTGAAGGCCCGCATCTTCGATTCCCTCGGCATGACCGACACGGGCTTTTATGTCCCCGAGGCCCGGCGGGGCAGGCTGGTCGCGCTCTACAACGGCGCCGATGTGCTCGATCCCATGAAGCCCGGCCTGACGCGCGCGGACAATCTGCCGTTTCCGCAAGCCTATCGACGGCCGTTCCCGCGGCTCTCGGGCGGCGGTGGTCTGGTCTCGACCCTGCCGGACATGCTCGCGCTGGTCCGAGCATTGTTGCCCGGGTCTGACGCGCTGCTCAAGCCGGGGACGCTGCGGCAGATGATGACCAACCAGCTTCCGGCAGGGCAAACCATCCGCTTCGCCAATCTCGGCCCGATCCCCGGCAAGGGCTTCGGCCTCGGCGGCGCCGTCACCTTCGCGCCGACGCCGTTCGATCCGCCGAGCTCGACCGGCGAATTCCAATGGGGCGGCTTGGCCGGCACCCATTGGTGGATCTGCCCGGAGGCCAATACGGCCGGCGTCCTGATGGCCCAGCGCTACATGGGCTTCTGGAATCCGTTCTTCTTCGAGTTCAAGCGCCTGGCCTATCAGGCTGTCGGAAGCTGATCGCAAAGAATCTTCCGTCAGCGCGAATCCTTTTTGGCCGTCGCGTCCTCTTGATGGTCGAGGCAATCGGTCTCGGTCCATGTCGGAGGATGTGATGGGATTCTATCGAAAGAACATCGGCGGACTGCATCAGGCGGTGCGGGTCGTCCTGGGTATCGCGGTCGCGGTTGCGGCGTTCGTCTATCTCGTCGGCGCGACGGCATGGCTGGTCGCGCTCGGTGGCGCCGGCTTCGCGCTGACCGGTCTCGTCGGTTATTGCCCGATGTGCGCGATGGCGGGCATCGGCAAGGGAGGGATGTCGTGAGTGCGGCGGCGATCTCGCCAAGTCTGTTCGAGGCCGCACGGCTCGGCGATATCAGGGCGATCGCGCGCCTGCTCGAGACGGCGCAGCCGGACATCCGCCGCTACGCGCGCGCGACCTGCCGCAGCTCGGCGGACGCCGAGGATGCGACGCAGGAGGCGCTGTGGATCCTGTTCCGTCACGTCGGCACGATTCGTTCGCTGCTGGCATTGTCGGCCTGGTTGTTCAGCGTTGTCAGGCGCGAATGCCTGCGGCTCGCACGCCGGGCCGGCCTTGTGCCGGCTGTCGATGAGGGCGAGGCGGAGGCCGCACTGCTGTTGCGCCCTGAGGCCGATCTGCGGCTCGACGTCGCGGCGGCGTTCGAGGCGCTGCCGCCGCACTATCGCGATGTCGCGCTGATGCGCGACGTCAAGGAGATGACGATCGATGAGATTGCCGCCGCGCTCGGCGCGACCAGGCAGACCGTGAAGGCGCGGCTGCATCGCGCCCGCGCGTTGATGCGGGAATATCTGACGAGATGAGAGACGATTGAATTTAAAAAGTATGGAGTGACGTGGGCGGGAGACATCGCCTCCCGCCCACGGTTTCGCTTCAATCCTTCCACGGATCGAACTCGCCTTCGCCGGCCATGGCGACGGCGAACGGCCGCAGCGTGTGCAGCACCCGCACGGTGCCGGCGTGCTGCGCGAGCACGTCCGGCAGGCGGCGATAGGCCATCGGGCTCTCGTCGAGGTCGGCACCGATCAAGGTGACGCCGCGCTCGTTCAGCCAACGGTCCATCTCCTCGCGCGAGAAGCGCCGCTTCGCCTCACGTCGTCCGAACAGCCGGCCGGCGCCGTGCACGGTCGAGTAGAGCGAAGCCTTGGCTTCCGGGCTGTCGACGCCTTCGAGGATGACGGCGTCGTCGCCCATCGAGCCGCCGACGAATCCCTTCTGGCCGGGAAACGCCGGGGTCGCGCCCTTGCGCACCACCCACAAATCCTTGCCGCCGTGGGTCTCACGCCAGGCATAATTGTGGTGGTTGTGCACGCTCTCGGTGACGCTGCCACCGATGATCCGGCGGACGCGCTCGACGACCCACTCACGGCCCGCATGGGCGTAACGCCCGGCGAGCTGCATCGCCGCGATGTAGCGGCGGCCGAGCTCGCTGTCCTCGTCGACTACGGCGGGCGGGACGTTCATGCCGTCCTTGCCGCCGGCGGCCTTGAGGTAGCGCGTCGCGGAGGTGTGTCCGAGACCGCGGCTGCCGAAGTGGACGCCGATCCAGACGAAGCCTTCCTCGTCGCGCATGAGGTCGACATAGTGGTTGCCCGATCCGACCGTGCCGAGCTGCTTCACCGCCTTCTGACGGTAGTCCTCCATGTCGCTTTCGCGCCAGGCGTCGCTGTCGTCGAACAGGTCGTGCTCGGCCCGTTCCGCGTTGGCACGTCCGACGCCGAACGAGATCACCTTGGCGACGTCGCGGATGATCGTGGGAGCGATCTCCGCAATGTCGTCGAAGCGGGTGTCGAGCCGAGCCGCCATGTTGCCGCAGCCGATGTCGAAGCCGACGCCGGAGATGCTGATCTGCTTCTCATAGGCGATGACCCCGCCGACCGGCTGGGCGTAGCCGAGATGCCCGTCGGCGCAGATCACGCCGGAGACGACGTTGCCGATCGCCATGCAGTTGCGCATCTGCGCGATCGTCGCATCCTCGTGCGGGCCGAACACCTTCAGCGGCGCATTCTGGAAGCGGGCGTCCTGCGTCCGGAACTCGGCGATCGAGCTCGCGGTCGCGTTAGCCTCGCGGGCAAGATGCTCCTTGCGCGCGGCGTCCTTGTACAGGCACCAGGCCGGCTGGCCGCGTCCTTCGCCGACGCGCGAATCGGGATCGACACCGGCGGCGAGGCAGAGCTCGCGGGCGCGTTCCATGTAGGGATCGGGTCGTCGCATGGTAGGTCCTTGTCATTCCGCGTGCGCCATAACGGGGCGGGCGGATCATTTCAGAGATTTGCTGGCCCCGGGCGCGGCTCGCGTCCGGGGCCATTGTCGTTGCGCTCAGTTCAACGCCGTCTCCGACGCCGCGATCCACGCGACCACGGCCTCAGAGAAGCCGTTGACGCGGGTCCAGGCGCCGTGGCCGACACCGTGCTGATACGAGGCCACGTTCACCATGGTGCCGCGCGCTTTGGGCTCGGGCACCTGGTCGTGGCTCTGCTCGTCGGTGAAGACGATCAGGCGATCGCCCTTGCGGTCGATCTCCGCCACCGCCTTGCCGAGCCAGGTTCCGCTATGCGGCTGCGAGTCGATGATCGCATCTCGAAGCGCGAAGCCGCGGCGGGGAGGGACCTTCACCACCCTGTCGGAGAAGGTGAAGATCTCGACGTCGTCGCAGATCTCGCGCGCGAGGATGGCAAGGCCACACGCCGCCTCCGCGCGCGTCATTTCCGACTGCGCGGAGAGGGTTGCGAACATCGAGCCCGACACGTCGATCAGGAGCCGGGTACGGCCCGGAAGCCGCACATGGTCCTTGACTGACTTGAGCATCGCGGCCTCGAGCTCGGGCTCGAAGTCCGGCGCATAGCGTGCCGCCGTGATGAAGCGATAGGGAAGGATACGATCCGTCCGCATCGCCTCGATCGCGCCTGCGATGGTCTCGCGCGGGACCTGCGCAGTCTGCATCAGGCGCAGATTGCGCAGCAGCGCGAGGCCGCCGAGCTTTCGTTCGGCGATCAGCCGCTCGAAGGTCTCGCGCTTGTCCTTGCCGGCCGACAGCGAAACCTCCCAGGTGTCGGGGGAAGAGAGCTCGCCATCGACGAGCTGCTTCCACACCTTGCCCTGCTCGGCATCCCTGGGCTTGGCGTGCACGAGGAACAAGACGTCCGTGATCCGCACCGCACCGTCGCGGTCCCACTTGGCGAGCTGGTAGGCGTCGAACTTGGTCAGCGCCCGGGCAAGACCCTTCTTGACCTGAGCCGAGACCGGCTGACGCTTGCGCTGCTGCATCGGCCCCAGCGCGTCCGCCCAGTAGATCGCGAGCAGCTCCGTCATCTCGTCGGGACGCTGGATCACTTGCGCGAGCGTGTCCGCGACGAGGGCGCGGTGCTTCTCGTTCCGCGCCATCTCGCGGATGACGAGGAGCGGTGCGTGCCGCAGCTTCATCACCTCGCGGGCCTCGATCGCGAGCTGCGCGACGCGCTCCGGCGCGACCTTGGGCACGAGGGCCTTGATGCGGTCGGCGATCGCAACGCCGTCCTCATAGAACTGGTCCTCCCACAGGAGGCAGTTCATCAGTGCCCGCTTCAGCTCCATCTCGGGCGTGAAGCGCCTTGCACGCGCGCCCTCCCGCGTGAAGGCGCGAACGATCTTGTTGAGCCTGACCATGACGGCCTCCTCTTGGGTTGACGGGGACATGAAACGGTGCCGGGGAACAGGCGAGGCTGTCCTGCCCACGAGGGGCTCCACATGCTCTACCGCTGAGCTACGGACTTTCGTCCGGAAGGAGTCGAACCTCCGACAGTGTGATTCACGAAGTAACAGCGCTCTTCACCACCGGCGGTGGCTAGGACACGATCCGGGAACAGGCGATTGCTGTACCCAGCGAGCCGAAGCTCGCCGGAAAGCGCTCTATCCTCTGAGCTACCGGTGCATGGAATACCGGGCGGGATTCGAACCCGCGACCTCTCGCGTTGCAGGCGAAGTAACAGAAATCTTCACCACGGACCGTGATGGGGTTGGCGGGGAACGGGCGATGCTGTTGCTGCCCTTGCGGGCGATCCGCCTTTCGGCGCGCAGGATTCGAACCTGCTCGGCGCTTTCGCGCCTTCACCACGAAGTAACAGACATCTTCACCACCGCCAGGCCGACGCCTTCGCATCGGCCTTTGTTGGGTACGCTGGGGAACGGGCGATATCGCCTTGTTGGGATGGCAACCAAGTGTCCTCCACCTGTGACAATAGCGCAGAGCGCGTAAGTCAGAGGCGAAGTTCGAGCCCGCTCTTCCATCGTGTGAAGTATTCGATATCCTCACCACCAGCGTCGGTTGAGCCGCGACCACTCGCGGCAAACCGAGCTACATAAATTCGATCGCGGCGCTGTCGACGCGCCGCACTTTGCGAACCCTGAAGGGATTCGCTCTGCCATCGGTGTCCGGCTCATCGCCTCGTTCCCTCCGGCAGGCCCCGCGCACTTGGACACGCGCCTTCTCAGCGCGAGCCCCGGGATCCGGGTCTCCCGTTCCGGCCATTGCCGGGTTGTTCGGTTGGGCCGCGCGGCGGGCAACAAAAAACCCTCCGGAGCGGCAGGCTCGGGAGGGTCCGTGAGAAGCGGACTGTCGATCTTGCGGTCAGGCAAGATCGCTCCCATGAGCCGGGCATGCGCAATCGAATAGCTTGTGGCTATTCGGCGTGCGGACAATTCTTTCGTAGCGGTACGACATCGCTCGGTTCATGGTGTCTGTCGCAAACGGAAGTGCTTGCGAGGGCGCGGGACATACGCCCGCAACTTGCGGATGTCAAGCGAGACGCGCGCGGAAACTGAAATTGACGGACGCATGACTTGCCAAACCTATTTGGGGCTCGACGGATTTCGTTTCGGCTGGGTCGCAGCGTGGATCGACGCGCGCGGCGATCACGGCTTCGATTATTCGCCTGGCCTGACGCGTCTGCTCGCATTGCCGCACGCCCGCGCGATGATCGACATGCCGATCGGACTGAACGTGAGCGGCTATCGTGCCTGCGATTTGCGCGCACGGGAGCTGATCGGCCCCGCCGTGTTTCTCGGCGCGCGCCGCGACCTCTGGACCTTTCCGGACCTGGCGGCGGCCAATCGCCATTACTGGAAGCACGAAGGCGAGGGCAGGGGCGTGTCGGCGCAGCTCTGGAATATCAGGGACAAGATCAGGGAAGTCGATGAGGCCATGACGCCGGCGCGGCAGGAGACGATCGGCGAAGCGCATCCGGAATTGATCTTCTGGAATCTGGCAGGGCGCGTGCGGCTCGAACCGAAGACCTCGCCGCGGGGGCGCGAGCGGCGCATCGCGTTGCTGGGAGACCGCGGCTTCACTGAGGTCGAGAGATGGCTCACGCTTCGCCACGGCACCGGGATCGGTCGCGACGATCTCATCGACGCCTGTGCCTGCGCCGTCGCAGCGCGCGACAGCGCGCAATCCGTTGGTGACGGCAGGATCGATCCGCGCGGATTGCGGATGGAGATCAACTTCTGACGGCGATCAGCCCTCGACCTCGCCTTCGAGGTGACCGCGGCTGTCGGGGTCTGGATATGAGCCACCCTCGTCGTCCAGTCTCGTTGCTCGCGATTCGTACTCGTCGGCCATCGTCCGCAACCGTTGCGCGGCTTTGCGGTGGGCGAGATCGTTCGCGACGCGGCGACAGCGTTCAGCGTGGTCGAGCAGGGCGCGTTTCTCGATGTTCATCGAGCGACAACGCGCGAGGGAGCCATTGGTCCCTGCGCAAGCCGCCGGAACAGCACGATCGCTTCGCAGCGAGATCGGGAAAAAATAGCATTATATTAGTGCCGCCTGGAACGTGGCGCCTGAGCCGACGTTCTACGCCAGAGGCTGTCGAGGGACATCATACCATGTACGACGTGTGCCAATTGGCGACCGCGATGCTCGCGATCGCCTTTACGGCCCTGCTGTTGATCACGGGTCAACGGTTCATCGAATCTCGGCTGCAGCGTGAAGCAAAGCCCCCGATCGTAGCAATGGCGACGCTGCCGCCCTAAGCACAGCCGGAAGTCACTTGCGCACTGCGGTATCTTGCCTAGATTGAGCACGCCTCAGTCCATGCAAAGGTCCCGATGTCCGATCTGTCCGTCTTCCCCATCACCAAGCGTTGGCCAGCCAAGCATCCCGAACGACTCCAGCTCTATTCGTTGCCGACGCCGAACGGCGTCAAGGTCTCGATCATGCTGGAGGAGATCGGGCTTCCTTACGAAGTCCACCTCGTTGATTTCGGCAAGGACGATCAGAAGACGGCCGAATTCCTCTCGCTCAATCCGAACGGCAAGATCCCGGCGATCCTCGATCCGAACGGCCCCGGCGGCAGGCCGCTGCCGTTGTTCGAGTCCGGGGCGATCCTGCAATATCTCGCCGAAAAGACCGGAAAGCTGCTGCCGCAGGATGCCGCGCGGCGTTACCAGACGCTTCAGTGGCTGCACTTCCAGATGGGCGGCGTCGGGCCGATGTTCGGCCAGGTCGGCTTCTTCCACAAATTCGCCGGCAAGGATTACGAGGACAAACGGCCCCGCGACCGCTACGTCGCCGAAGCCAAGCGCCTGCTCGGCGTGATGGATGTGCATCTCGCCGGCCGGCAATGGTTCATGGACGATGACTACACCATCGCCGACATCTCCATGCTCGGCTGGGTGCGCAATCTCATCGGCTTTTATGGCGCCGGCGATCTCGTCGAGTTCACCCAGTTCAGGGCGGTCGGTGCCTGGCTCGAGCGCGGGCTTGCGCGTCCGGCGGTGCAACGCGGATTGAACATTCCGCAGCGGCCGTAGACCATCCCTAGAACAGCCGCCCGCCGTTCGGCACCGGCTTGCTCGGCTGCACCAGCACGACCTTGCCGTTGGCATCGGGGAAGCCGAGCGTCAGCACCTCGGAGACGACCGGGCCGATCTGGCGCGGCGGAAAATTGACGACGGCCGCGACCTGTTGCCCCACGAGGGTTTCGAGCGGGTGGTTTTCAGTGATCTGGGCCGAGCTCTTGCGCACGCCGATGGCGGGGCCGAAATCGATCCACAGCCGCCAGGCCGGCTTGCGCGCTTCCGGAAACGGTTTTGCGTCGACGATGGTGCCGACACGGACGTCGACCGCGAGGAAAGTGTCGAAATCGATGGTCGGTGCGGCGGCCGCTGCGGGATCGTGGGTGACGTGCATGGTGATGTCCGTTTAAAGAGTTGGCGCGTGCCGCAATATTGTCGCGCGACGCGGAGTTTCGTACAACGCCACGCACATCACCGATACGCCATGCGCGAGGACTGTCTTGCCCACCATCATCTACGGCATCAAGAACTGCGACACCATGAAGAAGGCCCGCGCCTGGCTCGATGCCCATGGCGTGGCGTATGCGTTTCACGACTACAGGGCCGCGGGTGTCGAGAAGGACAGGCTCAAGCAGTGGACCGACAAGGTCGGTTGGGAGACCCTGCTCAATCGCGCCGGGACGACCTTCAAGAAGCTCCCCGATTCTGACAAGGAAGGCCTCACCGAGAAGAAGGCGCTGGCATTGATGCTAGCGCAACCATCGATGATCAAGCGGCCGGTGCTCGAGATCGGCAGCAAGCTGCTGGTCGGCTTCAAGCCGGATATCTATGCCAAGGAGGTCGTCGGCAAGGCGCGCTGACGGCTAGTTCAGCTCGATGATCTCGTTGGAGATAGCGGGGCCCGGCTGGTCCGCGAACTCGACCGTCTCGGCGGGTGCGATGCGGCCGGGGGCGCGATGAAACAGCTCGCGGTCGATCACGGCCCGCAGCTTCGGGCGCGGCAGCGCGTCATTTCCGCGCATCAGATTCCTGATCTCGAAGCCGCCGTCCTCGCAGAACGTCTTCACTGACGCGATGACGTGGCTGACCCTGCCGTCGGTCAGGAACGGCAGCAGCAGCCGCTCATACGCGACGATGCGGCCATAGGTGTCGTCGACGTCGGCAACGCTGTAGACCGGAAGGCCGCGCGCGACGCATTCGAGATAGACCGGCACCACGTAGGGTGCGAGCCGAGGTCCGACATAGTCATCGAGTGAAACGCCCCTGCCGGTATGCCCATAGGCACGCGAGATGCGCGTGCCTTCGCTCTGGATGACGAGACGCGGCGTCGGCGTCGAAAGCTCCACCGTATAGTAGATCAGATCCGACAGCTCCTCCTCGAGCCGTGCGGGCTGATACTCCCAGATCGCCGGCGCGATCTGCTGACGCGCATAAAGTCGCAGCCACGTGTTCAGGAGATCGCGCTGCCGGATCGACTTGACGACGGAGGGAGCCGCGCTTGCAAAATCCAAAGCAATATTCTCCGCACGTGAAAACCCGCGCATGATCGGGCTTGCGGGGAAATTATTGATGAAGGCTGGCGCGGGAGACGAAAGACCGTTAACGACGGCTTGATGGCCGGTGCCTTGCGAACCGGGAAGGCCGGGCAGGCACGACATCGACCTCTGCGACTAAGGGAGCATTTGTATCCCAGCCGAAGGCCTGACCTGCTCAGCTTTCCGCCTTGCCTAACCCCCGTCACCTCCGGCATATTCCGCGCCCGGAGGCGGCGCCCCGGTGGGCTGCAAGTCCTCCGGACAGCCGAAGCAACAAGGACAGCCACGCGCCGCGCGGGCAGGGGGAAAACTGTTTGGCCGATGAGTTCATTCTCGAAACGGAAGGCTTGACCAAGGAGTTCGCGGGCTTCTTCGCCGTCCGCGACGTTGCGCTCAAGGTTCGCCGTGGGAGCATTCATGCGTTGATCGGCCCGAACGGGGCCGGCAAGACGACCTGCTTCAATCTCTTGACCAAGTTCCTCAAGCCTTCGGCCGGGAAAATCCTGTACAAGGGGCAGGACATCACCGCGATGGCGCCGGCGGATGTGGCCCGCATGGGTCTGGTCCGTTCGTTCCAGATTTCGGCGGTGTTTCCCCATCTCACCGCGCTGGAGAACGTCCGCGTCGCGCTGCAGCGCCAGCATGGCTCTTCGTTCGACTTCTGGCGCTCCAAGTCGGTGCTCAACCGCTTCAACGATCGCGCGCGCGAGCTTTTGAGCGACGTCGGCCTCAGCGAGTTTGCCAATACGCCCGCGGTCGAGATGCCCTATGGGCGCAAGCGGGCGCTCGAGATCGCAACCACGCTCGCGCTCGACCCGGAGATGATGCTGCTCGACGAGCCGATGGCCGGCATGGGCCACGAGGACATCGACAAGATCGCGGCGCTGATCAAGCGCATCTCCGCGAAATACACCATCCTGATGGTCGAGCATAACTTGAGCGTCGTGGCCAACCTCTCCGACATCATCACCGTGCTGACGCGCGGGCAGGTGCTCGCGCAGGGTCATTACTCCGAGCTCACCAAGGACGAGCGCGTTAAGGAAGCTTACCTGGGAGCCGGTCATGCCTGACACTGCGATCGCCGAGGCTCCGGCCAAGGCTGCGACCGGCGGGAACATCCTGCAAGTCCGCAACCTCGAAGCCTGGTACGGCGAGTCCCACATCCTGCACGGGATCAACTTCGACGTGAATGCGGGCGAGGTCGTCACCCTGCTCGGGCGCAACGGCGCCGGCAAGACCACCACGCTGAAGTCGATCATGGGCATCATCGGCAAGCGCACCGGCTCGGTGAAGTTCAACAACCAGGAGATCATCCGCGCGACCTCCGACAGGATCGCGCGCATGGGCATCGCCTTCTGCCCGGAAGAGCGGGGCATATTCTCCAGTCTCGACGTCCGCGAGAACTTGATGCTGCCGCCGGTGATCCGGGAAGGCGGATTGTCGCTCGAGCAGATCTTCGAGTTGTTCCCGAACCTGAAGGAGCGGCTGAACAGCCAGGGCACCAAGCTCTCGGGCGGCGAGCAGCAGATGCTCGCGATCGCGCGCATCCTGCGCACCGGCGCGAGCTTCCTGATGCTGGACGAGCCGACCGAGGGCCTCGCGCCCGTCATCATCCAGCAGATCGGCCACACCATTGCGCGGCTCAAGAAGGAGGGCTTCACGATCCTTCTGGTCGAGCAGAATTTCCGCTTCGCCTCCACCGTCGCCGACCGCTATTACGTGGTCGAACACGGCAAGATCATTGACGGATTTTCCAATTCCGAGCTTGCCGCCAACATGGACAAGCTCCACACCTATCTCGGCGTGTAGCCGAGCAGGGCGGACGATCGAGAGTAACTATCAAAGGAATATTGGGAGGCGGGTTATGAAGCACAGCATTTCGGCAATGTTGCTCGGGACGGCCCTGGCGCTCGGCGCGGCAGGTGGCGCGGTCGCGCAGGACAAGAACATCAAGATCGGCGTGCTGACCGACAATTCGGGACTTTATGCCGATCTCGGCGGCTCTGGCTCGACCGTCGCCGCACAGATGGCGATCGAGGACTCCGGGCTCGCTGCCAAAGGCTGGAAGCTCGACCTGATCTCCGCCGACCATCAGAACAAGCCCGACATCGGCTCCACGATTGCCCGGCAATGGATCGACGTCGAGAAGGTCGACATCTTCATGGATGTCCTGAACTCCGGCGTTGCGCTGGCGGTGAACAACATCGTCAAAGAGAAGAATTCCATCCTGATCAACACAGGTGCGGCGACGTCGGATCTCACCAACGCGCAATGCTCGCCGAACACGATCCACTGGGTCTATGATACCTATATGCTGGCCAACAGTACCGGGCAGGCGCTGGTGAAGTCGGGCGGCGACACATGGTATTTTCTCACCGCGGACTACGCCTTTGGCCATGCCCTCGAGCGCGACACCGCCGCGGTCGTGGTGAAGTCGGGCGGCAAGGTGATCGGCAATGTCAAGCATCCCCTGAATACTGCCGACTTCTCGTCGTTCCTGCTTCAGGCGCAGGCCTCCAAAGCCAAGATCATCGGCATGGCGAATGCCGGCGGTGACACCACCAACACCATCAAGCAGGCGGCGGAGTTCGGCATCGTCTCGGGCGGTCAGAAGCTTGCGGGCCTGCTGCTCTTCATCACCGACGTGCACTCGCTCGGTCTGAAGGTGGCGCAGGGACTGAACTTCACCGAGACCTTCTACTGGGACCTGAATGACGGCACGCGCGCCTTCTCCAAACGCTTTTCCGAGCGCATGAAGAACAAGGCGATGCCTTCGATGGTGCAGGCCGGCGTCTATTCGGGTCTGCTGCACTATTTCAAGGCACTCGAGGCGATGGGCGGCAATCCGCATGACGGGGCCAAGGTGGTCGCCAAGATGAAGGAGATGCCGACGGACGATCAGCTGTTCGGCAAGGGAACGATCCGCGGGGACGGTCGCAAGCTGCATCCCGCCTATCTGTTCGAGGTCAAGAAGCCCGAGGAATCCAAAGGGCCCTGGGACTATTACAAGCTGATCGGCACGACGGCCGCGGATCAGGCGTTCCGGCCGCTGTCCGAGAGCGTCTGTCCGCTCGTGAAGAAGTAAGTGTGACGATGCGAGCCGGCGCAACGGCGCCGGCTTGCTCTTGGGGAACGACGACAAGGGACCGGGTGCGGGATCGATGCAGGCTCTTTACGCTCAGCTACTGGTGGGACTGATCAACGGCTCGTTCTACGCGCTGCTCAGTCTCGGGCTTGCCGTCATCTTCGGCATGCTCAACATCATCAATTTCGCCCATGGTGCGCTCTACATGATGGGCGCCTTCGTCGCCTATTTCCTGTTGAACCTCGGCGGCATCAACTATTGGTGGGCGCTGTTGCTGGCGCCGATCATCGTCGGCATCTTCGGCATGATCCTGGAGCGGACCATGCTGCAATGGCTGACCGGGCTCGATCATCTCTACGGCCTGCTCCTGACCTTCGGCATCGCGCTGATCGTGCAGGGCGTGTTCCAGAACTATTTCGGCTCCTCGGGTCTGCCTTACGCCATCCCCGACCAGCTCAGGGGCGGCATGAATCTCGGCTTCATGTTCCTGCCGATCTACCGCGGCTGGGTCGTCGTGTTCTCGCTGGCGGTGTGCCTCGCGACCTGGTTCCTGATCGAGAAGACGCAGCTCGGCGCTTACCTGCGCGCCGCCACCGAGAATCCGACGCTGGTGCGCGCCTTCGGCATCAACGTGCCGCGCATGATCACGCTCACTTACGGTCTCGGCGTCGGTCTTGCCGCGCTCGCCGGCGTGCTCTCGGCACCGATCAACCAGGTGCGGCCGCTGATGGGCGCCGACCTCATCATCGTCGTGTTCGCGGTGGTCGTGATCGGCGGCATGGGTTCGATCATGGGCTCCATCATCACCGGCTTCGCGCTCGGTGTGATCGAGGGCCTGACCAAGTATTTCTACCCCGAGGCCTCCAACACCGTCGTGTTCGTGCTGATGGTGCTGGTGCTCCTGGTGAAGCCAACGGGATTGACGGGAAGGGCGGCCTGAGATGACAACCCTGACGGACGACACGCTGCCGACAACCCCGCGCGCGATGCGCGACGAGATGACCGTGTTCGTGGCGATGGCGTTGCTGCTCGCAGCGGTGCCGTTCACGGGCCTCTACCCGTTCTTCGTGATGCAGGCGCTGTGCTTTGCGCTGCTCGCCTGCGCGTTCAACCTGCTGGTCGGCTATGGCGGCCTGCTGTCGTTTGGCCACGCCATGTTCTTGGGGACAGCCGGCTATTGCAGCGCGCATGCGCTGAAAGTGTGGGCGCTGCCGCCGGAGCTCGGCATTCTCGTTGGCGTGGCCGCGGCGTTCGTGCTCTCGATCATCACGGGCTACATCTCAATCCGCCGCCAGGGCATCTATTTCTCGATGATCACGCTGGCGCTGTCGCAGCTGTTGTACTTCATCTATCTCCAGGCCCCGTTCACCCATGGTGAGGACGGCATCCAGGGCATCCCGCAGGGACGCATGTTCGGCCTGCTCGATCTCTCCAAGCCGACGGTGCTGTACTATGTCGTGCTGGTCGGCTTCCTCGCCGGCTTCCTCCTGATCTTCCGCATCATCAACTCGCCGTTCGGCGAGGTGCTGAAGTCGATCCGCGAGAACGAGCAGCGCGCGATCTCGCTCGGCTACCGCACCGACCAGTACAAGTTCCTGGCCTTCGTCCTGTCGGGGACGCTCGCCGGCTTTGCCGGCGCGCTGAAGGTGTTCGTGGCGCAGAATGCCTCGCTCACCGACGTGCACTGGTCGATGTCGGGGGAGGTCGTGCTGATGACCCTGGTCGGGGGGCTCGGCACCATTTTCGGTCCTGTGGTCGGCGCCTTCGTGATCATCGCCATGCAGCAATATCTGGCGGGTTTCGGCCAGTGGGTGACGGTGATCCAGGGCGCGATCTTCGTGGTCTGCGTGCTCACCTTCCGCCGCGGCGTCATCGGCGAAATCGCGCATTACTTCCGGCGGTCGCTCTAAGCGACTGATATTGCACCAATTTCATTGGTGCAGGAAAGCGGTGGATGATCCGGCTCCGCGGGCGTGAGATGACGCGCGCGGATCGAAAATGGTCTATGACAGTTTTATGACAGCCCCTCGCGGGCCTGACCATTTTCAACCGGTAGCCTATCCCCATGATGCGATGGTTTCGTGCGTTCCTGCCCAAGGAAGAACGGTTCTTCGACCTGTTCGACCGGCATGCCCAGACCGTGATCCAGGGCGCAATCGCCCTGCAGGGCATGCTCAATGGGGGTGAGGAGACGCCGGTCTATTGCCAGCGCGTCAACCAGTTCGAGAACGACGCGGATAACATCACCCGCGAGGTGCTGACGGCGGTGCGCCGCACCTTCATCACCCCGTTCGACCGCGGCGACATCAAGAACCTGATCACCTCTCTGGACGATGCCATCGACCAAATGCAGCAGACAGCCAAGGCGGTGATGCTGTTCGAGGTGCGCGCCTTCGAGCCGCCGATGCGCGAGATCGGCGGACTCCTGATCGAATGCGCCAATCTGGTGGGACGCGCGCTGCCTTTGATGCAGTCGATCGGCCCGAACGTCGCGATGCTGACCGCGATCACGGAAGAGCTCGGCAAGCTGGAGGGGCGGGTCGACGATCTCCACGATATCGGGCTGAAGGAGCTGTTCCTCAAGCATCGCGACGGCAATGCGATGGATTTCATCGTCGGGGTCGAGATCTACGACCATCTCGAGAAGGTGGCGGACCGCTTCGATGACGTTGCGAACGAAATCAACAGCATCGTCATCGAGCAAGTATAGGGCCTCGCCGTGGATGCCGCGTTGGGTCTTCCCGTCCTGGTCGGCTTGATCGCCGTCGCGCTGCTGTTCGACTTCCTGAACGGCCTGCACGACGCCGCCAATTCGATCGCGACCATCGTCTCGACCCGCGTTCTGCGGCCGCAATTCGCGGTGTTCTGGGCCGCCTTCTTCAATTTCATCGCCTTCCTGGTGTTCGGGCTGCACGTCGCCCAGACCATCGGCACCGGCATCATCGATCCCGCGGTCGTCGACGCCCAGGTGATCTTCGCGGCGCTTGTCGGCGCCATCGTCTGGAACCTCGTGACCTGGGCGCTCGGCATTCCGTCCTCGTCATCGCACGCGCTGATCGGCGGGCTGGTCGGCGGCGGCATGGCCAAGGCCGGCATTTCGGCCGCGGTGTGGAGCGGCCTGTCCAAGACCGTGCTGGCGATCGTGCTGTCGCCACTGGTCGGCTTCCTGCTCGCGATGTTGCTGGTGGCGATCGTGTCCTGGGCGTCGGTGCGCTCGACGCCGTTCGCGGTCGACCGCGCCTTCCGCATCCTGCAATTCGCCTCCGCCTCGCTCTATTCGCTCGGCCATGGCGGCAACGACGCGCAGAAGACCATGGGCATCATCGCCGTGCTGCTCTATTCGCAGGGCCATCTCGGCAGCGACTTCTCGGTGCCGTTCTGGGTGGTGCTGTCCTGCCAGGCGGCGATGGCGCTGGGCACGCTGATGGGCGGCTGGCGCATCGTCCGCACCATGGGCCTGCGCATCACCAAGCTGACGCCGATGCAGGGTTTTTGCGCCGAGACCGGGGGCGCGGTGACGCTGTTCATGGCGACCTATCTCGGGGTTCCCGTCTCGACCACCCACACCATCACTGGGGCCATCGTCGGTGTCGGCGCTGCCCGTCGCGTCTCGGCGGTGCGCTGGAACGTTGCCAGCTCGATCGTCTATGCCTGGGTGATCACGATCCCGGCCTCGGCCATCGTGGCCGCGCTGACCTGGTGGGTGGTCCAGCTCGTCAGGTAACGAGCTTCAGTCCGATGATGCCGGCGACGATCAGGCCGATGCTGGCGAGGCGGAAGGCCGTAGCCGGCTCGCCGAACAGGACAATGCCGAGCGTCGCCGTGCCGACCGCGCCAATGCCGGTCCAGACCGCATAGGCGGTTCCGACGGGCAGGGATTTGAGCGCAAGCCCGAGCAGGATGACGCTGCCGGCCATGGCCGCAAGCGTGACCGCGGACGGAACAAGCTTGCTGAAACCCTCGGTGTATTTCAGGCCGATCGCCCAGGTGATCTCGAGAAGGCCGGCGACGAACAGGATGCTCCAGGCCATGACGACCCTCCATCAAGGCAGGGTCGTCCCCGCGGCTGAGGTGCTGGTGGGCAGGGAGGCCGTCCTCCCCCAAGACTGATAAATCCAAGCGCCGATATGGGGCTGGCCGGAAGTCTCCGCAATCACCAAATGAGGCTTGATCAGGCCCGTTTTCCCTGCCACACGCTCCCGCCATGTCCGACATCGCCACCACCACAGCCGAATCGCCGGCCCGTTCCCCGCTTGCCGCTGAGGTGGCGCGGCGGCGGACCTTTGCGATCATCTCCCACCCCGACGCCGGCAAGACCACGCTGACCGAGAAGCTGCTGCTGTTCGGCGGCGCCATCAATCTCGCCGGCCAGGTCAAGGCCAAGGGCGAGCGGCGCAACACGCGCTCGGACTGGATGAAGATCGAGCGCGAGCGCGGCATCTCGGTCGTGACCTCGGTGATGACCTTCGAGTTCGAGGGCCTCGTGTTCAACCTCCTGGACACGCCGGGCCACGAGGACTTTTCGGAGGACACCTATCGCACGCTGACGGCGGTCGATTCCGCCGTGATGGTGATCGACGCGGCCAAGGGCATCGAGGCGCGCACCCGAAAACTGTTCGAGGTGTGCCGGCTGCGCGACATCCCGATCATCACCTTCATCAACAAGATGGACCGCGAGAGCCGCGATGTGTTCGAGCTGCTCGACGAGATCGAGAAGACGCTGGCGCTCGACACCACGCCGATGACCTGGCCGGTCGGCCGTGGCCGCGACTTCCTCGGCACCTATGACGTCGTCAATGGCGGCGTACGTCTGCTCGAAGGCGGCGGCGCCAAGACCGGCGCGGCGCAGCAGATCGCGATCGAGGAATTGGCCAAGCTCAACGCCAATCTCGACGTCTCCGCCGTGAAGGACGAGCTCGAGCTCGTCACCGCGGCGTCGAAGCCGTTCGAGCTGGAAGCGTTCCGCGAGGGCCATCTGACCCCGGTCTATTTCGGCAGTGCGCTGCGCAATTTCGGCGTCGGCGACCTCCTGGAAGGCCTCGGCAAGTTCGCGCCCGAGCCGCGCGCGCAGGACAGCGACCAGCGCAAGGTCGAGGCCACCGATCCCCGCATGAGCGCCTTCGTGTTCAAGATCCAGGCCAACATGGATCCCAACCACCGCGACCGCATCGCCTTTGCGCGCCTCTGCTCGGGCAAGCTCAGCCGCGGCATGAAGGCGAAGCTGGTGCGCACCGGCAAGAGCATGCCGCTGTCGAGCCCGCAATTCTTCTTCGCGCAGGATCGCTCGGTCGCGGACGAAGCCTTCGCCGGCGACGTCGTCGGCATCCCCAACCACGGCACGCTGCGCATCGGCGACACGCTGACGGAGGGCGAGGAATTCAACTTCGTCGGCGTCCCGAGCTTTGCGCCGGAAATCGTCCGCCGCGTCCGTCTCACCGACGCAATGAAGGCGAAGAAGCTGAAGGAAGCGCTGCAGCAGATGTCGGAAGAGGGCGTCGTGCAGGTGTTCCGCCCCCGCGATGGCGCCCCGGCGCTGGTCGGCGTGGTCGGCGCGCTGCAGCTCGACGTGCTCAAGGCGCGGCTCGAGGCGGAATATTCGCTGCCGGTCGAGTTCGAGGTCAGCGAGTTCCAGCTGGCGCGCTGGGTCTCCTCGGAGGACCGCAAGAAGCTCGACACCTTCATCGCCGCCAATACTTCGAGCATCGCCGACGACGTCGACGGCGATCCCGTCTATCTCGCCCGCAACGAGTTCTATCTCGGCTACACCCGGGAGCGGGCCGAGGGCATCGAGTTCAGCAACGTCAAGGACGTCAAGAAGAAGGGGTAGGGCAGCATTTCGGGCGCTTTGCCGCCACACGCTCAGCTGTCATTCCCCGCGAAGGCGGGGAATCCAGTACGCCGCAGCCTCTCGATTCCAACGCGCGCACGTGAACGGCGATAGCCTTGACGTTGTTGGAGGCAATGCCACCTTCAACTCATGTGACCCTACGAGCTCACTCCATGTGGCGCGGCATTCTCGTTCTGATCCTGCTGACGATCTCGACGATCGTCGTCGACGCACGGCCGCGCCAGATCAATCCGATCCCGTTCGCGCACGAGCCTTGCAGCGTGCTCGACGGCGAGCCCTGCACGCCGTCCTATTGCAGCCCGCTCGAACCCGGGCCATGCATTCCCGAGATTGATTACCCTTACGGCCAGAACCTCCAACTCACCATCGAAAGCGTGCCGGCGGAAGCTGACCGCGCCAAATATCAAAAGCCCGATCACGACCTCGACACGATCGGCGACCTCTTCGCCGCGCTGCGCAGCTGCTGGTCGCCGCCATCGGACCGTGCGCGCACGGGCATGCAGATGTCGGTGCGTTTCAGCTTCAACAAGGCCGGCGGCCTGATCGGCCCGCCGCGCCTCACATACGCGACTGCGGGTGTGCCGGCGGACACCCGGACGACCTATCTCAATGCGATCAATTCATCGCTGAAGGCCTGCCTGCCGCTGAAGTTCACGAGCGGTCTTGGCGGGGCGTTGGCCGGGCGACCCATCGCCATCCGTTATGTCGACAATCGGGAGCTCGGCAAGTAGCGCCCGAGTTGCGAGCGGCAGCCAATCGATGATACCTCAGAGGCGGGGGTTGCTCTGCGGGGAGGATGTCGTGGGTCTGCTGGTCATGATCCTGGGGCTGGTGCTGTTTTTTGCATCCCATATTTTTACAACCAAACGAGAGGCGCGCGCGCAGGCGATCGCGAGGCTGGGCGAGGGGACCTACAAGCTCCTCTATTCGGCGGTCTCGCTGGCCGGGCTGGCGCTGATCATCTGGGGCTATTCCCACTACCGCAGCTCCGGCTGGATCGACGTCTGGTATCCGCCGAAGGCGATGAAGCACATCACGCTGGCCTTGATGCTGCCTGCAGTCATCCTCGTGGTGGCGTCCTACATGCGTGGCCGCATCTACGCGACGCTGAAGCATCCGATGCTGGCCGGTATCAAGCTGTGGGCCGCGGC
Organism: Bradyrhizobium sp. CCBAU 11357; assembly: GCF_028128865.1. Lineage (NCBI taxonomy): Bacteria > Pseudomonadati > Pseudomonadota > Alphaproteobacteria > Hyphomicrobiales > Nitrobacteraceae > Bradyrhizobium > Bradyrhizobium sp. CCBAU 11357. The sequence continues at coordinate 227,265 of NZ_LBJW01000109.1, read as the reverse complement.
GCATCTTTTGGCCAACGGCGATCTCGGCTCCATCATCCTGTTCGGCTCGTTCCTGGGCTGGGCGGTCTATGACCGCATCTCGCTTAAAGCTCGCACCGACGCCGGCGGCCCGCCGATTCCGGTCGGCGGCGTCACCAACGATCTGATCGCGGTAGCGGTCGGCGTGGTCGCCTATCTGGCCCTGGCCTTCGCGTTCCATCCGGTGGTGATCGGTGCGCCCGTGATCGGGGTTTAGCGCATGATCCGGAAAAGTGTGCAACGATTTTCCGATAAGATCATGCGCAAGAATCAAGTCAGCCGGTCAGCACAAGACGAAACCCGGATGTCCATGCGGGGAAGATAAGAAGATAACAAGAGCAACAAGCCGAGGGCATCCCGATGGACTGGTCGCAATCTCAGATCCCGCCGATGCGGCCCGAGGCGCGCTTTGGCGATCGAGTAGTGCCGGCGTTTTGCGATCGGCCATCGAGCCTCTGGGCGATGATCGCGGACGCCTGCGCCCGCAATGCCGAGGGCGAAGCGTTGATCTGCGGCAATGTCCGCCTGAGCTGGGGCCACGCGGTGGAGCAGGCCGCGCGGATCGCTGCGGGATTTCGCAAGCTTGGATTGCAGCGCGGCGATCGTGTTGCGATCCTGCTCGGCAATCGCATCGAATTTCCGCTGCTGCTGTTTGCCGCCGCGCATGAGGGGCTGGTCACCGTGCTGCTCAGCACGCGCCAGCAGAAGCCGGAGATCGCCTATGTGCTCGCGGATTGCGGTGCCAAGATCCTGATCCACGAAGCCGCGCTCGCCGAGCGGCTGCCCGATGCGCATGATATGCCCGATGTGATCCATCGCATCGCCGTCGCCGATGACCCGGCTCTGTCGCGTTTCGCAGGGCTCGCCGACAACCCGCCGGCCGTGGCACCGATCGAGGTGGGCGAGGAGGACACCGCGATGATCCTCTACACCTCCGGCACCACGGGCAAGCCGAAGGGCGCGATGCTGGCCCATTGCAGCATCGTCCATTCCTCCATGGTGTTCGTGTCCTGCCTGCAATTGACGGAGGCCGATCGCTCGATCGCGGCGGTGCCGCTCGGCCATGTCACCGGCGTCGTCGCCAACATCACCACCATGATCCGCTGCGGCGGGGCGCTGATCATCATGCCCGAGTTCAAGGCCGCCGATTACCTCAAGCTCGCCGCGCGCGAGCGCGTGACCTACACGGTGATGGTGCCGGCGATGTACAATCTCTGCCTGCTCCAGCCCGATTTCGACGGCTACGATCTGTCGAGCTGGCGCATCGGCGGCTTCGGCGGCGCACCGATGCCGGTCGCCACCATCGAGAAGCTCAAGGCGAAGATTCCCGGCCTGAAGCTGATGAACTGCTACGGCGCGACCGAAACGACGTCGCCCTCGACGATCATGCCGGGCGAGCTGACGGAGCTCCATATCGACAGCGTCGGCCTGCCGTGCCCCGGCGCGCGCATCGTGGTGATGGGCCCGGACGGACGTGAGCTGCCGCCCGGCGAGATCGGCGAGCTCTGGATCCAGAGCGCCTCCGTCATCAAGGGCTACTGGAACAATCCGAAGGCCACCGCCGAAAGCTTCACGGGCGGATTCTGGCATTCGGGCGATCTCGGCTCGGTCGATGCGGAAGGGTTCGTTCGCGTGTTCGACCGGCAGAAGGACATGATCAATCGCGGCGGCCTGAAGATCTATTCGGCCGAGGTCGAATCGGTGCTGGCCGGCCATCCCGCCGTGGTCGAGAGTGCAATCATCGCCAAGGCCTGTCCGGTGCTGGGCGAGCGCGTCCACGCCGTGGTGGTGACGCGACAGCCGGTGGCCGATACGGACCTGCGCGCCTGGTGCGCCGAGCGCCTGTCCGACTACAAGGTTCCCGAAACCATCGCGATCACGGCAGACCCGCTGCCGCGCAACGCCAACGGCAAGGTGCTGAAGCGGCAGCTGCGGGAGCTGCTGGGAGCTTGAGCCGGGCAGCGGCATCCGGGCTGTCCCGGGTGGTTAACGCCTTGATCGGGCTCGCTTTGCCTTGCCACCGCCATATCGTTAGGCTACCTCGCCGCCACGCGGGGACGGGATTCCTGACGCGAACGCCTTGGCGCGCGCACCCGGACGGGCATGGGATTAGCATAAGTGTCTGAATTCTTTAACGAAGTCGACGAGGAAGTACGTCGCGAACAGCTCAAAAAGCTGTGGGACAGGTATTCGATCTACTTCATCGCCCTGATGGTGCTGGTCGTGGCCGCCGTCGGCGGTTGGCGCGCCTATCAATATTTCGAGGCCAGGAAGGCCGCCGAGGCCGGCGCCGTCTTCGAGAAGGCCGTCGACCTGTCCGAGCAGGGCAAGCACGAGGACGCCGAGAAGGCCTTCACCGAGCTCGCTTCCAAGGCGCCGTCCGGCTATCGCACCCTGGCGCGGCTGCGCGCTGCGGCCGAGGCCGCGAGCCGCGATCCCAAGGCGGGTGCGAAGATGTATGACGACATTGCTGCCGACCGCAGCATTGGCGGCGAGTGGCAGGATCTGGCCAAGATTCGCGCCGCCGGCCTCGTGCTCGACAACGCCAGCTACGCCGACATGCAGCAGCGGCTGGAAGCGTCCGCCGCGCCCAAATCGACCTTCCGCCACAGCGCCCGCGAGATGCTGGCGCTGTCGGCCTGGCGCAACAACGACATGACCGCAGCCCGCAAATGGCTCGAGGCGATTGACGGAGACGGCGAAACGCCGCCCGGCCTGCGCTCGCGCGCCGAGGCGCTCCAGGCTTTGTTGCCACCCGTCGCCAAAAGCTGACGACGGTTCTCTGACGTAACGAGACACCAAGATGCGCCGCACGCCCCGCTTGATCGCAGCCGCCGTCCTGATCGCCTTCACCGGCGCCCTGGGCGGCTGCTCCAGCTTCGATCCGAGCGACCTGCTCGACTTCCTCGATACCAAGAAGAAGCTGCCGGGCGACCGCAAGCCGGTCTTCCCCGAAGGCGTGCCGGGGCTCGAGCAGGGCGTGCCGAGGGATCTGTACAAGGGCGCGCAGCAGCAGCAGCCCGACCCGAACGCCCCTGCCGTGGCGGCCTTGCCTGCGGAGCCGGAGCCGGCCAAGCCGGCGAAGGGGGCCAAGGCAAAGCATGCCAAGCAGCCCGCCACGGCGGCCGCGCCAGCCGCAGCACCCGCCGGCGAGGTCGATGGCGAGGCCCAGCCGGAGGCCGCGCCAGCGACGTCCGCTCCGCCGCCCAAGCACAAGATCGTCCGCAGGCGCACCACCGCGCCGGATCAGCCGGCTCAGCCGGCGCAACCCGCCCCGGCCACGCAGCAGCAATCGCAGAGCGCCTTCCCGGCGCCGCTGCCGAGCGGCAGCTTCTCGCGCTGATATTTTCCCGTTGCATTGACAGGCGCAGCCCCGGCAGCGCACGAATGACCGATGTCCTTCACGATCGCCATCATCGGCCGGCCCAATGTCGGCAAGTCGACGCTGTTTAACCGCCTGGTTGGGCAGAAGCTCGCGCTCGTCGATGATCTGCCCGGCGTCACCCGCGACCGCCGCGAAGGTGAGGCCAGGCTCGGCGACCTCCGCTTCACCATCATCGATACCGCCGGCCTCGACGAGGGCGCCAAGGGCTCGCTGACCGCGCGCATGCAGGAGCAGACCGAGACCGCGATCGCGCAGGCCGATGCGCTGTTCTTCGTCGTCGACGCCCGCATCGGCCTGACGCCGACCGATCGCGCCTTCGCCGATTTCGCCCGCAAGGCCAACAAGCCGGTGCTGCTCGTCGCCAACAAGAGCGAGGGCAAGCACGGCGATGCCGGCGCGATGGAAGCGTTCGCGCTCGGCCTCGGCGATCCCATCCAGATCTCGGCCGAGCACGGCGAGGGCATGGGCGAGCTCTACGACGCGCTTGCCGGGCTGATGCCGGAGCCCGTCGAGGAAGACGAGGATGAGGACGACGCGCCGCTCACCGAGGAAGAGGCCGCGACGCGCCCGATCCGGGTCGCCATCGTCGGCCGGCCCAATGCCGGCAAGTCGACGCTGATCAATCATCTGCTCGGCGAGGAGCGCCTGCTGACCAGCCCGGAGGCCGGCACGACGCGCGACTCCATCGCCGTCGAGATCAACTGGAAGGGCCGCGACTTCCGCGTGTTCGACACCGCGGGCCTGCGCCGGCGCTCGCGCATCGAGGAGAAGCTGGAAAAGCTCTCGGTCGCCGATGCCTTGCGCGCGGTGCGCTTTGCCGAAGTGGTCGTGCTGATGATGGATTCGCAGAACCGGTTCGAGGAGCAGGACCTGCGCATCGCCGACCTGATCGAGCGCGAGGGACGGGCGGTCGTGCTGGCCGTCAACAAATGGGATCTTATGGAGACCAAGGGCGGCGGCGCGATCTCGGGCCTGCGCCGCGATGCCGATCATTGGCTGCCGCAGCTCAAGGGCGTGCCCATCGTCGCTGTGTCGGGCCTGATGGGCGAGGGCATCGACCGCCTGATGCAGGCGATCCAGGACGCCTATGCGATCTGGAATAGGCGCGTGCCGACCTCAGCGCTCAATCGCTGGTTCGAGCAGGCGATCCAGGCCAACCCGCCGCCCGCGGTCTCCGGCCGCAGGCTGAAGCTGAACTACATCACCCAGACCAAGGCGCGCCCGCCGAGCTTCGTGCTGTTCTGCTCGCGCGCGGACGCCGTGCCGCAATCCTACTTGCGCTATCTCACCAATTCGATGCGCGAGACCTTCGAGCTGCCGGGCACGCCGGTGCGCATCACGCTGCGCGAGAAGGCCAATCCCTTCGCGCACAAGCGCAAGCGGCCGTCGTGAGCGACGGCGCGGGCGAAGCGGTGGTGCACGGCGCAGCGCCGGCCAGGGGCGGCGCCGTCGCCTTCATCTTCGTCACCATCCTTCTCGACATGCTCGCGCTCGGCGTGATCATGCCGATCCTGCCGAAGCTGATCGAAAGTTTCGTCGACAACGACACCGCACATGCCGCGCGCATCTTCGGCCTGTTCGGCACCGCCTGGGCCTTGATGCAGTTCGTGTTCTCGCCGGTGTTAGGGGCGCTGTCGGATCGTTTCGGACGCCGGCCGGTGGTGCTGCTGTCGAATTTCGGGCTCGCGGCCGATTACGTCTTGATGGCGCTGGCGCCGTCGCTTGCGTGGCTGTTCGTCGGCCGCGTGATCTCCGGCATCACCTCGGCCAGCATCTCGACCGCCTTCGCCTATATCGCCGACATCACGCCGCCGGAACGGCGTGCGGCGGTCTTCGGCCGGATTGGGGCGGCCTTCGGCGCCGGCTTCATCTTAGGGCCGGCGCTTGGCGGCCTGCTCGGCGATATCGATCCGCGCCTGCCGTTCTGGGCCTCGGCGGCCCTGAGCTTCGCCAACGCGCTCTATGGCCTGTTCGTGCTGCCGGAGTCGCTTGCGCCCGACAAGCGCGCCCCGTTCCACTGGCGCAGCGCCAATCCGCTCGGGGCGCTGCAGCTGCTGCGCTCCAACGCGGTGCTGGCCGCGTTGTCGATCGTCAACTTCATCGCGCAGGTCGCCCACGTCGTGCTGCCATCGACCTTCGTGCTCTATGCGACCTATCGCTACGGCTGGGATTCCAAGACGGTGGGCTTGACGCTCGCCATGGTCGGCATCTGCGCCATGGTGGTGCAGGGGTTTGCGATCGGCCCCATCGTGCGCGCGCTCGGCGAGCGGAACGCGCTGCTGCTCGGCCTCTGCTGCGGCGCGGTCGGCTTCGTGGTGCTCGGCGCCGCGCCGACCGGACCGCTGTCCTGGCTCGGGATTCCCGTTCTGGCGCTGTGGGGCATCTCCGGTGCCGCCTCGCAAGCGCTGATGACGCGGCTCGTCGCGCCGGAGCAGCAGGGCCAGCTGCAGGGCGCGACCGCGAGCGTGCAGAGCGTGTCGCAGCTCGTCGGCCCGTTCCTGTTCACGCTGACGTTTTCCTACTTCATCGGCGCCAGCGCGCCGCTGCATCTGCCCGGCGCGCCGTTCCTGCTCGCCGCGGTGCTGATGGTGGTGTGCGTTGCGATCGCGGTGCGGTCGCTGGGCGTTACGAAGACGGTCTCGTAGGGTGGGCACAGGCGCGTAAGCGCCGTGCCCACGATCTGTTCATGCTACGAAACAGTGGTGGGCACGCTTCGCTTTGCCCACCCTACGGCAGTGTCGCATGTCGCGCGAGATCCCGGGTCTGGTGCTGCGGGCCGCGCTTCGCGGTCCCGTGCGCACCATCCCGGGATGACCGCTACGCGGTCACTTCTTCACCAGCGGGCAGTCGCTGTCCTTGAGCGGCTTGGCCGCATCTTCCGGCGCGATGGTGGCGACCAGCTTGTAATAGTCCCACGGCCCCTTCGATTCCTCGGGCTTCTTCACCTCGAACAGATAGGCGGGGATGAGGCGGCGTCCGTCCTGGCGCAGTGGTCCCTTGCCGAACAGCGGATCGTCAGTCGGCAGCTCCTTCATCTTGGCGACGACCTTGGCGCCATCACGCGGATTGCTGCCGAGCGCTTCCATTGCCTTCAGGTAATGCAGGATCTCGGCATAGAGACCCGCAACCGTCATCGACGGCATCGAGCCCTTGGGCGAGACCTTCTGGAAGCGCTTCGACCATTCGCGCGTCTGGTCGTTGAGGTCCCAATAGAACGACTCGGTGAAGGTCAGGCCCTGCGCGGTCTTCAGGCCGAGCGAGTGCACGTCGTTGATGAACAGCAGCAGCGCGGCGAGCTTCTGGCCGCCCTGGACGATGCCGAATTCGGCGGCCTGCTTGATCGCGTTGGTGGTGTCGCCGCCCGCGTTGGCAAGGCCGATGATCTTGGCCTTGGAGGACTGCGCCTGCAGCAGGAAGGAGGAGAAGTCCGCCGTGTTCAGCGGGTGCTTGACGCCGCCGAGCACCTTGCCGCCGGTCGCCGTGACGACCGCGCCGGTATCACGCTCCAGCGCATGGCCGAAGGCATAATCCGCGGTGAGGAAGAACCAGCTGTCGCCCCCCGCCTTGGTCAGCGCCTTGCCGGTGCCGTTGGCGAGCATGTAGGTGTCGTAGGTGAAAGACACGGTGTTGGGCGTGCAGGCCTTGCCGGTGAGGTCGGCGGTGGCGGCACCCGAATTGAGCAGCACCGCATTCTTTTCCTTGACGAGGTTGCTGACCGCGAGCGCGACGCCGGAACTCGGCGTGTCGGCGATGGCGTCGACCTTGTCGGCGTCGATCCATTGCCGGGCGATGTTGACGCCGATGTCAGGCTTGTTCTGGTGATCGCCGGAGAGCACCTCGATGGTCCAGCCCTTGGCCTTCAGGCCGGAATCTTCGACCGCCATCTTCACCGCCGCGACCGAGTTCGGGCCGCCGATGTCGGCATAGAGGCTCGACATGTCGTTGAGCACGCCGATCTTGATGGTCTTGTCCTGCGCGAAGGCGGATGTGGCAAAGCCGAAAGCGGCACAGGCCAGAAGAGCCGCGGTGCGGCGTGCGGGCATCGTCATAAAAGGCTTCCTCCATTGTCAAATATGCGAACGGCTCTCTTTGGGAGCCTTGTTCCAAGTGATCGCTCTACCGTGTCCCACGGCCGACGGCAATGCACCTAAAGCCGGATGACGCTGCGTCCTAGCGTCATCCTTCGGTTAACTTTTGGGCAAAATGCGTTGAGACGCTATTTCAGCGCGTGCGATGTCAGCGTGAATTTCTGAGTGCGCGTTACGGCACCGACTTCGGCGATATGGCCGTGCCCCCCGGCATGGCTTCGAAGGCAATCAGGCCGGAGCACGGAAGCTCATCAGGGTGCGGGTCTTGTAGTCGTAGAACTTGCCGGTCTCGGTCCAATCGGGCGCGCACAGCGGCACGATGAATTCGGCGACCTGCTCGGGCGTGTCGAGCGTCGCCGGATCCTCGCCGGGCATCAGGGTGGCGCGCATGCGGGTGCGGATCGGGCCGGGATTGAACAGGTTGACGCGCAGCTTCGTGTTTGCGGTTTCCTGTGCCCAGGCGCGTGCCAGCGTCTCCAGTGCGGCCTTGGACGCCGCGTAGGGGCTGACGTAAGCGGTGGCCTTGTTGGCGGCACCCGAGGTGATGAACACGGCGCGGCCGGCATCGGACTGCTTCAACAGCGGCTCCATGCAGCGGATCAGCTGGAAATTCGCGGAGACGTTCACCGCCATCACGTCGTTGAAGGTCTTCAGCTCGATATGGCCGATCGGCGAGGAAGGGCCGAGCACGCCGGCATTGCCGACGAGGATGTCGAGCTTGCCGTAGCGCTCGTGCAGGCCGGCGCCGAGACGCGCGATGCCGTCGGAATCGGTGAGGTTGAGCGGCACCAGGGTGGCACTGCCACCCTCTTTCCGGATCGCGTCGTCGAGCTCTTCAAGCCCGCCTTGCGTGCGCGCCGTCGCCACGATATGCGCGCCAGCTTTGGCCAGCGCGATTGCGGTGGCATAGCCGATGCCGCGCGAGGCGCCGGTGACGAGAGCGATACGGTCAGCAAGGGGCTTGGTCATGACGGGGTTTTACAGGCATGGATGGCCGGGACAAGGCCGGTCATACGAAAACAAGCCAGACCTAGTAGTCGTTGCCGGTCCCCACGGAAGGTCCACGATCTTCCCGGTCATCGGGAGTGACCTTCGAGCCTTGTCGAAAGGCAAAGACGATAAACCCAATAAGCAATAGGCCGCCGGTAGTTGCAATTACCGACTGGGTCATCGCATGCTCTCGCCGTCAGCTCGCTTCCGCCAGCAGCGACAGTTGCCGCGGCTGCGGCTCGGTCTGGGTCTGGTCGGTCAGATGGGTCGGATAGACGCCGGTGAAGCAGTGATCCGCGAACTTTGGATTGGCGGGGTCGCGGCCGGGCTCGCCCATGGCGCGGTACATGCCGTCGATCGACAGGAAGGCGAGTGAGTCCGCGCCGATGAGCTCGCGCATCTCCTCCAGCGAATGCGTCGCAGCCAGCAGGCCGCCGCGGTCGGGCAGGTCGATGCCGTAATAGTCAGGGTAGAGGATCGGTGGCGAGGCGAGGCGGAAGTGCACCTCCTTGGCGCCGGCATCGCGCATCATGCGCACGATCTTCTTCGAGGTGGTGCCGCGCACCAGGGAGTCATCGATCAGGATGATGCGCTTGCCTTCGATCGCGGCGCGGTTGGCCGAGTGCTTCATGCGCACGCCGGATTCGCGGATCGCCTGCGTCGGCTGGATGAAGGTGCGGCCGACATAGTGGTTGCGGATGATGCCGAGCTCGAACGGCACGCCCGAATGCTGGCTGTAGCCGACCGCCGCGGGCACGCCGGAATCCGGCACCGGCACCACGACGTCGACAGGCACATGGCTCTCGCGCGCGAGCTGCGCGCCGAAATTCTTGCGCACCTCGTAGACCGAGCGGCCGTGGACGATCGAATCCGGCCGCGAGAAGTAGATGTATTCGAAGATGCAGGGGCGCGGCGCCATCGGCGGGAACGGCTTGTGGATGTCCTGGCCGTTCTCGTCGAACACGATGACCTCGCCGGGCTCGATGTCGCGCACGAAGCGCGCGCCGATGATGTCGAGTGCGCAGGTTTCCGAGGTCAGGATCGGGCAGCCGTCGAGCTCGCCGAGCACCAGCGGGCGGATGCCGCGCGGATCGCGCGCGCCGACCAGCTTCTTGTTGGTGAGCGAGACCAGTGCATAGGCGCCTTCGATCTCGCGCAGCGCGTCGATATAGCGCTCGATGAAGCGGCTGCGCCTCGAGCGCGCCACCAGATGCAGGATCACCTCGGTGTCGGAGGTCGACTGCATCATCGCGCCATTCTTGACGAGTTCGCGGCGCAGCGTCAGGCCGTTGGAGAGGTTGCCGTTGTGGGCGACCGCAAGGCCACCGGCATTGAGCTCGGCGAACAGCGGCTGCACGTTACGCAGGATGGTCGCGCCGGTCGTGGCGTAGCGGACATGGCCGACCGCGACACTGCCGGGCAGGCGGTCGATCACCTCGCGGCGGGAGAAGGTGTCGCCGACGAGGCCGAGGCGGCGTTCGGAATGGAAGCGGCTGCCGTCGTAGGAGACGATGCCGGCGGCCTCCTGGCCGCGGTGCTGCAGGGCGTGAAGGCCCAGCGCGGTGATGGCGGCCGCATCAGGGTGGCCGTAGATGCCGAAGACGCCGCATTCCTCGCGCAGCGTATCGCCTTCCAGATCGTCCTGAAGCTCGAGTGCGGCCGGGCCTGGACCGGCGTTTGGATCGAGATCAAGCAGGGCGTCCTGGTCAGGGTGTCGCATCTCGTTCTCGCCTCTCTCTAGGGTTCTATCAACGCGTCGCAGGTTTCTCGATCAGCTTTTTCATGCCGTCACGAGCCGATTTACTGTACCCGTCGCCACTGCCCGAAGGCTGCTGCTCGGATTCAGCTTGATCATCATCTGGTTTGTTTTTCTTGAATCTCTTCAAGATGGTGTTCTCGGGGTCGTCAGGCAAGAGGGCCATCAGCCAATCACCGGTTCCCTGGAGCACGACGCGGGACTTGGCCCCGGTGACCCAGTCGGGGCGCTGCTTGTCCGGCACCAGCCAGGTGAAGAACAGGAAGGCGACCACGACGATCAAAAGCCCGCGAGCCAGCCCAAACAGGAAGCCGAGGGTGCGATCCAGCGCGCCGATCCGCGAATCCAGGATCATGTCGGAGATCCGGACCGTGATGACGGAGACCACGACCAGGGTGCCGACGAACACGCCCGCGACCACGACCACGCTCGCGACCGTGTCGTTGTTGAAATAGGTCTTGGCGGTCGGCAGCAGCTTCGAGAAGGAATACAGCGTCACGATCGCCGCCGCACCCCAGGCCGCGATCGACAGGATTTCGCGCATGAAGCCGCGGACCATGGCGAGCAGGCCCGAGATCAGCATCACACCGAGCAGGATGAGGTCGAGGAGTGTTACTGGCATCGGCTGGTCTGGTCCGCTCGTACTTCAAAGGTGCTCTAGCGAATCGGTGTTTGGCCGCTGCCCTAAAAGACGGGCAGACGGCGTTCCCGGCAAGGCCGCAACCACGCAATCCCATGCTGCTTTTGTGACGGCTGTATAGCGGCGAGGGCCTCCGCCGTCACCTCCACCTAACCCTCTCCGCGGCGGAATCTTGCCGGTGTGGCATTTTTCTCTGGCTGCGCGCTGGATTCGCCCCGGCGGGAGCCCCGGGCTGCGATCTCGGCGACCAATGTCGTCAGGCTGTTCACCGAGTTCAGGGACAGTCCGGCGTCGCCGCCCGCATCGCCCCGTGCCGATTCGGGCAGCACCGCGCGCTGGAAGCCGAGCTTTGCCGCCTCCTTCAGCCGGGCCGGGGTCTGCGCCACCGGGCGCACCACGCCCGACAGCGAGATTTCGCCGAAATAGACGGCATCGGTGGGTAACTGCGCATTAACCAGCGACGACACCAGGGCCGCGGCGGCGGCGAGATCGGCCGCGGGCTCGTGGATGCGCAGGCCGCCGGCAACGTTCAGATAGACGTCGTGGCCGGACAGCTTGACCCCGCAATGGGCCTCCAGCACGGCCAGCACCATCGAGAGCCGGCTCGGATCCCAGCCGACCACGGCCCGGCGCGGGGTGCCGAGCGAGGTTGGGGCCACCAGTGCCTGCAATTCGACCAGAACGGGCCTCGTGCCCTCGATGCCGGCGAAGACCGCGGTGCCGGGCGTGCCGAGATCGCGCTCGGACAGGAACAGCTCGGACGGGTTGGTGACCTCGCGCAGGCCGAGGCCCGTCATCTCGAACACGCCGATCTCGTCGGTCGGCCCGAAGCGGTTCTTCACCGCGCGCAGGATGCGGAATTGCTGCGAGCCTTCGCCCTCGAACGACATCACCGCGTCGACCATGTGCTCGACCACGCGGGGGCCGGCGATCTGGCCGTCCTTGGTGACATGGCCGACCAGGATGATGGCGGCTCCGGTCTTCTTGGCGAAGCGGATCAGCGCCTGCGCCGAAGCGCGCACCTGCGTCACCGTGCCGGGCGCCGATTCCACCGTGTCGGTCCACATGGTCTGGATCGAGTCGATCACGATCAGCCGGGGCACTGCGCCCTCCGACAGCGTCGAGACGATGTCCTCGACCGAGGTCTCGGCCGCGAGCTGCACCGGCGCGTCCGACAGCCCGAGCCGCTCGGCGCGCAGGCGCACCTGCGCGACCGCCTCTTCGCCGGAGATGTAGACGACGCGGTGGCCGGCACGCGCGAGCAGGCTGGTCGCCTGCGTCAGCAGCGTCGACTTGCCGATGCCGGGATCGCCGCCGACCAGCAGCACCGAGCCGCGCACGAAGCCGCCGCCGGTGACACGGTCAAGCTCGGTCATCCCCGAGGACAGGCGCGGCGCGTCCGGGCTCTTGCCGGCAAGGCTCTCCAGCGCAAACGTTCGGCCCTTGCGTTTGGAGCGGATCGACACCGGCACGCTGCCGCTGGTGTCTTCTTCCGCGAGCGTATTCCACTCGCCGCAGGACTCGCACTTGCCCTGCCAGCGGTTATAGGCCGCGCCGCAGTTCTGGCAGACGAAGGACAGCGTGGATTTGGCCATGGGGACAGCGAGTCGCGGGTTTCGGATGTGCTGATAGCACGGAATGGCGGGCCGATCGCCGGAGCTTCGAATATCTCAATTTGGCACCGGAGATATACCCTTCGTTAGCTCTGTGCCGCCGTGCCCGGCTGGATTTTGCCAATTCTTAGCGGACGCGGGTCCAATCTCGGAACCAACGGGGGCGGCGAAGATGACGAGATTTCTGCGAATATTGCTCGCGGCGGGCGTGGCCTGCGGCGTTTTCGGGTCCGCTGGCCGCAGCCTTGCCAAGCCCCTCAACATCGTCTTCGTCAATCCCGGCAAGTCCGGCGAGGTCTATTGGGATATGGTCGCGCAGACGATGCAGGCTGCCGGCCGCAAGCTCGACGCGCATGTCGAGGTGCTGACCAGCGAGCGGAACTACCGCACCATGCGGGAGCTCGGCTTCGGCGTGGTGGCCCGTGCCGACAAGCCGGACTTCCTCATCCTGTCGAACGAGGAATCCGCCGCCGCTCCCATCCTGGAGGCCGCCGAAGCCGCGGGCGTCAAGACGCTGCTGCTTTCGAACACGCTGATCGGCGAGGACGCGGTGCGTCTTGGACCGCCGAGGCACAAGCTCAAGACCTGGCTCGGCGACATCACGACCGATCTTCAGATTGCGGGCGCGCGGATGGCCGATGCGCTGATCACGGCCGCGCGTGCCGAGAAATGGCAGAGCCCGGATGGCAAGATCCACATTCTCGGCATCGGGGGCGACGAGACGACGCCCGCCTCGATCGCCCGCAATGCCGGCCTCAAGCTCGCGGCGGACGCTGCGTCCGACGTCGTGGTGGACCGCATGCTGTTCGCCAACTGGACGCAGTCCGAGGCCGAGCGGGTTACGGCAAACTATCTGAGCTGGGCCGCACGCAAGGAAATCCGGCCTGCCGGGATCTGGGCTGGAAACGATCCGATGGCGCTCGGCGCGCTACGTGCGGCAATCGCCGCGGGCCTCGTGCCCGGCCAGAACATCCAGGTGGTCGGCCTCAACTGGTCGGAGGATGCGATGCGCGAGATCAAGGCCGGCCGCATGCTCCTGACCGATGGCGGGCATTTCCTGCTCGGCGGCTGGTCCGTCGTTCTGCTGCGCGACTATGCCGACGGCTGCGATTTCGCCGCCGTTTCGCCCCGCGTCGAGGTCAAGACGTCGGCGATCACCCGCGACAATCTCGCGTCTGTCGGCGATCTCATCAGGACCCGGGCGTTCGACCGGATCGACTTCACGCGGTTCCGGGCGCAGGCCGGGCGCTGCGGTCAATATGACTTCTCCGTCGGTGCGCTCATCTCGTCGCTGCCGCTTGCCGAAGGCGTTGCGGATTGATGCGCAAGGATGAGGCGATGACCGATCCGGATCGCAACCAGCAGGAAGAGCCACCGCGCTTGCGCTCGGTCGTCCACGCGATGATTTGGGCCACCGTGCCCGTTCTGCTGCTGGTGCAATTGCTCGCCTCCGCCGGCGTCGAGGCATCGAGCTTCTGGTCGCAGCTCAGGCAGCTCGACGCCCGCATCGCCCGCGTCGCCGAGAGCCGCGCCGAGCTGATCGCCGAGCCGCTCTGGAAGATGCGCTACGACCAGGTCACGGGCGTGCTCAACGAGATCATGCACGACGAGACCATTGCGGCGGCGGCCGTCTATGACGATACCGGCGCCGCGATCGCCCGTGTGGTCGCGCGCTCGGAAGGCCAGTCAGTCGCTGAGGTCTCGCACCCGATCCGCTACAGCAACGGCAATATGGCCGTTCAGGCCGGCCGCATCGCCATCGCCTATTCGCGTGCGACGCTGTACGCGGATGCGGGCAGCCGCCTGATGCTGCTGCTCGTCGTCGGGCTGCTCGCAACCTTCGCGACCCTGATCGCCATGCGGATCTCCGCCAACATCTTCATCGGCAGGCCGCTTGCGGCCATGATGTCGGCGATCCAGCGCAGCAAGCAGGACGGCCGGGCCTATCCGGCTGATGTCACGTCCTCGAACGAATTCGGCCAGCTCGCGCGCGCCTTCAACGCCATGCAGCACACGACGTCAGGCGCGTTGGACCGGCTCGGGCATATGGCCACGCACGATCCGCTGACCGGGCTGCCGAACCGGCGCTCACTGACCGAGCGCCTGGCCGTTACGAGCCAGAATGGAGGCGCGCCGGATACGCTGGTCGCGTTCTGCTTCATCGATCTCGACGATTTCAAGGGCATCAACGACACCTTCGGTCACGAGGCCGGCGACGCGTTCCTGGTCCAGATTTCGCAGCGTCTTCGTCACGCGGTCGAAGCCGAGGACTGGGTTGCCCGGCTCGGCGGCGACGAGTTCGTCGTCATTCGCCCCGAGGTGAGCGACGAACAAGCCGCGCACGCATTCGCTCAACGCGTGCTGGATGCCATTTCCGAGCCGATCCGCCTCCACGACAAGCAGGTGGTGCCGCGCGCCAGCATCGGCCTTGCCGTGCGCCACGCCGACGATCCGGAGCTGTCGCATCTGCCGACGCTCGCCGACATCGCGCTCTATCATGCCAAGAGCAAGGCGCCCGGCACGGTCGCCGTGCTGGACGAAGCGCTCCAGCGCGACTATCGCCGCCGCAGGGATCTCGAGCTCGCCATTCCCACCGGCTTTGGCGAGGGTCAGTTCGAGGTCTGGTACCAGAGCCAGGTCGATCTCGACAGCCATGAGGTGGTCGGCCTGGAAGCGCTGATCCGCTGGCGCCATCCCGAGCACGGCGTGATCGGCCCCGGCGAATTCTTGCCGCTGATCGAGCGCAGCGGCAACAATGCGCGGCTGACCCGGTACGTGCTGACCGATGCCTGCCGGGCCTTGCAGCAATTGGCGGCTGCGGGCAGGCCGCAGATCCGGATCGCGATCAATCTGCCGCCGTCCGAGCTTGCCGACCATTCGCTCGCCGCCGAGCTGCGCGCGACCTGCGCGCGCTTCGGTGTCGCGGCATCGATGCTCGAGCTCGAGATCACCGAGGGATCGCTGATCAACAACATCGCCAGCGCCTCCGAAACGCTGCATCGCCTGCGGCGCCTGGGCGCCACGATCGCGCTCGACGATTTCGGCACCGGCTACTCTTCGCTCGCCCATCTCAGGCGCTTCCCGCTCGACAAGGTGAAGATCGACAAGGCGTTCATCAGCGAAATTCCCGGCAGCGCGGAGGACAAGGCGATCGTCGGCGTCATCGCATCGCTCGCCGCCACGTTGGGGCTGACATTGGTCGCCGAAGGCATCGAGCGCGCCGAGCAGGCCGCGGCCATGCGCGAGATGGGCGTGCGGCTCGGACAGGGATTCCTCTACCAGCGGCCGCAGCCGCTCGAGGCCGTGCTGCAATGGCTCGATGGCCAGCCGGCGGCGGAGAGCCGCGTCATCGCTGACAGCCCATCGATCACCCCGGAATTCGCCGCCTGAGCCGTGGCCGGGTTACGGCTGCGCTGCGTTCCAGAGCATCGAGAGCCCGGCCGCGATCATGATCGCGTCCATCACCAGGCGGAACACGTCCGGCTTCAGATGCAGCACGAAGCGCTTGGCGATGAAGGCGCCCGACATCAGCGAGGAGCCCGCGATCAGGCCCTTGATGAAGACCTCGCCAGTCAGCGCGCCGAAACGTTCGAACGTCACTGACTTCGCGAAATAGAGGCCAAGCGAGGAGGCCGCCTCCGTGGCGAGGAAGGCGCCCTTGGACAGGCCGTAGAACAGGAACAGCGGCACGCTGAGCGGCCCGGTCGAGACCACGATGCCGGTGAGATAGCCGATCACCGCGCCGCCGATCGCAAGATGCCAGAGATTGGCCTTGAGGTCGTGCCGCGCCAGCCAGTGCCGCACCGGCACCATCGCGATCAGGAAGAGGCCGATGGCGAGATCGACGGCATGCGCGGGCAGTGCCAGCAACGTCCGCGCGCCGAGCGCCGCCGCCGGAATGCCCGTAACCGAATAGGCCGCACAGGCCCGCCAATCGACCTCGCGCCACCACGCCAGGATCCGGGAGAAGTTCGCCATCACGGAGGCCACCGCCATGATCGGCACGGCCTCCTTCGGCCCGTAGGCATAGACCAGCACCGGCATCAGCATGATCGACGAGCCGGTGCCGACGATGCCTGAGATGGTGCCGGCGGCGAGACCGACGGTGAGGACGAAGAGAAAGGCCAAGAGGAGCGCTCCGGGAATCGGAGCAGTGTAACCGGAGGGACCGGAGAGGGCGAACATTGTCTCGAGTGCTGCCTCGTTCTCCTCGCTCCTGAATTGCGCGCGCCATTCTTTCGGGGGCGGCAACCTTCTGCTGCTCCGGCAGAAACAGCGCGATTGGAGCGGACCTTGCGGCACCCGTTCCGAGTTGGCATCATTCGTGCGAACCGCGATCATGGTGCCGTGACCATAACGTCTCTCCGAAGCAAGGTCCGCCGCCTTTACGAGGGCGCAACGCCGGACGGCGTGCGCTTCCGCTATGCGCTGCTCGTCTTCGATATCGTGACGGTGCTGTTCATCATTGCAACCTCGTTCCTGCAGCCCAGTGACATCGTCGAGACGCTCGATGTTCTGTTCGGCGCCATACTGCTTGCCGACTTCTCGGCTCGGCTCCTGGTCGATCGGCATCCGCTTCGGAAGTTCACCCAGCTCGCGACCTGGGCAGACATGGTCGCGATCGTGTCCTTCCTGGCGCCGCTTGCCGGCGAAGCGGGCGGCTTTCTCCGGATCCTGCGGACGTTGGGGCTGCTTCGCGACTACCAGATGCTGGTGAGGCTCCGCCTCGATTCTCCATTCTTTCGTCGCAATGAAGACGTCATCTTCGCCGTCACGAATCTGGCGGTCTTCATCTTCGTCATGACCGGCGTCGTTTACGAGACCCAGAAGTTTCGGAACGATGAGATCCGGAACTATGCCGATGCCCTGTATTTCACCGTCACGGCACTGACGACGACCGGCTTCGGCGACATTACCCTGCCGGGCACGGTCGGCCGCTTGATCACCGTCGTGATCATGATTTTCGGCGTCACGCTGTTCTTCAATCTCGCCCGCGCACTGCTCAGTCCGCACAAGGTGCGATTTCCGTGCCCGACTTGCGGGCTCCAGAGGCATGATGCCGACGCCGTCCATTGCAAGGCCTGCGGCAATGTTCTCAATATTCCCGATGAGGGGGTCACCTGAAGAGCCTCTCACGCCGGCGCGGTGCGCTGTGTGACCGGACTGAGGTCTCCTACTGTGCATGGGGTTGTTTTCACCTTTTTGTTTTGACCGTGCCGCTGCTGACAGCATGTTGGCAGCAGGAACGGGCTACGACCACCTCCTGACAAACGGGGAGAGCGGATCATGCCGATCGAGGCAAGCTGTCATTGCGGTGAGACGGTGTTCGAGGTGACGGAGGCGCCTTCGAGCCTGACGCGCTGCACCTGCACGCTCTGCGCCAAGCGCGGCGCGCTGTGGGCCTATTACAAGCCGGCGCAGTTCCGATTGGTGTCGCCGCCGGAGAACGTGGCGACCTATCTCTGGGGCAGCCGCACCGTCAAACACCATTTTTGCGCGACTTGCGGCTGCGGCACCTATTCGGAATCGCCGGACTGGTCGAGCGGCAAGCCCGATTTCGACAATCCGAAGGTCGCCGTCAACGCGCGTCTGTTCGACGATTTCGATCTGGAGGCCTTGCCGGTGAACGTGATCGACGGCAGGAATTTGTGGTGAGGGTCACCGCAACACCACCCAAGCCGGCGCGTGGTCGCTTGCGCCATCCTCGCCGCGGATCTTCTTGTCCACCCCGGCCTTCGTCAGCCGTGAGGCCAAGGCTGGGCTGAGCAGGAGATGGTCGAGCCGCAGGCCCGCATCGCGCGGCCAGCGGTTCCGCATGTAGTCCCAGAACGTGTAGATGCGCTTGTCCGGATGCAATTCGCGGATCGCGTCGCACCAGCCTTGCTCGACCAGCGCGGCAAAGGCGGCGCGGCTCTTCGGCTGGATCAGCGCATCCTTGTCCCATGAGCGCGTCGGATAGATGTCGATCTCCCTGGGCGCGACGTTGTAGTCGCCGGCGAGCACCACCGGCAGGTCCTGCTTGATGAAGGTCTTGGCGTGGCGCCGCAGCCGCGCGAACCAGTCGAGCTTGTAGTCGAATTTCGGTCCCGGCTGCGGATTGCCGTTGGGCAGGTAGATGCTGGTGACGATGACGCCGCGCACGGCGGCCTCGATGTAGCGCGCTTCGAGATCGGCAGGCTTTCCCGGCAACCGGTCGCGCGTCAGCACCGGCTCGGCGTTGCGGGCGAGGATGGCAACGCCGTTCCAGGTCTTTTGTCCACGCCACACCGCGCCATAGCCGGCCTTTTCGATGGCGGCCGCCGGAAATTCGCCATCACTTGCCTTCAACTCCTGAAGCGCGACGACATCGGGCTTCGCCGCGCGCAGCCATGCCAACAGATTGGGCAGGCGGCGGTTGATGTTGTTGATGTTGAATGTCGCGATCTTCATGTAGAGCTACCGGCTCCTGCCTTCCGTCCTCGGAGATACAATGTTCAAGTTGAGCTTTGCCGCTACTGCATTCGTCGTCGCGTTCTCCGGGGCCACGGCACAGTCAGCCGAAACGCGCGGCGCGTGCAAGGCGGACTATGACAAATTCTGCGCCGGCATCGCGCCGGGCGGCGGCATCGTCGCCTGTCTCAACGCCAAGCGCGACCAGCTCAGTGCCACCTGCAAGACAGCGCTGGACAGCAGAAAGAAGAAGTAGCCCTCGTGTCCCGGACGCGCGAAGCGCGAGCCGGGATCCAGAAGGCGACACGCTACGCTGTCGAGAGATAGGCCCCGGCTCTGCAGCGCATTGCGCCGCGAAGTGCGGCGCACTGCGCTGCGTCCGGGGCACGCGCGCGTTTAACTCGGCAGCGGCGGCTGCTCGATTGGCGGCGGGGCGGGCGGCTGCCCGGCGTTTGACGCGGGCTCCGGCTTCGTCAGCGGCTCCTCGACATTGCCGCCCTTGTAGACGCGGGCATAGCGGTGGCCGAGGCCGGTCAGCACCTCATAGCCGATCGTGCCGAAATGGTGCGCGAGCTCGTCGACGGTGATGCCTTCGCCGAGCAGCGTCACCATGTGGCCGCGCCGCACCGCGTTCGGCGCCAGATCGGTGATGTCGATCGCGATCAGGTCCATGGAGATGCGGCCCGCGATAGGGCAGCGCTTGCCGGCCACGATGACATCGGCGCCGCGGGTGCCGTCATTGGAGCTCGCGGCGCGGAGATAGCCGTCGGCGTAACCGACCGCGATGATCGCGAGTTTCGTCGGACGCCGCGCGGTCCAGGTGCCGCCATAGCCGACGGTCTCGCCGCGATCGATGGTGCGGATCTGCACGATGCGCGCCTTGAGGTCGACCACCTGCTGCATGGGATTGTCGGCCTCCGGCGTCGGGTTGACGCCGTAGAGCGCAGCTCCCGGCCGCACCAGGTCGAACTGGAACGGCGCGCCGAGGAAGATGCCGGAGGAGTTGGCGAGCGCCGCCGGCACGCCTGTGAACTCACTGGCGATGCTGCGGAAGGCCGCGAGCTGTCTGGCATTGATCGGGCTGTTGAGCTGCTCGGCCGAGACCAGATGGCTCATCACCAGCGTGATGCCGTGATCGCCGGCATTGATGCGGGGGATGATGGCCTGCGCTTCCGACAGCGTCAGCCCGAGCCGGTTCATGCCGGTGTCGATGTGAATGGCAGCGCCCCCGTTCCAGCCGGTGCGGCGGCAGAACACGTCCCATTCGGCGAGCTCGTTGAGATCGCCGATCACCGGACGGCAATTGATCTTGGCGTAGTGCTCGCCGGTGTTCTGGAAGTAGCCGCCGAGCACGTAGATCGTGGGCTCGGGAACGGCGGCGCGCACCTTGCGCGCTTCCTCGATGGTGGCGACGAAGAAGGTCTTGCAGCCGGCTTTGCTCAGGGCTCGCGACACCTGCTCGGCGCCGCAGCCATAGGCGTCGGCCTTGATCACCGCCGAACATTCGGCCGGCACCGCCGTCTTCTCGAGCTTGCGCCAATTGGCGATGATCGCGTCGAGATCGACGGTCAGCACGCCGCCATAGGCCGCGAGCGCGGCGGCCTGGTTGGCCTCCGCGGAGAGTGGGCCGGATTGCGGGATCGATTTCGGGGCGGACGCCATTGTCATGGCGCCGTTTTACGCAAGAGGTAGGTCCGGTTCAAGGAACTCAGTAGTCGTTGTCGCTGCGAGCCGGCAGCTGACTGTCGGGTGCCAGGTCGCCGAACCGCGTGACCGAGGCTTCGAACGCCAAATCGACGGTGCCGGTCGGGCCGTGGCGCTGCTTGCCGATGATGACCTCGGCCTTTCCGTGCGCAAGGCTCATGTCGAGCTGCCACTTCTCGTGTTCAGGCGTGCCTGGGCGGGGCTCCTTCATGGCGAGGTAGTATTCCTCGCGGTAAACGAACAGCACAACGTCGGCGTCCTGCTCGATTGATCCGGATTCACGCAAGTCGGAGAGCTGCGGCCGTTTGTCGTCGCGGGATTCGACCTGGCGCGATAGCTGGGACAGCGCGATCACGGGAACGTTCAGTTCCTTCGCCAGCGCCTTAAGGCTCGTCGTGATCTCCGTGATTTCCTGCACGCGGCTGTCGCTGGCGCGCTTGCTCGAACCCGAGAGCAGCTGGATGTAGTCGATCACCAGGAGATCGAGACCCTTCTGGCGCTTCAGCCGGCGCGCGCGCGCCATCAGCTGCGCGATCGACAGGCCGCCGGTGGCGTCGACATAGAACGGCAGCGATTGCAGCTCGATCGAGACCTCCCGGATCTTCTCGAAATCGGCTTCCGAGATGCCGCCGCGGCGGATGTGGGAGGAGGGAACACCGGTGCGCTCGGCCACGATACGCGTGGCAAGCTGGTCGGCCGACATTTCGCACGAGAAGAAGCCGATCACGCCGCCATTGGCGGCCTTCGTGGTGCCGTCGGCCTGGAGTTCCGGAACGTAGGCTCGTGCGACATTGTAGGCGATGTTGGTCGCGAGCGAGGTCTTGCCCATGCCGGGACGGCCCGCGACGATGATGAGGTCGGAGTGCTGCAGGCCGCCCATCTTGGTGTCGAGGTCGCGCATGCCCGTCGAGATGCCGGACAGTTTTCCGTCGCGCTGGAACGCCTTGGCCGCGAGATCGACCGCGACCGCCAGCGCCTGCGAGAACTTCTGGAAGCCGCCGTCATAGCGGCCGGATTCGGCCAGTTCGTACAGCTTTCGCTCGGCGTCCTCGATCTGTGCCCGCGGCTGGAAGTCGACCGGCGCGTCATAGGCGACGTTGACCATGTCCTCGCCGATGCCGATCAGGTCGCGGCGCAACGACAGATCGTAGATGGTGCGGCCATAATCCTGGGCGTTGATGATGGTGGTCGCTTCGGCCGCAAGCCGCGCCAGATATTGGCCGATGGTCATGCCGCCGACATCGGTATCGGCCGGCAGGAACGTCTTCAGCGTGACCGGGGTGGCGATCTTGCCCATCCGGATCAGGCTGCCGGCGGTCTCGAAGATGGTCTGGTGCAGCGGCTCGAAGAAGTGCTTCGCCTCGAGGAAGTCGGAGACGCGGTAGAAGGCGTCGTTGTTGACCAGGATCGCGCCCAGAAGGCTCTGTTCCGCCTCGATATTGTGCGGCGCGCTCCGATAGGCGGGAGTTCCGGCATCGGGCGCGAGTTTGAGAACGTTCGAATCAGTCAGTGCCATGGTCGGACGTGCTTAGCAATTTTCTTGGGCGGATGCGGGGCCGGGATAAAGCGCCGCCGCAGGCCAAAGCGGAAGCGAAAGCTGACCGCTATCAACCGCTCAGTTAAAATGGTGGATGATTAGCAGCCGCAGCATGCGCCGCGCTTGACTGGATTTTGGCGGAGCTCACTCGTCCCAAAGGGACCGCGGTCGCGCCTTGGAAAAATCCTGAAACCCATGAACCCTGTCGGCTGGCGCGCAGACCTATGGGGAGGCGCGCGAAATGACGCAACGCAGCCGCATTCGGCTCGGCTTCAGACCAGCAGGAGGTAGACCAGCGCAACCAGGGCCGCCCCGACGCCGGTGACGATCAGGGCGTAATCGGTGCGGAGGTCGTCCTGCACGTCGAATGAGGTTTGGGTCTCTTTGCTCATGGCGACGGTCTAAGCCAGGCCCGACCAGACTTATGTGAAACAGATCACATCTCCCCGGATTCTTTCGGGGCATGCCGGAACAGCCGGAGGGGCAGGGGATTATCTTTTTCCCCGCCGACAGGGATACGAGGCGAGCGATGCAGCCAGAACGGCAGCACCAGAACTGGCGAAGCGAGGCAGGCAGCCGGCTTTGGCTGTCCGGTTTGATCGCCGCCATGAAGCATGCGGAGCGGCCCGAGGTGCGTCGCCAGCCGGTCGCCCCCGAAATCCTGCTGGAATTGCGGGCGCAATTGGCGTTAACGGCGTCTTTCCGGACATCCGGGATTTCGACGCCTCGTCACTAGGATCCGGACCTATTCACCAGCCAGCTTGAGCCTCGGCATCGCCGCGCCCTCGCGCGCCCGCAGCCGGGCTTCCTCCCGCGGGATGTAGTCGCGCGTCATCGGCACCACGCTCTGGCGACGGGTGATCTGGATCTGGAAGTTCATCATGGCTTGCTTGCGGAACGTCATCTCGCAGGCCGCCAGGTAGAATTCCCACATCAGGGCGAAGCGCTCCTCGTAGAGCTGCACGGCTTCCTCGCGCCGCGCCATGAAGCGCTCGCGCCAAGCCTTCAGCGTCTCGGCGTAGTGCAGGCGCAGAATCTCGATGTCGCAGACAAGGAAGCCCGCACGCTCGATCGCCGGCAGCACCTCCGACAGCGCGGGGATGTAGCCGCCGGGGAAGATGTATTTGGCGATCCAGGGATTGGTCGAATCCGGGCCCTGCGAACGGCCGATCGAATGCAGCAGCATGACACCGTCTTCCTTCAGCAGCTCGGCGCAGCGCTGGAAGTAGGCGTCGTAGAACCTTGCCCCGACATGCTCGAACATACCGACGGAGACGATGCGGTCGAACGTACCGTCGACGTCGCGATAATCCTGGAGCAGGAATCTGGCCGAGCCCGCCACGCCCTTTTCGGCGGCGCGCGCATTGGCGACCTGCAGCTGTTCGGTCGACAGCGTCACGCCGGTGACGTCGGCGCCCGCAATCTCGGCGAGATAGAGCCCGAGGCCGCCCCAGCCGGAGCCGATGTCGAGCACGCGCTGGCCGTCCCTGACGAGAAGCTTCGCGGCGATGTGCCTCTTCTTGGCAAGCTGCGCGTCGTCCAGTGACATCTCGGGCGTCTCGAAATAGGCGCAGCTATATTGCTTGTCGGCGTCGAGAAAGAGCGAATAGAGCCGGCCGTCGAGATCGTAGTGATGCGCGACATTTTGACGGGAGCGGGGGCGGGGATTGAACTGCTTGAGGTGCCGCGTCAGGTAACGCAGGTGCCACCACGGCTTTGCCCACTGCGGCAATAGGTCGGGTTGATCGAGCAGGATCGCGAGGGCATCAGCTATGCTGCCACGCTCGACCACGAACTCGCCGTTCATGTAGGCCTCGCCAAGCCCCAGCTCGGGATTGATGAGGACCCTCCGCTCGGCGTCCGCGGTGACGAAGCGGACCGCGACCGGCTCGCCGGAGCCGTCGCCGACGGTGAACTTCGATCCGCTGGCGCCGGTCACCGTCAGCGAGCCGCGGCGGATGAATTGAGACAGGAATCGACGCAACAGACGGTCCATCGGCACTCCTCTCGAGCGAACCCGAAAGATGCGACTAACCCGGCCTTCATATCTGACGCCCAGGCGCCGCAGCGGTTCCTATGCGTTTGCATCTAAATCTAGCGAGCCGGTTCCGGCCGCGCTATTGCACTGTATTCAAAGTAGATATTCGAAAACCGCTTAACCACATCCTTGTGCGTGGACCTGCTTCCATTCGCGGCTCAATCGGTTAAAAGGTGACCGCCGCCGCGCCGGACGCCGGCTGCTTCGCAGTAAAATTCAACGGAGATCATGGGAATGTCGAGCCGAGCGCTCAGCCTCGCGACGGTGATGCTTCTGATTGGCTTCGGTGCGGCCGATTCCGTTCTTGCGCAGGCGACGAACCTCGAGGCCGGCAAGTCCCCGTCCCAGCTGTTCGCGCAAACCTGCAATGCCTGCCACAAGAGCCCGCGCGGACTGCTGAAGTCCGTGTCGCCCGGCTCGCTGCCCGGTTTCCTGCGCCAGCACTACACCACGAGCTCGGACATGGCGGGCGTCCTCTCCGCCTATCTGGTCTCCAATGGGGCCACAGACACCCGCTACCAGGCCAAGGACGGCAAGAAGGACGGCGCTTCGCCGGAGCAGCAGGGCCGACGCCCGCGCGCGCAGGAGGCCGCCAGGCCCGAGGGCGAGGGCGCCACTCCGGCCGCCGAGGGCACGCGCCAGAAGCGTGCCGCACGGCCGACCGATGACGGCGCGAAGCCCGAGGGACAGGCTGCGCCCGAGGGACGCAAGGGCAAGCGCCGCGCCAAGCCCGGGACCGAGGAAGCCCCGAAGGTCGATGCGGCCGCACCGGCGACTGACGACAAGAAGAGCGAGCCGAAGCCGGACGCCGTCAAGCCTGACAGCGCCAAGGCCGAGCCAGACAGCGGCAAGGCATCGGAGAAGCCGGTCGAGGCCAAGCCTGATAGCGCTAAGCCCGATAGCGCTAAGCCTGATACTGCGAAGGTCGAGCCGCGCGGCGACGCTCCGGCCTCGCGACCCGACCCCGTCCCGCAGGTGACGCCGGTTGCACCTGCCGCTGCGAAGCCTGCCGAGCCGGCGGCGCCAAAGCCGGCGGAAGAGGCTGCTTCCAGGCCGGCTGCCCCCGCAGCTAGCTCCGAGCCGGCGGCCAGGCCGCAGCCGGCCCCGCCCGCGGCGCCGGCCGAGTCCTCCGGTCCGCCGGCACCGCCGATCTCGCGGTAAGTCCTTTACAGTCCTTAGACAGACGAGCGGAGGCCGCCTTCATGGCGGCCTCCGCTCCGTATTGACCAGTTCTAGAGCATTGCTCTAGAGTAATACTCCAGGAAGCGCGATGGCAGCGAGCGTGCGAGACGATCTGTTGGCGGCCGGGCTGATGGTGTTCGACCGCGTGGGCTTCGAGGCCGCGACGGTGGCCGCGATCCGCAGCCGGGCGCGCGCTTCCAATGGCAGCTTCTTCCACGTCTTCGGCTCGAAGAAGGAGCTCGCCGGTGCGTTGTTTCTGGAGGTTCTGCGGCACTATCACGCCGCGGTGCTGGCCGCGCTCGATCCCGTGCCCGACGCGGAGCAGGGCATCGATCGCCTGATCCGGGCGCATCTCGCCTGGGTCGTCACCAGCCGGCGCGAGGCGCGCTACCTCTTCGAGATCTCGCGCAGCGAATGGGGCGAGGACGTGCGCGACGCCCAGCGGGCGCAGAATGCAAGGCTTGCCGAAGGCATCGAGCGCTGGCGCGCACCGCTGGTCGCAAGCGGCGAGCTTCTGCCGATGACGCCGGTGATGTTCATCAGCCAGCTGATCGGTCCGGCGCAGATCTTCTGCCGCGCCTTCCTGTCGGGGCGCGACCGCACCGATCCGCGCACCGAGGCGGACACGCTGATCGCCTGCGCCAATCGCGCGCTGAGGCCGTTCGATCGCATCAACAAGCAATAAGGGGAGACCGCATGCGGGCCGAAGCTGATCCGGAATTTGCGCCGATTGCCGAGCGCATCCACGCCAATGTCGGCCGGCAGGGTTTCATGAACCTGGTCGGCGCCGAGCTCTCCGACTTGTCGCGCGGCACCTGCACCATCGCCGTGGAGCGCCGGCCGGAGCTGTTGCAGCAGCACGGCTTCTTCCATGGCGGCGTCACCGCTTTCCTGGTCGACAACGCCGCGACGATTGCGGCCGCCACCTCGCGCGGCCAGCCGGCGCTGACGGCGGAATACAAGCTCAATCTGTTGTCGCCTGCGGTCGGCGAGAAGCTGATCTGCCGGGCCCGGGTGATCAAGCCGGGCCGTCAGGTCGCGGTGGTCGCGGCTGACGTGTTCTGCGTCAGCGACGGCGTCGAGAAGCATACGGCCACCGCGCTGGCATCGATCGCGATGCTCAGTGAGGACGTCGCTGCGAAAAGCCCGGCCGCGTGAGGCGACCGGGCTGATCCATATCTCGAGCTTCCGGGTCTGGTCCTTCGGACCATCCCGGAATGACGACATTGGAGTTACTTCTCTTCCTCGGCCGGCGCCGGCGCGACGTCGTCGTGCTGGGCTTCCGGATCGAAGAACTCGCCGGCGGCGGCGATCGCTTCGGCAGCCGCATCGCGATCCTCGTTGCGGGTCGAGATGTCCTCGCCGCGGTTGATGCGCTCGGCCTCGTCCTGGCTGCGCGCGACCGTCACGGTGATCTCGACCTCGACCTCGGGGTGAACGGCAACGGTGATCGAATGCTTGCCGATGGTCTTGATCGGCGCGTCGAGCTGGATCTGCGGACGGGCGAGCGAAACGCCGTCGGCTTCGAACGCGATCACGATGTCACGCACGTTGACCGAGCCGAACAGCTGGCCGGCTTCCGACGCCTGACGGATCACGATGATGTTCTTGCCCTCGATCTTCTCGGCGACCTTGGACGCCTCGGCCTTCGAGGCGAGATTGCGCGCTTCGAGCTCGGCCTTCATGCCGTCATACTTGGCCCGGTTGTCGGCGGTGGCGCGCAGCGCCTTGCCGCGCTTGAGCAGGAAATTGCGAGCGTAGCCGTCGCGAACCTTCACGACTTCGCCCATCTGGCCGAGCTTGTTGACGCGTTCCAGCAAAATGACTTCCATATTCGTTCTCCTTTTGAAGTGCTCTGTAGGGTTTCAGTTTCGGGGTTGAACTCAGGGGGTAGGCAGTGGTGGCGGCTGCCGGCTGCGCAGGAAGCGCTCGCGGAAGCCGAACACGGCGTCCGCAAGGCCGAGGATCACCATCGCGATCACGGGCCACCCGAACACGACGACGGCGGCGTAGGTCGAGCCGAGCCAGAACGTGCGGCCGTTCAGCGCGAGCGTCAGCGTATGCAGCACGGCGAAACCGGCCAGCGCATAGCTCATCATCAGCGCGGCGGTGGCGATCTGCGCCACGATGGCCAGCAGCCCACCGGTGAAGCAGAAGGCAAGCGAGATGCACAGCGCCACCAGCGTCATCTGCGGCAGCTCGGTGGCCTTGAGATCCGGCCAGGGACGGCGCAGCCGGCCCGATGTCGCGGTCACCTTGGCGCTGAGCCAGAGGTTGAGGGTCAGCGTCATCGTCGCCGCGATGGTGGCGGCGGCCGGTGCGATGCGCACCAAGGCGTCGACGAACTGACTGGCTTCACCCGAAGTTTGCGGGTCGGTGGCGCGCAGGAGGCGCATCAGGCCACGGCGCAACGTGCCGGTGATGGTCTCCGCGTCGGTCCCAAGCGTGAGCAGAGCGGCCATCGTGGTCAGCGTGGCGAAGCCTGCAATCCAGAGCAGGATGCGGCCGACCGGGTACCACTCGATGTCCGGCTCCGCGGCGGGCGCGGTGCCGGTCGCAGGCGCTGTGCTTCCCACCTGACGCCCGAGCAGGACCAGATGGCCGAGCCACCACGCCGGCAACGCGACGGTGACGGCGAAGGCGATGCAGTAGGGCAGGCCGAACAGGGCGCCAAGCCCGATCGCGGCAGCGATGCCGCCGAGGCTTGCGCAAAGCGGGCCCCAGCCGATCGCGGCGACCATCAGAGGGAGCGGAGCGAGATAGAACAGGACGAGCGAGATCAGCGCGCCCGAAATGATCGAGGCGAACATCAGGGCCGACGCGGCGCCGGCGATCAGGGCTATCAGTCCAAAGGCCATCATCAGCTGTCCCGCTCCCTTCGAGCGGTTAGAGGCATCGTTTGCCCCAACCATCGGCGACCGGACGACCCGGAAGCCTTATGAGTTCGAAAAGTTGCGACCGGCGGCTGAGCGGCCGCCGGTCGAATTGGTCGTATCAGCGAATCACGTAGGGCAAGAGGCCCAGGAAGCGCGCGCGCTTGATGGCGCGGGCGAGCTCACGCTGCTTCTTCGCGGACACCGCGGTGATGCGGCTCGGCACGATCTTGCCGCGCTCGGAGACGTAACGCATCAAGAGCTTGGAGTCCTTGTAGTCGATCTTCGGAGCATTGGCGCCCGTGAACGGGCAGCTCTTGCGACGACGGAAAAACGGGCGGCGTGCACCAGCTTCAGCCATGATTCTTACTCCCCATCCGTGGTTTCGGCTTCATCGCGCGGACGGCGCGGGCCGCGATCGCCGCGGAAACCGCCCTCACGGTCGCCACGGAAGCCGCCTTCGCGCTCGCCGCGGAAGCCACCGCCACGGTCGTCACGCTCGCGGTCGCGGTCGGCCTTGCGCATCATCGCGGACGGGCCTTCCTCGAGCTCCTCGACGCGGACGCTGAGATAGCGGATCACGTCCTCGCTGATGCGCTCCTGGCGCTCGATCTCGGCGATCGCCGCGGACGGCGCGTCGATGTTGAGCAGCACGAAGTGCGCCTTGCGGTTCTTGTTCATGCGGTAGGTGAGGGAGCGCACGCCCCAATTCTCGGTCTTGGTGATCTTGCCGCCGAGACCCTCGACGATACCGGTCATCTGCGCAGTCAGCTCTTCGACCTGCTGCGGGCTCGCGTCCTGACGCGCGAGAAAAACATGCTCGTAAAGAGGCATGGTCGTCCTTTCCTCATGTTGGCGCATCGCCCGGCGTCAAACCCTTAAGAGGCCTTCGGAAAGGACTCTGGGATCAAGCTCAGAAGGCGGAAACACGGGACGACGGGCCGACTGGCCCTGCCACACCAAAATCACGAATGATTTGCTGAGACCGTCCGTTCAGCTCCCGGCCGGGGTCTGCGGATGGGCGCCTTATACGGATTTTGCCCGGCTTTGCAAGGTTGGAGGGGCATTTTCGAGCCGTGTTCTCCCTTCCCACACCGGCAGGACCCCCATCCTCCAATACCAAAATTCGCTTGATCTATTTGTTTGTATGACATACAAATAAGCCAGCGGAGAGAATCCCATGGCGGAAACGTCGGCCGATGCGCCGATCGAGGCGGCAGGCGACCCCAAGCACGCCGCGCGCGCGACGCGCTCGGCCGGCCGCAAGATGCGGTCGCTGCTCCTGGATGCTGCGAGCCCGCTGTTTCGGGAGCGGGGGCTGTCCGGCACGGCGATCACCGACATCGCGGCCGCCGCGGACGCGTTCCCGAGCCAGATCACCTATTACTTCCGCACCAAGGAGGCGCTTTTCGTCGAATGCGCCTGCCGCGATCTCCTGTACCTGGCGCGTGCCACCGAGCAGGCGGCGCTGAAGGCGAAGACGCCTGGGGAATACACCCACGCGCTGGCCGAAACCGTGACGGCGAGCGATTCGGTCGCCTTCTTTGCCGAAGCGCTGACGCTGACGCGGCGGCGCCAGGATCTCGCGCCATTGGTCGAGCGCACCATCGAGCGCCTGCACAGCGAGGGTGCGCGCGCTTATGCAGGGCAGGTCGAGCGGCACGGCTGGCGCTCGCTGCGCGCGCCCGACGAAAGCTCGCGGCGCTTCTGGGCCGTCGCCATCGGCGTCATTCTCGAAGGCTATGCGATGGGCCGCTCGCCCGAGGCGCTCTGCGCCGAGATGCTGCGCGTGCTGGGCGAGCAGGCGAAATCCACGGCCGATACGGGGCGCCTGCGTCTCGTCGAGGCGCGCGAGGCATCCGACAATTCGAATGGAGAGGGCTAGGCCATGACCGCGCTTCGCATGCGTGCCCGCGATTTCCTGACCGATGATCAACTGGCCGAGGTACGCCAGCGCGCGACGTGGAAAGGCGCTGCGCTGATCGCGCACGCCTGGGCGCTGATCATTGCAGCCATCGCGCTGGTGGCGTGGTGGCCCAATCCGCTCACCTATATCTTCGCCGTCGCCATCATCGGCTCACGCCAGCTCGGTCTTGCGATCCTGATGCATGACGGCGCACATGGCTGCCTGTCCGCCGACGAGAAAACCAATCTGGCGCTGAGCCAGTGGTTCTGCGCCTATCCGCTGTTTGCGGAGACGCGCAGCTACCGGCGCTACCACTTGCAGCACCATGCGCGCACCCAGCAGGAGGACGACCCCGATCTCGTGCTGTCGGCGCCGTTTCCGATCACGGGGCTGAGCTACCGCCGCAAGTTCATCCGCGACATCACCGGGCAGACCGGCTACCAGCAGCGCAAGGCGCAGCTGCTCAACGCGCTCGGGCCAAGCGACTGGTCATGGCGGCAGCGTGCGGCGCATTTCTGGGAGATGCTCGGCCCGCAATGTGTGGTCAACGGGATCATGTTGGCCGCGCTCGCCGCGGCCGGCGTGTGGTGGGCCTATCCGCTGCTCTGGCTGGCGCCGCTGCTGACCTGGATGATGGTCATCACCCGCATCCGCAACATTGCCGAGCACGCCGTCGTCCCCGATAGCAGTGATCCCTTGCGCAACACGCGCACGACGCACGCCAATTTTCTCGAGCGCCTGTTCATCGCACCGTACTACGTGAACTATCACCTCGAGCATCATCTCTTGTTCTACGTGCCTTGCTATAATTTACCGAAGGTGCACCGGCTGCTGAGCGCCAGCCGGTACGCCGGCCGCATGGAGGTGCAGCCGAACTACGCTTCGGTGCTGCGGC
The DNA here is from genome assembly GCF_028128865.1 of Bradyrhizobium sp. CCBAU 11357. Classification (NCBI taxonomy): domain Bacteria; kingdom Pseudomonadati; phylum Pseudomonadota; class Alphaproteobacteria; order Hyphomicrobiales; family Nitrobacteraceae; genus Bradyrhizobium; species Bradyrhizobium sp. CCBAU 11357. The sequence continues at coordinate 196,211 of NZ_LBJW01000109.1, read as the reverse complement.
TGGCCACGGCCAAGCCGAACCGCGAGGATCGGCCGGGGCAGCTCGTCAACAGTGCGCGCCGCGCGCGGGCCGGGGCGGACGTCGATGCCAACCAGACCGCCGGCGGGTTTTGAGGGGGCTCATTCCCCGTTGAATGCTGCTCCAGGTTCCCGTCTCGGCTTGACAGTGCGACCCCGGACGGTGTCTACGGCCCCCTTTGGAGCATGATCCGGAACCATGGCCCAAGGAACCACGGACCAGGCCGCGCGTAATCGGCTGCCGGTTCTCGAAAGGGATCATGCCTGACAAGCAGGGAGCGCCGATGACGGCTGCATTCACATTTCCTGGGCAGGGTTCCCAGGCGGTCGGCATGGGCAAAGCCCTGGCCGAGGCCTTTCCGGTGGCGCGCGCCGTGTTCGACGAGGTCGATGCCGCGCTCGGCGAGAAGCTGACGGCCATCATCTGGGAAGGTCCGGCCGAAACCCTCCAGCTCACCGAGAACGCCCAGCCGGCGCTGATGGCGGTGTCTGTCGCGACCTTGCGCGTGCTCGAGGCTGAGGCTGGTTTTTCCGTGGGACGAGACGCTGCCTTCGTCGCCGGCCACTCGCTCGGTGAATATTCGGCGCTGGCGGCGGCCGGCAGCCTGACGGTGTCGGATACTGCGCGTCTGCTTCGCACCCGCGGTCTTGCAATGCAAAAGGCGGTCCCCGTCGGCGCCGGCGCGATGGCCGCGCTGCTCGGTCTCGACTACGAGGCCGCCATGGAGGTCGCGGGCGAGGCGGCGCAGGGGCAGGTCTGCCAGGCAGCCAACGACAATGGCGGCGGCCAGGTCGTCGTCTCCGGCGACAAGGCCGCGGTCGATCGCGCCGTCGAGATCGCCAAGGCCAAGGGCGCCAAGCGCGCGATGCTGCTGCCGGTGTCCGCGCCGTTCCATTGCAAGCTGATGCAGCCGGCTGCGGATGCCATGGCGGAGGCACTCTCGAAGGTCACGATCAAGGCGCCGGCGGCACCGCTGGTGTCGAACGTGCTGGCCAGCGCCATCACCGATCCCGACGAGGTCCGCCGCCGCCTGGTCGAGCAGGTCACCGGCACGGTGCGCTGGCGCGAGTCGGTGGCCTATATGGCCGGGCAGGGCGTCACCCGCTTCTTCGAGATCGGCGCCGGCAAGGTGCTGACGGGTCTCGTCAAGCGCATCGCGGACGGCGCGGTCGGCATTGCGGTCGGCGGCCCGAACGACATTGCCGCCGCCAAGGATGCATTGGCCGCTGCGAAGCAGGCTTAAGGGAGTCATCAATGTTCGATCTGACTGGCCGAAAGGCGCTCGTCACCGGGGCGACCGGTGGCATCGGCGGCGCGATCGCGCAGGCGTTGCACGCGCAGGGCGCCACCGTCGCCATATCAGGGACGCGCAAGGAGGTGCTGGACGAGCTGGCCGGCAAGCTCGGCGAGCGCGCCCATGTGCTGCCCTGCAATCTCTCCAAGGCCGATGAGGTCGAGGCGCTGGTGCCGGCTGCGGAAGCGGCGATGGGCCAGGTCGACATTCTCGTCGCCAATGCCGGCATCACGCGCGACAATCTCTTCGTGCAGCTTCGCGACGAGGACTGGGACGAGGTCATCAACGTCAATCTGACCGCGACCTTCCGCCTGGCGCGCGCCGCGACCAAGCTGATGATGCGCAAGCGCTTCGGCCGCATCGTAGCCATCACCTCGGTGGTCGGCGTCACCGGTAATCCCGGGCAGGGCAATTATACGGCGTCGAAGGCCGGCCTGATCGGCATGATCAAGACGTTGGGGGCCGAATACGCCAAGCGCGGCGTGACCGCGAACTGCATCGCGCCCGGCTTCATCAAGACGCCGATGACCGATGCGCTCAACGACAAGCAGCGCGAAACGATTCTGACCAAGGTTCCGGCCGCCCGCCTGGGAACGCCCGAGGACATCGCGGCGGCCGCCGTCTATCTGAGCTCGAACGAAGCAGCCTATGTCACCGGGCAGACCATCCACGTCAACGGCGGCATGGCCATGATCTGATGTCTCGTGCCGCAGCGCCCGTCAGGGCGGTGCGGCATGCGGCAAACGGCCGTTTCCGGAGCGAAATGAGGCTTGTAGTCAAGGCAATTGAAGTATGATAACCGGACCTTCAACGGATGGGCAAAGAACGCCATTGCAGGTTTTTGAAACCCTGTATATTGGCGATGCGGAGCCTTTGGCCGTCGTTCGCCGGGGCCTCCATCGGTTAGGATGGGCCAAATCAAGTTCGTAAGCGAAGGCAGTCAAACGACCACGACGGCTCGTATCGTCCCGGGGGGTCGGGTCTACAGGGAACAACACGAGGTTAAGCAATGAGTGACATTGGCGAGCGGGTTAAGAAGATCGTGGTCGAACACCTTGGTGTTGAACCCGAGAAGGTTGTCGACAACGCGAGCTTCATCGACGACCTCGGCGCCGACAGTCTGGATACCGTCGAGCTGGTGATGGCGTTCGAAGAGGAATTCGGTTGCGAGATTCCGGACGACGCTGCGGAAACGATTCTCACCGTCGGCGACGCCACGAAGTTTCTCGAGAAGAACGCGAAGAGCTAAGGCTCTTCATTTCGCGGGGACAGCATTGAAACCGGACGGGCCGCTTCGCAGCGGCCAGCCGGTTTCTTGTTATTGGCCGTGAATCTTTCGATGCGGAGTTTTCGGATATGAGGCGGGTTGTCGTCACGGGTCTCGGCATGGTCTCGCCACTCGGCTGTGGCGTCGAGCCGACCTGGAAGCGCATCCTCAACGGCGAAAGCGGTGCGCGCAGGATCGAGAGCTTCGATGTCTCCGATCTGCAGACCAAGATCGCCTGCACGGTCGTGCGCGGCGACGGGTCGAACGACAGCTTCAATCCGGACAAATGGATGGAGCCGAAGGACCAGCGCAAGGTCGACGACTTCATCATCTTCGGCATGGCCGCGGCCGGCCAGGCGCTCGACGACGCCAACTGGCATCCCGAGACCGAAGAGGACAAGTGTGCGACCGGCACCATGATCGGCTCCGGCATCGGCGGCCTCAATGGCATTGCCGACACCGCGATCCTGCTGAAGGAGCGCGGACCGCGCCGGGTGTCGCCGTTCTTCATTCCGGGCCGCCTGATCAATCTCGCCTCCGGCTACGTCTCGATCGCGCACGGGCTCAAGGGACCGAACCATTCGGTGGTCACGGCCTGCTCGACCGGCGCGCATGCGGTCGGCGATGCCGCCCGCCTGATCGCGCTGGGCGATGCCGACGTGATGGTCGCGGGCGGCGCCGAGTCGCCGATCAGCCGCATCGGCATTGCCGGCTTCAACGCCGCGCGCGCGCTTTCGACCGGTTTCAACGAGACGCCCGAGAAGGCCTCGCGTCCCTACGACAAGGACCGTGACGGCTTCGTGATGGGCGAGGGCGCCGGCGTCCTCGTGCTGGAAGAGCTGGAGCACGCCAGGCGCCGCGGCGCGAAGATCTATGCCGAGGTGATCGGCTACGGTCTTTCGGGCGATGCCTATCACATCACGTCGCCGTCGCCCGATGGCGATGGCGGTTTCCGCAGCATGTCGGCCGCGCTCAAGCGCGCCGGACTGACGCCGTCCGATCTCGACTACATCAACGCCCACGGGACCTCGACGCCGCTCGGCGACGAGATCGAGCTCGGCGCGGTCGAGCGTTTGCTCGGCAACGCCGCCTCCAAGGTCGCGATGTCCTCGACCAAGTCGTCGACCGGCCATCTGCTCGGTGCGGCCGGTGCCATCGAAGCGATCTTCGCGATTCTGGCGATTCGCGATAATGTCGTGCCGCCGACGATCAATCTCGACGCTCCATCGGTCGAGACTGCAATCGATCTCGTGCCGCATAAGGCAAAGCAGCGTGAGGTCAACGTCGCGTTGTCGAACTCTTTTGGTTTTGGCGGTACCAATGCGTCGGTGATCGTCCGGCGCCTTATCAGTTAGTTTGTGTTTGAGACGAATCCACCGTTTTGCCGTATTCGGCGATAGTCATGGACGTGGGCGCGTGCGTTTTTGGCAGGGCAAGCGATTGTCGGGCCGCGATTGAACCGGCAGGATTCAGGTTGTTTCGATGAGTGAAAGGCCGCCCATTTCACCCCGAAGTCCGCGGGCCGCGCTCGAGCCCGAGCAACTTCCGCCGCCGCCCAAGCGGTCGGACCGCGCGCGCAATCCGTTCGTCATCGTCGGCAACGCCATCATCACCCTTCTGCTGATCGCCATGCTCGGCGCCGGCGGCGTCTATTATTACGGCCGCCAGGTGCTCGAGGCGCCCGGACCGCTGAAGGAGGACAAGATCGTCAACATCCCGCAGCGTGCGGGCAAGCGCGACATCGCCGAGACGCTGAACCGGGAAGGCGTGACCGACGTCAATCCCTGGGTGTTCATCGCCAGCGTCGCCGCGTTGAAGGCGAGCTCGGACCTCAAGCCGGGTGAGTATTCGTTCCAGAAGAACGCCTCGCTGCGCGACGTCATCGGCACCATCGTCGAGGGCAAGGTGGTGCAGCACGCCGTCACGATACCGGAAGGGTTGACCTCCGAGCAGATCGTGGCGCGGCTGTCAGACAACGACATCTTCACCGGCAGCGTGCGCGAGCTGCCGCGCGAAGGCACGCTGCTTCCGGAGACCTACAAATTCCCGCGCGGCACGCCGCGCGAGCAGGTGGTCCAGCGCATGCAGCAGGCGCACAAGCGCGTGCTGACGGAGATCTGGGAACGCCGCAATCCCGACATTCCGGTCAAGACGCCGGAGCAGCTGGTCACGCTGGCGTCCATCATCGAGAAGGAAACCGGCAAGCCCGACGAGCGCAGCCGCGTCGCTGCGGTGTTCGTCAACCGGCTGAAGCAGCGGATCAAGCTGCAGTCCGATCCGACCATCATCTACGGCCTCGTCGGCGGCAAGGGCACGCTGGGCCGGCCGATCAAGCGCAGCGAGATCACGCAGCCCTCGCCCTACAACACCTATGTGATCGAGGGCCTGCCGCCGGGCCCGATCTCCAATCCGGGCCGCGCCTCGCTGGAAGCCGCGGCCAACCCGGCCCGCACCCGTGACCTCTATTTCGTCGCCGACGGCACCGGCGGGCACGCCTTCACCGAGACCTACGACGCGCACCAGAAGAACGTCGCCAAGCTGCGCGCGATGGAGAAGCAGATCCAGAACGACACGGTCGAGCCGGCCGAGGACGCGCAGCCGCCGGCGGCTGCCGGGTCCGGCGCTGCCGACGCGCCGACCGCGACGACGCCGGCGCGGCCCAATCAGCAGAAGAAGCCGCCGGCGGCACGCCCGGCTGGCCCAGCCAATCCCGCACCGGCCCGACAGGGCGCCGTGCAGGGCTCGCCGCCGGTGGTCCAGCGCTAAGCGAGCGCGCAGACCAGCTGGCAGGTATTGCGGATTCCACTTTCCGGCAAAATAGTCTTAAGATTCGCGTGGCTTGATGGCCTCGCGGATCCCGTGTTCCTGGAGAATCTGAACTGATGGCGCTGTCGTCCATGACCGGCTTTGCGAGATGCCACGGCGCGAGCGGGCCGTACACATTCGAATGGGAATTGAAGTCGGTCAACGCCAAGGGCTTCGACTTGCGCGTGCGGCTGCCGCAGGGCTTTGACGAGCTCGAGGCCCATGCCAAGAAGCGCGCCGGCGAGCTGCTCTCGCGCGGCACCGTCTACGCCAATCTCAACGTCAAGCGCACCAACGCCGCCGCCACGGTGCGCGTCAACGAGGACGTGCTCAACGCCGTGCTGAAGGCTGCCGCGCTGATCTCGGGGAAGGTCGACGCGGTGGCGCCGAGCATCGACGGTCTGCTCGCCATCAAGGGCGTCGTCGAGGTCGCCGAGCCCGAGGGCGACGAGGAGGAGGACAAGGCCGCGCGCGCCGCGGCCGCCGAGGCCTTCGACAAGGCGCTCGACGAGCTCGTCGCGATGCGCAAGCGCGAGGGGACCTCGCTCGGGCAGATCCTGACCCAGCGCGTCGACGAGATCGAGCAGCTGGCGAAAAGAGCGGAAGCCGCGCCCGGCCGCAAGCCGGAGGCGATCAAGGCGAAGCTGGCTGAACAGATTGCAGCGCTGCTCGACACGTCCGACCGTTTCGATTCCGACCGCCTGATGCAGGAGGCGATCCTGATCGCGACCAAGGCCGACATCCGCGAGGAGCTCGACCGCATCGCCTCGCACATCGCGCAGGCGCGCGAGCTGATCGGCAAGGGCGGCCCGATCGGCCGCAAGCTCGACTTCCTGGCGCAGGAGTTTCACCGCGAGGTCAACACCTGCTGCTCGAAGTCGAACGACATCGAGCTGACCAATACGGGCCTGGCCATGAAGAACGTGGTCGAGCAGTTCCGCGAGCAGGTCCAGAATCTGGAGTGATCGATGACGACGGGCGGTCACGGAACTGACGGTGTCGAACGGCGTGGATTGATGTTCGTGCTGTCCTCGCCATCAGGTGCGGGCAAGACGACGCTGTCGCGTCTTTTGATCGAGCGGATGCCCGGCCTGAAAATGTCGGTCTCGGCGACCACGCGGCCGATGCGCCCGGGTGAGGTCAACGGCAAGGATTACACGTTCGTCGACAAGGCGACGTTCGATGCGATGGTCAAGGCCGACGAACTGCTGGAATGGGCGACCGTGTTCGACAACAGCTACGGCACGCCGCGCGGCCCTGTCGAGGCGGCTCTGTCGGCAGGCCAGGATGTGCTGTTCGACATCGACTGGCAAGGGACTCAGCAGTTGAAGCAGAAGGCGCGCGCCGACGTCGTCAGCGTCTTCATCCTGCCGCCCTCGGCGGCCGACCTCGAGAAGCGCCTGCACTCGCGCGCGCAGGATTCCGACGAGGTGATCCGCAAGCGCATGAGCCGCGCCAGCGACGAGATGAGTCACTGGGCCGAGTACGACTACATCGTGATCAACCACGCGGTCGACGAGGCGTTCGCGGAGGTGCAGTCGATCCTGAAGGCCGAGCGCCTCAAGCGCGAGCGGCGGATCGGCCTCGTAGGCTTCGTTCGAAGTTTGCAAGGTCAGCTTCAAGGTTAGGCCGCGACAGGCGCGGCCCTTGCTTGGCCAACTGTTCCAGCATCGTCGTGATGCCGTCGACGTCGACGGCATCGGCGTCACGACCTGCCGACGCGTCATCGTGATCCTTGCCGATCTCGCCAGCGGCGAGCTTGGGCGCTGCGGCGACGGGCCGGAATATCTTCTCGACCGTCTCGTTCTCGACCTTGTTGCTTCTGGTCTCGACGGGTTCTGCGGCCGGAGCGGCGGCACGTTGTCTGCGCGCGTCGATCAGTTCGATCTCGCGGCCGATCGCGGCAAGCTTCGTCGCTTGTCTTGTCGGTTGCGGACGTGCCGCATCGAAGTCGACCGGGCGCGGCGGCTGGGCGGCGGCCGGCGGTGAATCGCGCCAGGGCGCGCGGCTTCCGTCCTGGTGCTGCGCTTGCCAATCGTCCCAACGCCCGTGTCGGTCCGCCGACCGGAGCCGGACGCGCGCGCCGGCGAAGCGGTAGATGAGGCTGGCCAGGATTCCAGCGAGCGCGAGCGCGCCGCCGATCACGAGCAGCAGCATCTGCAGCGATCCGGTCGGCTTCTCAGGCGTGCTGTTGTCTGCCGCAGCGAGCGCCACGGGCGAGGAGGATTTCGACGGCTTTGCGCTCGGCTGCGCGGCGGTCGCGGCAACGGTCGGTGCCGGCGGCGGGGCGGGGGGAGCGGATGCAGTGGAGACATCGGGCCAGGGTGCGGCGCCAGTGGGTTGCTGCGCGTTGCCGTCAGCGGCCTGGTCCGCGGATTGTTGCACCGGCGCCGCAGCGGCGGCTTGCATCGGAACGTTCGCCGACTTGGCAGCAGCAGTTCCGCGCGGCGTCGGATATTCGGCGCGCGCGTCCTGCACCGGGTTCTGCTGCGGCGCCGGCGCGTCCGCGGTCGCTGGATCGCTCACGGCCGGGGCGGCCTGCGCGGTCCTCGCGCTCTCCTTCTCACCGGCGGCGCGCAGATACCAGCATTTCCGCTTCGTCGTGCGATCCAGGCGATAGTACCAGTGCTGGCCCTGCGGCGCGGCATCCTTCGGCGAAGCCAGGCAGTCGGGGGCCGCGTTGGCGGTGCTCGATGGTGCAGGCGCGTTCTGCGACACGGCGGCTAATGGCGCGCCGGCAAGGATGCTGCCAACCAGCGCGGATACGAACTTTGCGGTGCGGTTGCCCATCCTGGTCTCCCGGTTACGCATGACGCAACTCTTAACCACCCCTTTGTCATCAAAGACTTGGGTGGCAATGAGCCGCAAATCCGGAGAGGATGTGGCTTGAATCGGGCCTGCGCGGCGTTATTGTTTCGTGGAACTCCAGGTCCCGCCGCAACCGTCGGAGCGGCGCCAGGTTCCGGAGCCGCTGCGTGCGCCGAGACGGCCGGCGCTGGTGAAGGTCACGCCATCGCCTTGACCGACGGTACTGACGGTGCCGCTCGGACTGACCGTGCCACTGACGCCCTGGCCGATGACCTTGCCCGAGGAGACCACGACTGCGCCGCTGACCGTGCCGCCGCAGCCGATGCTCGTGACGACCCATGCGCCGTCAAAACTGCCGCCGCCACCTCCGCCGCCGCTTCGCCGTGACGATGAGCGCGAGTCCTCGGCCGGCTTGCTCCGGCGTGCGGACGGAGCCGGCTCGGCCGAGCGGTCCGACCGCGAGCTCGACAGAGATTTCTCGTCGTTGCCGATCGAGCCGCCGGCGCTGCCGGATTGCGCCAAGGCGGGAGTTGAGGCGACGGCGAGGTTGAGGACGAAGGCGAGGGCGGTCGCACGGGTGACGGCATCGCGCATGAGCAAAAAATCCAAATGACCAGATATCAGCGGCCGGAGCCGTCGGCACAGACGGATCCGATAATGCGGCAAGCTTTGCCAGCCTTGCCGCATTCGTCAAGCGCGGCGTCCCTGGCGCGCTGCACGCCCTCGCGCTGGACAAGCGACCACGATTTGTCGGAAATGGCGAAGGCGCCGCAGCTCTTGCCGTAGAACGAGAGCTCGATCGGGCATTTGGCGCCGCCGCAATTGCCGCGCGCGTCCGCCACCGCCGCGCGCCGCGAGGCGTGATTCCACGATATGCCCCATTTGCTGCTGTCGGGTCCGTAGACGATCGAGCCCCATGGCCTCAGATCCTCCATCTTGCGCATCCGCAGCAGCAGGCCTTCGGTCGCCTCGCCGGTCGGCGCCATCGCAATGCGCTGCTGGAGCTTTGTGATGGCGCGCGTCATCCCGTCGGGCGTATCGGGGTCGAAATTGAGCTCGTAGAGCCGCTCGCTCAGTTCGCTGAGCAGCGCCGCATCGCGCAAGGGGACGCGGTCGGGATCGGCGCGCAGGCGCTCCGCAGGAAGGGGATCGGCCTGCATCGCCGCGACCTGCGGCGGAGCGGCTTGCGCCGGCGGCACGAAGTAGAACGTGCCGTCGATCGGGGAGGACGACACCCAGGGCTGTTGCGCGCCTGCGGTCGCGCGCTTCACCGCAAGGCCGACCTGATTGAAGGTCTGGAACACGTCGAGGCCGGCGACCCGGATCGTCGTGGCGAGCGCCTTGGTATAGGGGCTGTGGCCGTCACTGCCGTCCTGGGCGACATTGCCGGGCTGGGTCGCGTAGGAGATCAGCGTGCCCTCGGGCGCGCGCATCTGTGCGAGACCGCCGTCGGAGGCGCGCAGGCCGCGCGAGCCGAACGGGTTGTTGCGGCAGGCATCGAGGATCACGAGGTTGAGCCGCGTGCCGGAGCCCTGCATCTGGCGCAGCACGAGATTGACGTCGGTCATCTGGGACATCGGCCTCGCGGGTCGGATTGGCGCCGACAGGCACCAGATAGTTGGAGCCGGCGACCTGCACCCCGTGCCCGGCATAGTAGAACAGCGCGACGTCCGCGCCCTGCACCTGCCGGCCGAAGCTCTGCACCGCGATGTCCATCGCGGTCTTGTCGAGATCGAGCTGCGCGCGTCCGCCGACCAGCGTGAAGCCGAGCGAACGAAGCGTCTCCGCCATCAGGGTCGCATCCTTGGACGGATTGTCGAGCGGCGTGATGTTCTTGTACGCGGAATTGCCGACCACGAGCGCGATGCGCTTCTCGGCCGATGCGTGCAGCGTCGTGACCGCAAGCATGAGAGCGATCAGCGCGGCGAGCCCCAGGACGCGATTGAAAATTCTCGCGCGCATGAAAAGTCCTCAAAGTAATGACGCCAGTCTACCAGCCCGGGGTGCGGGCGAAAAGCGGGGTGAAAGAAGGGGGCTAACTCTGCCCATCGTGTCCCGGACGCGCTGCAGCGTTCTTACGCTGCTGCGCAGAGCCGGGACCCAGATCGCCGGAAATCCCTTTGCGGCATGGGCCCCGGCTCTGCAGCGCATCGCCAAGCGGCGCTGCGCTGCGTCCGGGGCACGAGAGCCGACGCTCTCGCCCCGTCGTCATTGCGAGCGCAGCGACGCAATCCAGTCTGTCGCCGCGGAAAGACTCTGGATTGCTTCGCTGCGCTCGCAATGATGGCGTATGTCGCACCGAGGTGGTCCTCAAGCTGCGTTCTACGTTTCTCGTGACCGCGACCCCGCGCCTGGAAACTTCTCACCTCCGCAGCCGTTATGTCGCGGCTGAGGAGACGTCATGCCGGTCAAGGATCAGATCAAGAATTTCGCCAAGAAGCTGGTGGAGGAGCAGCCCGATGCGGCAACGCTGCGGGCGCTGGTGCGGGCCCGCAAGCCGACCGCCATGCACTTTCGCGACGACGGCATCGTGCCGAACAATCCGCGCTTCCCGGCGCTGCTGTATCGCGGGGCGGTGAAGCTGAACGGTCGGCGCTTTCCGCCCGAGGTCGTCATCGACACGCTGTTCGACACGAATGGCTGGGGCCGGTCGTGGCGCGACACGGTGTACGACTTCGTCCACTATCATTCGCAGATCCATGAAGTGATGGGGGTGGCGCGCGGTGCGGCGCGGATCGAGTGCGGCGGGATCAAGGGCCGCATCCTGAATGTGAAAGCCGGCGACGTTCTGGTCCTGCCCGCGGGCACCGGCCACCGGCTGATCGAGTCCAGCCGGGACTTTCTGGTCGTCGGAGCCTACGCGCAGGACGGCACCTATGACGAGTGCACCGACACGCGCCAGCGTCCTGACGCGGTCAAGCGCATCGCCAAGGTCCGCAAGCCGAAGACGGATCCCGTGCTGGGGAGCGACGGGCCGCTGCTCGCCGCGTGGCGGAGCGCTCAGCTCAGATAGTCCGGCGTGAAATCCGCCAGTCTGCGCAACTCGTCGGGCTGCAGCAGCTCGATCTCGCTGCCTTCCCAGGCGATCAACCCGCGATGCCTCAGCTCCTGGATGGTGCGATTGACGTGGACGATCGACAGTCCGCAGGCGTCCGCGACGTGGCGTTGCGTCATCGGCATCTGGAAACCGTTCCCTTTGACGAGGCCGACGACCGCCAGCCTTGCGGCCAGCTCGCAGATGAGGTGCGCGACCTTGGGCAACGCCGCCTGCGCGCCGAGGCGGGCGATCCATTGCCGCGAGATCGCCGCGTCGACCAGCGTCTCGCGCCAGAAGGCGCGGGTCAGGTGGATCGAGCTGTCGAGCAGCTGGCGGAGCTGGCTGTGGGCGACGGTACCGACGATGGTCGGGCCGAGCCCCACGAGGTCCGCGTCCGTCGGCGAGACCAGCAGCGTGTGCAGGCACGGCATGTCGCCGGGAACATGGAAGGCGAGGGTCTGGCTGCGATCGCCGACGATGCGCGACTGGTACAGGAAGCCGCTGACGACGAAGACGCAGCGGGTCGCGGCCTCGCCCTGGCGCAGCACGATCTCGCCATCCGAGACCTGGCGCAGCGTGGACGGCAAGCCCGCGATCTGTCGGCGCTCGTCCTCGGACAGGCCTTCGATCGCTTGCAGACGGGCGATGAACTTCGGATGCGGCATGGGCCTCGCGTGCCGCTTCAGCCGTCCCGCGGCCCCGGCGCCTCGACCAAGCGACGCGACAGTTTCGCAAGTGTCCCGTCGGAAACCGGCGCGGATCGGAACTCGAGGATGGCGCGGGCGAGCTCCTGATCCGACATCGGCCGGACCGGCTCCCTCAGCGTTCCCTTCAGCAGGGCATTGCTGATGCTGTCCAGATGCTCGCCGGCATCGGATGCGAACAGGCGGCGGATGCGCTCCAGCAGAGTGGTCCTTTTCATGAGAAGGCCGGCTCGTCCGAAATCGGGGGGAATGGTGTGGCTGCGATCGGTGCATCGCATGCCGGTTAGCAACCTGTGCTTCCGATCGGCGTTCTAGTCCGCTGAACGCAAGCCGGACGTATCATTTGATAGAACCGGCGCGATTATTGGCGGCCCCATGGAAAAAGCTCACGACGTGCTGATACGGAACCTCGGCGAGCACACCGCGCTCGCAGATGAGGATATGGCCGAGATTCGCGCGCTGACCTTGTTGCTGCGCGATTTCGCGCCCAACGAGGATTTCATCCGTCAAGGCGACGAACCCGAGCATTCCGCTTTGGTCGTCTCCGGCATGGTTGCCCGGTACCACCTGCTCGGCAGCGGGCGACGGCAATATCTGGCGTTCCATCTCACCGGCGATCTCCCGGACGCGCAGGGGCTGTTCATCGACCAGATGGATCACGGGCTGAGTGCGCTCGGGCCGGCGTCGGTCGCATTCATCCCGCACCGCGAATTGTTCATTGCGTTCCGGCGGCGGCCGACCTTCAGCCTCGCCGTCTGGCGCGAGACGCTGCGCGATGCCGCGATCTTTCGCGAGGCCATCACCAACAACAGCGCCCGGCCGATGCAGGCGCGCATGGCGCACCTGTTTTGCGAGCTGTTCTACCGCGCCCGCGCGGCGCAGCTTGTGCGCGGCAATCGTTGCCGCGTGCCGATCAGCCTCGCGCAACTCGGCGAGACGCTCGGCATGGCGATCGCGACCGTGAACCGGACCCTCGGCGATCTCAGGCGCAGCGGAGCGATGGATCTTCGTGACGGCGAGCTGGTCGTGCTGAAATGGCGCGAGCTGCAGCGGCTCGGCGATTTCAGTCCGGCCTATCTGCATCTGAAGCGGCAATCGCCGCCGCTTGCGTGAGACGGAGGCGTCAACCCTCCGCGGTTGCCGCTCCACCGCGCACCTCGTCAAAATGCTTCTTCACCCAATCGTTGCAGCAGCAGGCCCTTGCTTCGAGCGCTGCTGCGTCGAGGATCAGGATGGCGCCGCGGCGGGTCGCGAGGATGCGCCTCGCCTTGAACATCTGGATGACGCGGCTGGCATAGCTGCGGGAGACGCCCAGCATGCCGGCGAGCTGCTCGTGGGTGAGGGGAATCTCGGCTCCGCCGATATGTTCATGCGCGGAGATGATCCACTTGGCGGCACGCTGCTCGATCGAATGTGCAGCGTTGCAGGCCGCGGTCTGCAGCAGCTGCGCGAATTGGCAGTCGGCATAGCGCGCGAAGGCCTCCTGGAGTGTCGCCGACCTCTGCTGCGCCTGCTCGAGCGCGCGCAGCGGCAGCCGCACCAGGGTGCCGCCAAGCTTCACGATCATGCGCGAATAGGCGAGCGAAGGGCTGCGGCCGGCGGCGATGCCCACCGCGCCCTCGCGCCCGACCAGCAGGCTTTCCACCTCGCGATCGTCCTCGACCGGTACGGCGAACGACACCAGCGCGGGCCCGCATGGAAAATGGACCGCGGCGACATCGTCGCCGGCGTGATGCAGGACGTGGCTCGCCTCGAGTTCGACCGGCTGGAGGTGAGGCGCGAGCAGTTCGAAATCCGGATCATTGAGCTGCCGGAGCAGATCGTTCTGGGGCCGACCGGTCACATCGTGTTCTCTTGGGCGGGCCGGGAATCGGCGCCAGCGGCAAACCTACGTTTCCGCGGCGGAACCGACGGTTCCAAAGTGCACACAACGGGCGGTCGGGCGTTGAAAACTACAGCACGACGTCGTGTGCTTCAGCTGGCTGGACGGCAGCGAGGATCGTCAGCCGCAGCGGAATTCGCGAACCCCCGCCAGTCGGCCTTGTGCCGCAGCCGCGCGGTAAGCGTCGATCGCCTTGTTGGCGAGCATCAATTGCCGGCGTTCGCCGGTTCGAAGCTGGGCCTCGATGGCGTCGAGCAGGAAGTTCGCGCTCGCGTCCGGCGGCCCGAGCTCGCCGCTCTTTTCCAGGCAGCTCCAGGCGATGAAGAATGCGCTTTCGACGGTGCAACGGATCGACATGCGCAGCCAACGCGGCGCGGCCGCAGGCGTTCCGTGCGGCGGGCGAGACTTGCGTCGGACCCGCCGCGCTGCATTCAGTTCTTCAGCACGATGCGGCCGACGACCTTGCCGGCGCGCAATTCGTCGATCCATTTCTGCACGTCCCCCATCGGCTCCTCGCGCATCGGCGTCGGCTTGATCTTGCCGGCGCGGGCGAGCGCCATCAGCTCGTGGGCCTCGGCGAGCGTGCCGACCATGAAACCTTCGATGGTCATGCGCTTGTAGACCCATTGCACCATCGGCAGCGTGAACTGGCCGCCCATCAGGCCGGACACCACGATCTTGCCGCCGCGCGCGGCAACCGCGACGGCAAAGGCCATCGACTTCTCGTTGCCGGCGAAATCGACGATCTCGTCGAAGCCGCCCTCGGTCTCCTTCAGGATGCGCTTGATGACGTCGGGCTCGGCCGGATCGTAGGCCACCGCGGCACCGTTCTTGAGTGCGGTCTCGCGCGCGGCCGGCGAGAGGTCGGCGACTGTGATCGGCTGCTTGAACATCGCCTGCGCGAACGACAGGCCCATCATGCCGACACCGCCGAGGCCGATCAGCAGCAAATTGCGTTGGCGCGGCCGGTCGACGAGGCGCTTGAGCGCGCCATAGGCGGTGACGCCGGAGCACATCAAGGTCGCGGCCTGGTTGACGGGCAGGGGATCGTAGTCGAGCAGGTACTTTGCGTCGGGGACCAGAACGTGGGTGGCGAAGCCGCCGTCGATGGAGACGCCGAGGAAGCGCTGCTTGACGCAGAGGTTCTCGTCGCCATTGGCGCAATCGCGGCACTGACCGCAGCCGATCCACGGAAACACCGCCTTCCTGGCGCCGACGAGGCTGGAGGGAACATCGGGGCCGACCTCGTCGACGACGCCGGCGATCTCGTGGCCGAGCGTGAAGGGCAGCGTCATGCCGCGCGTGGTGTCGAGCTTCTTGCCGCCGCCGAGATCGGCATAGCCGTCCTGGATGTGGAGATCGGAGTGGCAGAGGCCGCAGCGCTCGATGCGGACCAGAACCTCGGCGCCTTTCGGCTTCGGCGTGTCGACGATGGTCTCGCACAAGGGCGCATCGAACTTGACCAGGGACTGCCGACGCATCAACGCCATTTTCTTTCCTCCGGAATTCTTGGTTACTCGGTTTCGCTGCGTATATCCGCCAATTCACGGGCCATGGCAACAAAGCCGGAGATGGGAATGGTCTCGGCGCGCCGCGTCGCATCGACGCCGGCGGCCTGCGCAAGCCGTGCCGGATCGACGCCGAGCGATTTGAGGCTTTGCCGCAGCATCTTCCGGCGCTGGCCGAAGGCGGCGGCGGCGACCTGCTCGAGCAGCCTGCGGTCACACGGCAGCGGCTCCGGGCGCGGCTTGAGGCGCACGACGGAGGACGTGACCTTCGGCGGCGGCACGAAGGCCGACGGCGCAATGTCGAACAGGATCTTGGTCTCGCAGCGCCAATTGGCGAGCACGCCGAGCCGGCCATAGGCCTCCTCGTCCTCGCACGCGACGATGCGCTGGCCGACCTCGCGCTGGAACATCAGCACCATCATCTCGTACCAGGGCGGCCAGGGCTCGGTGGTGAGCCAGTTGATCAGAAGCTGGGTCGCGATGTTGTAGGGCAGGTTGGCGACGATTTTTGCTCTTTCACCATTGAGCAGCGGGCGCGGATCGAAGGTCATGGCATCGCCATGCACGATTTCGAGCCTGTCAGGATAGTGCGCGGCAATATCCTGCAAGGCCGGGATCGCGCGCTCGTCGTGCTCGATGGCGATGACGCGTCTCGCGCCGAGCGCGAGCAGCGCGCGCGTCAGCCCGCCGGGACCCGGGCCGATCTCGACGATTGTGGAATCTTCCAGCGGTGCCGCCGCGCGCGCGATGCGGGCGGTGAGATTGAGGTCGAGCAGAAAATTCTGGCCGAGCGATTTGCGCGCCGACAGTGCGTGCTGGCGAATGACCTCGCGCAGCGGCGGGAGGTCGTCGATCGCGCTCATCAGCTTTGCGACGCCGCCATGCGGCTCGCAAGCTTGAGCGCGGCGATCAGGCTCGCCGGATTGGCCTTGCCGGTGCCGGCGATGTCGAAGGCGGTGCCGTGATCGGGCGAGGTGCGGATGAAGGGCAGTCCGAGCGTGACGTTGACGGCGTCGTCGAAGGCGACCGTCTTGATCGGGATCAGCGCCTGGTCGTGATACATGCAGACCGCGCAATCATAGGATCGTCGCGCCGCCTCGTGGAACATGGTGTCGGCGGGCAGCGGACCCCTGGCCTCGATGCCGTCGTTGCGCAGCACTTTCAGCGCCGGGGCGATGACGGTCTGCTCCTCGTGGCCGAGCGACCCGTCCTCGCCGGCATGGGGATTGAGGCCGGAGATCGCGATGCGCGGCGTTGCGATGCCGAAGCGGGATTTCAGCTCGGCGGCGACGATGCGGACCGTCGAGACGATCAGCTCGCTGGTGAGCTCTCCCAGCGCATCGCGCAGCGAGACGTGGATGGTCACCGGCACGACGGCGAGCTGTGGCGACCACAGCATCATCACCGGCTGCGGCGCGCGACCGCTCTCCGCGGCGAGCTCGGCGAGGAATTCGGTGTGGCCGGGATGACGGAAGCCGGCGCGGTAGAGCACGCTCTTGGCGATCGGGTTGGTGACGACGGCGCCGGCACGGCCTGCGCGCACGTCGATGACCGCCTGCCGGATCGAGGCGAGTGCGGCCGGCGCGCTGGATGAATCGGGCTTGCCGGGCTCGGCGGTGGCGCGCGCGCCGGTCGCGACCACGGGCAGGGCATCCGTGAAGGCGGACGTCGCCTCGCTGGGGCTCACCGCGGCGATCCTGATGTCGGTGCCGAGTGCCTTCGCGCGGCGCGCGATCAGCACCTCGTCGCCGAGCAAATAGAAGGCGGGCAGGTTCAGCTCGCCCCGGCTGCGCCAGGCTGCGATCGTGATGTCGGGACCGATGCCCGCGGGCTCTCCCAGGGTGAGGGCAAGGGGCTTGGCTGCGGACCTGGTGGAGGGCTCTGGGTGGGGCTTGGCCATCAGCGGTTGCGATATTCGATCATCGCCGCCTTGCGGAGCTCGTCGAGATAGGCCTTCTGCGTCTTCTCGTACTTCTCCTGATACATCTTCTCGCGGACCTCACGCTTCTTCGGCGTGTCGATCATGGTCGGCTTGCGCGAGCACAGCACCACCATCTCGATGCCGTTCTTGGTCATCTCGGGCGCGGTCAGGTGGCCGATCGGGGTGTCGTCGAGCACCTTGCGCAGCGGCTCGGGCAGCTCGGCGGTGGTCTTGGTGACGGCGTCGCGGATGGTGGCGTTCGGGGTCGAGCGGAACAGCGAATTGGCCTCCTCGCAGCTCCCGACGCGGGCGCGATAGGACTCGGCTTCTTTCTTCCGGGTTTCCAGGAACGCCGCCGACGAGCCGCGCGGCGCGATCAGCACGATCGGCTGCATCTTGTACTCGGTGCCCTCGACCTGGAGCTTATCGCCGGTCTGCGCCTGCACGGCCTGCGCGACGTCGCGCTCGCCGACCAGCAACTTCTCCTTGAAGCGGCCGCGCACGAGGCTGCCCCAGACCATCTCGGCCCTCATGCGGCTCTTCAGCGTCTCCGGGCGGACACCCTTGGTTTCGAGCGTCTTGGTGAGCTGGTCGGGTGTGATGCGCATGCGCTGCGCCATGCCATCATAGGACTGGTTGATGTCGGAAACGCCGGGATCGACGCCGTACTTCTTGCCTTCCTTGATCTTCACCTTGTCGTCGATCAGCTCGTTGATGACCTCCTGCCGGCTCGGGGTCTTCTGCGTCGTCAGCTGGTCGAGCTTGGAGCGCTGCTCGATGTCGAAATCGGTGATCGGATCGCCATTGACCATCACGACGACGTTTTGTGCGCGCGACGGCGAGGGCAGGGCGGTCAGCATCAGCCCGGCACCGATGGCCAGAAGGAGGCGGAAGACAGGCAATGGCGTCGTCATGATGTCACTCGCATGTCGACCGCGTTGAGATAGGGCAAACGCGGCCGGCACTTCAAACCGTTCACTGGAGGCCGGCGGAACTGCTGCTCGTCGACGAGGTCGCCAGCGTACGCAGGCCGATTTGGAACATGAACGCGTGGCTCAGGGTGGGCGGTGCGGTGCCCGCGGAATAGCTATACGAAGTTACGTAATTCGCCGCCAGCACGAAGCAATCGTCGACATAGCCGGCACCGAGTACGTATTGGTTGATCTTGTTGGCCTCGAGGTCCCAGCGCGCCGAGCCCGACACCACCCAGTTGGTCGCGACCTTCAGCGAGCCCGTCGTCAGGATGCCCTCGCGGCGGGTCAGATAGCCCAATTCCGGCTGGGCTGCGTAATTGCCGTACAGCACGCTGACCGACCAGCGATTGAAGTTGGCGCGGCCTTCCGCCTCGAAGCGCTGCACGTTCCAGGTCTGCTCGTCCATGCGGGAGCGGACGCTGAACGTGTAGGTGCTGTTCGGCGAGTAGCTGGCGCTGGTGACGTAATCGGACCGCGGCTTGTCGAGGCCGGAGTTCAGGCCGGTATTGATGGAATCCTGGACCGCGAAGGAGTTCAGGCCGAACAGGTGGTAGGACTGGCCGAACAGCACCTTGACGGCGCCGCCCCGGTCGAACTGCGTGGTGGATTGCACGCCGACATTGGCGCGGCCGCCGCCCTCGACACGATCGTAGCCGGAGAACTTGTCGACGTTGAACAGGTTCGCGGCGTCGAACACCAGGCTCTGGGCGTCCTCGTTCGGCAGCCTGCCGGCATAAGTCTCGTTCGGGCGGATGATGATCTGCGCGATCGGCTCGAGGGTGGTCGAGCCCCAGGGCTGAACGTTGATGAACGGATAGCGGTACTCGAGGCCGACAGTCGGCATCAGGCGGAACGCCTCGGTGTCGCCGACGGGCAGGTAGTTCGACACGCCGGGCTGGTTGGAGACCGAGGACTTGATCGCGTCGGCGCGCAGGCTCGCGAACGGCGTCCAGATCTGGCCGAACGGGTCGGTGAAGGACTTGCGCCACTGCGCTTCCGCCGAGAGGCGGGTGTAGGTGCCGGGGAAGCCGCGCAGCAGGCACTGCGAGGGCATCCGCGCCAGCGGATCGGCCGATGCCGTGGTGCACAGGCCGTTGGTGTTGGCGAGCGTCGTGATCGGGTCGAACACCGCATCGTCGCGCGACAGGTTCACGAAATTGGTCTTGTAGCTGAACTCGCCGCCGAAGACGGGATAGTTGAGCACGTTGGAGTAGTCGATCACCGGATAGACGATCGGCACCTGGCTCTGGTTGCCCGAATAGCTCAGCCAGTACATCGTGCGCGCATCGAAGAAGCTGCGGTTGCCGACGCCGGTCAGATAGAGCTGCGACAGCGCTTCGGTCGGCAGCAACAGGAAAGAGCCGAGCGGATCGCGGTATTGATAGAGCCGATAGTCCGAGAAGAAATAATAGTCGGACATCAGGACGCCGTCCCAGCCCCAGACCCATTTGTCGTTCAGCGCGAACTGACCCTTGGTGTCGATGGCGCCGCGGAACTCGCGGTCGCCGGGCAGCCCGGCGAACGCGCCCGGATCGAGCTGGTAGATGCCGTAGGCGCGGATCTGGTAGGCGCCGTCGATCAGGCGCTGGCGGAATTCGCCCTGCAGCATCACGCCCTGCCGCGTCATGAAGCGGGGGGTGATGGTTGCATCCATGTCGGGCGCGATCGCCCAGTAATAGGGAACCTCGGCGCCCAAGCCCGTATTGGTCGTGCCCGGGAAATAGCCCGGCATCAGGAAGCCGGACTTGCGCTTCACGGTCGGGTCGGGGGTCGAGAAATAGGGCATGTAGGCGAGCGGCACGCCGAAGAATTCGAGCTGCGCCGTCTCAAAATACAGCATCTTCTCCTGCTGATCGTGGATGATGCGGGCACCCTTGACCTGCCAGAGCGGCGGCTTCTTCGGATCGTCCTTACACGGTGCGCAGGCCGTGTAGACGCCGTTCTCGAACACCGTGTAATTGCCGCTGGAGCGGTCGGCGCGGCTCGCAGCCATGCGGGTCTGGTCGGCCGTGTCCACGCGCAGCGAGTCGACGAAACCGTCGCGGTAATCGTCGGAGAGATCCATGATCTCGGCATAGGTGATCTTGCCGTCGGCATCCGTCATGCGGATGTTGCCTTCGGCATGCAGCCGCTTGGTCTTCTGGTCGTAGATGACCCGGTCGGCCTCGACGCTCGTGCCGTTGTAGAACAGCTGCACGTTACCGACCGCGGAGACGCGCGAATTGTTGTAGTCGTAGTCGACCTCGGTGGCCTGAACCAGCATCTGGTTGTCGTTGGGGGCCCTCGGCGGCTTCGGACGCGGCGGCAGCGGATTGTAGGTGAAGCTCTGGGCCTTAGCCGGCGCCACGGCAGCGTCGATCAAGCCGCCGAGCGAGGCAGCCGCGACGACGGCAAGCAGGAGCCTGCGGACGGACAAGCCGCACCCGTTCGCGCGCACCAATGTGCGCCGCGCCAAACGAGACACGGGTCCTCGACGGACGGCAGTCACTAACCGTCCTCCTGATACAACAAGGCCAAAAAGCCGGTGAGGCCGCCCACCACCACGGGCAACCACGCCGCAGCGATCGGATGCATCAACTCAGCCTTGCTCAAGTCTTCAGTCACTTTCGACAGAACGTAGAGCAGAAAGCCTGCGCCCACGCCACTCAAAACCATCTTCTGCACGCCGCCCATCCGGAAGAAGCGCAACGACACGGAGGCCGCGAGCATCACCATGGCTGCGAGCAAAAACGGCTGTGCCAGAAGCTTCTGATACTGGAGTCGGTATCCGGCTGTCGCGAAGCCCGAGCTCTCGGAGGAGCGGATGTAGCTCGGTAGTTGCCAAAAGGACACAGTCTCGGGGGTGGAAAAGCTGTTGCGGACCTGCGCCTCGGTCAGCGTGGTCGGTATCTCAAGAACGGGCTGGTCGATCGGCGGTCCGTCCAGCGAGAAGCGGCGGACGCTCTTGAACAGCCAGCGGCCCGACTCCAGCGTCGCCTCGCGCGCCTCGACCCGCTCCTTGAAGTGCTGGTCCTGGTCGAACCGGAACAGCGTCAGCCCGGTGAGCCGGATGCCCTGCTGCTCGCTGCGCGCCGCATTGATGATGGTCTGGCCGTCGTTGGTGAGCTGGTTGAGCCAGAAGCCGGAGGCGTCCTGAATGCCGCCGCCGGGCGCCGAGCCGAACAGCTCGGCCTCCATGCGCTTGGACAGCTCGCGCAAATTGGCCGACATCGGATTGTAGGCGACGGTGGCGATCACCCCGATCAGCAGCGCACTGCCGAGCGCCGGCGAGATGAACTGCCAGGCGGAGATGCCCGCCGCGCGCGCCACCACGAGCTCGAGCCGGCGGGAGAGGGCGAGATAGCAGGTCATGGCGCCGATCAGCATGCAGAACGGCGTCAGCTTCTCCAGCAGTTGTGGTACCCGGAACAGCGAGGTCTCGGCCACCATGATCGCGGAGGCGGAGGCAAGCCCTGAGGTCTTGCGTACCATCTCGATGTAATCGACCAGCACCAGCAGCAGGAAAATGCCGCCGAAGACGCCGAGCGCGGCGACCACGAAGCGGCCGGCGAAATAGCGCCCGAGTGTGTTGGTGAGCATGCTCATGCGGTGGCCGGACGTCCGAACAGCCGCGCGATCCGTGCGTTCGACCTGTTGATGGCCTCCATCAGGCCGGGAGGCGCTTCGACCACGACGCCGCCGATGATCATCCACAGCCCAGCGCCGATCGCGCCAAAGACCATCGCATATTGGACCAGCACCGGGCTCGGTGACTTTACCGCCATCACCGAGCAGGCAAAGCCGGCCATGCGCAGGCCGAACACCGCGACGATCGACGAGGCGATCGAGAAGTTGCGGCTCTGGCGGGTGGTGCGCGGCGCTCCGAGGAAGGCAAAGGTCAGCACCGCAAAGGCGAAGGGATAGATCGGCGCCAGCAGGCTGTCGTGCAAAGCTGCGCGGAACTGCCCTGGAATCTCCTTGTAGACGGGATCGGTCTCGGATGGCCAGAGCAGCTCCCAGAGATAGCGCTCGCGGATGCCGAGCGTGACGTCGCGGCCCTTCGAGAATTTCGACATGTCGAAGCCGTAGCGGCCGAAGGCCACCAGCGCCGGATCGCGCTTGCCCGCCTCGAAGCGCTGGAGATTGCCGGTCTCCAGCACCAGGAACGAGCCGGTCTCGTTCTTCACGACCTCGCCGCGCTCGGCGACGATCGAGACGCGCTCGTTCCGATCGCGACGGTCGTCGATGAAGATGCCGGCAAGGATGCCGCCCGGCTGGCGTTCGCGAATCCGGATCGTGAGATTCTCGTCGAGCCGGGCGAAGCGGCCGGGCTGCAGGATGTTGGTGAGCACGTCGGCGGTGATCTCGGCATCCCACTGCTTGATCCGCCGCATGCCGTCCGGGGCGAGATAGGCCGCGATGAAGGCGACCAGCAGGGCCACCACGCAGGTGGCGTAGAAGAACGGATAGAACAGCCGGAACGGCGAGAAGCCGGCGGCATTCATCACGATGATCTCGGAATCAGTCGCGAGCTTGTTCAGCGTGTGCGAGATCGCGATCATCAGCGCGATCGGCGAGATGATCAGGACCAGGGCCGGGATCACGAGGCTGGTGATGCCGAGGAAGGTGAGGATGGTCTGACCCTGGCTCGTCATCAGGTCGATGCCGCGCAACGCCTGCGTAATCCAGATCACGCCGGTGAGGCTGACCAGGACCAGCGCAAACGACGCCAGCGTCGTACGGAAGATATACCTATCGATCGACCCCATGCGCTACCGCACGAACCCACCCTAGTCCCCAATGTCGACCAGAATTCCGGCGGTCCAACCAATCCCCGTCAGGGGACCCCCAAGGTCGGCCGACAGCTCTTCCGGCGGTTCATTCTCTCACTACCATCCCTTTGATCCGTCAACAAAATGGCTGCCCCGTGGCACCCTCATTATATGGTTAATATTTCGGGCGTTGTGGCCCCGCGGCCACGGCGGCGCTTGGCATCGGGCTGGCCGCTGGCCCATAGTGGGGGAAGCCTCAGTGAATCGCCGTTCAGCTCCGGCTTGTGCTCGGACCCCCGAACGACGAAAAACCCCATGTTTTGGAGGAGTTATCCATGTCCGATGCCATCAAGGTCGGCTTTGTCCCGTTGTCTGCCGCCCCCCGTGGCATCCTGGTCGTGTTTTGCGACGACGGCCTGAAGCTCGGCCCGGCGACGGCCAAGGCGCTGGGTGGCGCTACCGACATCGTGAAGCGCGCGGCGGCCGCGGCCGCCTTCAAGGGCAAAAGCGGGGCTGCGTTGGACATTCTGGCACCGGAGGGGGTGAAGGCGACCCGGCTGATCGTGATCGGCGCCGGCAAGGCGACCGGCCTCAAGGCGAATGATTTCCTCAAGTTCGGCGGGGTGGCCGCCAGCAAGCTGCCCGCCGGCACCAGCGCCATGACCGTCCTCGCGGAACTGCCGGGAGGCGCCATGACGAGCGAGCAGGCGGTTGCG
Organism: Bradyrhizobium sp. CCBAU 11357; assembly: GCF_028128865.1. NCBI lineage: Bacteria > Pseudomonadati > Pseudomonadota > Alphaproteobacteria > Hyphomicrobiales > Nitrobacteraceae > Bradyrhizobium > Bradyrhizobium sp. CCBAU 11357. Next base: position 172,526 of record NZ_LBJW01000109.1, on the reverse strand, counting down.
ATTGCCTCGGGCCTGCGCTTACGCGCCTACAAGTTCGATCGTTACAAGACCAGGAAGAAGGACGGCGAGGAGGGCGGCGCGCGCGCCGACGTCTCGCTTGCGGTCGGCGATGCCGGTGCGGCGAAAAAGGCGTTCGCTGCGGCCGGCCACGTCGTCGACGGCGTGATCATCGCTCGCGACCTCGTCAACGAGCCGCCGAACGTGCTTTTCCCGGAGGAATTCGCCCGCAGAGCCGGTCAGCTGCGCAAGCTCGGCGTCAAGGTCGAGGTGCTCGACGTCAAGGCGATGCAGAAGCTCGGCATGGGCGCGCTGCTCGGCGTCGGCCAGGGCTCGGCGCGGCCGAGCCGCACCGTGGTCATGCGCTGGGACGGAGCCAAGAAGGGCGAGGCTCCGGTCGCCTTCGTCGGCAAGGGCGTCTGCTTCGACACCGGCGGCATCTCGATCAAGCCGGCCGGCAGCATGGAGGACATGAAGGGCGACATGGGCGGGGCGGCCTGCGTCGTCGGCCTGATGCATGCGCTCGCGGCGCGCAAGGCGAAGGTCAACGCGGTCGGCGCCATCGGCCTCGTCGAGAACATGCCCGACGGCAACGCGCAGCGGCCGGGCGACATCGTCACCTCGATGTCCGGCCAGACCATCGAGATCATCAACACCGACGCGGAGGGCCGCCTCGTGCTCGCCGACGTGCTCTGGTACGTCGCCAAGAAGGTGAAGCCGAAATTCATGGTGGATCTGGCGACGCTCACCGGCGCGATCATGGTGGCGCTCGGCACCGAGCATGCCGGCATGTTCTCCAACAACGACGAACTGGCCGACCGGCTGCTCACGGCCGGCATCGAGAGCGGGGAGAAGGTCTGGCGCATGCCGCTCGGCCCCGAATACGACAAGCTGATCGATTCCCAGTTTGCCGACATGAAGAACACCGGCGGCCGCCATGGCGGCTCGATCACCGCCGCGCAATTCCTGCAGCGCTTCGTCGACGGTGTGCCCTGGGCCCATCTCGACATCGCCGGCACCGCGATGGGTGCGCCGAAGACCGACATCAACCAGAGCTGGGGAAGCGGCTACGGCGTCCGCCTGCTCGACCGCCTGGTCGCCGACCATTACGAGCGCAAATGATCCGACATGACTGAAGTGCTGTTCTACCATCTGCAAAACATGACGGTGGAGAATGTGTTGCCGCCGCTGCTCGAGAAGTCGCTCGAGCGCGGCTGGCGCGTCGTGGTGCAGTCGACCTCGGAGGAGCGCGCCGACGCGCTCGACTCGCATTTGTGGACCTATCGCGACGATTCATTCCTGCCGCACGCGACATGGCGGGTGAACGATGTTGCCGACCAGCCGATCGTGCTGGCGATCGAGGGCGGCAATCCCAATGGGGCCAATGTCCGCTTCCTGGTCGACAACGCCGCGCTGCCGGAGGACGCACAGGGCTACGAGCGCATGGTGCTGTTGTTCAACGGCGACGATCCCGACGCACTCGCGCTCGCCCGCACGGCCTGGACGGATTGCAAGGCGCGGGGATTTGATGTCACCTATTGGCAGGCCGACGACCGGGGCCGGTGGCAGAAACGCAATTAGCCGCAATTAATGATAATTTGCACTTTTCGGGCGATGCTGGCTTCGGCCACCTTCGTGCCGCAAAGGGATGTTGGGACAAACGCTTAGGGCTGGTCCTTCACGCGGGGAATTAGTTTATCGTGCGACATCAAAAGCTTCCCGGCTCGCTCATGATTGCGCTCGTTGCCGTAGCACCGCTGGTCGCGGGCTGCTCGGGCGGCACCGACCTGCTGTCGAAGGACGCCGAATGGTTCCAGAAACCCGGCCGTCTCTTCATCAAGAACATCTCGATCGAATCGCCGCCGCTGACCCCGGACAAGCCGGTCGGAGCTGAGGATCTCGTCAGCGCCGACGGCGCCTGTCCCGGCATGGCGCCGCCGCCCGGACCGGCCGATGCCAATGCCTCGACGACCGCGCCGATGGGCGGCACGGTCGCGCTCGGCCACACCGAATGCGACGTGGTGCGCGGCATCGGCGCGCCCTCGAGCGTCAATCTCTCCAACGATGCCGCCGGCCGCCGCGTCGCCGTCGTCACCTGGACCACCGGTCCGCGCGCGGGCCTCTACACGTTCACGGCCGGACGCCTGTCTTCGATCGAAGGCAATCCGGACCCGCAGCCGATGCCGAAGGCGGCCAAGCCGAAGAAGAAGCACGCGTAGGGCGGGGATCGCCCGCGCCGCAGTGAAACGGAAGAGTCTCCGATCCAGGAGGTGAGCGGGGCGGACCCGATGCAAAGCCGGCTTGGCGGCGCGCTCAGAGGATCGGCTTGGTATTGAAGCGATCAGGCTGGCGAGCGCGGAAACGGCCCTTCATCTTGAAGCCGTCGCGCATGTTGAGGCCGAGAAGACCGATGTTCATCGCGCCGGCGACCAGTTCGAGAGTCTGCACCGCGTAGAACGTGGTGTCGAACTCCGCGGCCTTCGCCTTGGAGGCAAGAAACAACGCGGCGGGAATCAGAACCAGAATGCCGTTGCCGGCGATGAACGGCATGCGTTTGATCTTCGCACCGATCAGGCCGGCGCGCCGCTCCTGTGCCAAGACGAATCCCGAACCTCCCGTCGCCACGAGCATCGGAATCAGCAACAGGAAGCCCCACGGTATGGCGGTCTTCACCATGGCGATGGTCTGGTGTGACGCAAATAGCTCGGTGAGAGTCGTGGAAAGCCAGAAGGTCGCAATAATCGTCAATGCGACCGCTCCCGCGATTGGGTGGACGATCCTGGTCATCGGGGCTGCCGTTCTCGAAGCGAGCTACGCGACGCAAATGCCGGGCACCGCGACCTTCTCGAACAGGTGCGGGGAGGCGACGGCGGATGCGGGGTAGGCCGAGATCTTCGACCTGAACTCGGGGTGCGTGAACGCGGCCCGGAAGTCGGCGGTCGTCTGCCAAACCGCATAGTTCAGATACGTGGGGCTTTCGCCGATTGCGCGGTGAAGCTGGGTGGAGATGAAGCCCGGCTGCCGCTTCATGAAAGCGGCATCGTCCTGCCAGATCTGGAGAAAGCTTTGTTCATCGGCCTTGTCGAGCGTGAACAGATTCACCAGCACCACGGGGCCGGTGTCGATGCCGAGCTGGCGCTCGATGGGACAGTCAGGGTCCAGTGGGCGTAGGCGCGCCATGACGAACTCCGTCGAGATGGTTTTATGATGTCAATGTGGTACTATGGGCAATCTAGTAATTTGACATCATGATGTCAATAACTGTCTATGGTGACGGATGCGGAAGTCCCTGCGAACGCCGGCCGGCGATGCTCTGACCAACCTCATGCTTGACTTGTTCCGGCTGAACAGCCTGCTCTTGACCGCTGGCGACCGCTTGGTGGCCCGGCTCGGGCTCACCAGCGCCCGCTGGCAGATTCTCGGCGCCATCGTGCAGGCGGAGCGGCCCCAGCCGGTGGCCTGGCTCGCCCGCGATCTGGGCGGCAATCGTCAAAACGTGCAGCGGATCGTCAACGACCTCCACGGGGAAGGCCTCGTTGCTTTCGAGGCCAATCCGCACCACCGCCGAGCGCAGCTCGTCGTCCTGACCGACAAGGGGCGCCGTGCTTTCGATGCCGCCATGGCCCTGCAGATGCCGTGGGTCAACAGCCTTTCCGAAGGGCTTGCGGTCAAGGATCTGCAAACGGTCCATCGCATCGTCGCGGCCCTCCGCAACAAGCTCGAGAGCGAAGCCGAGGCGCAGACGTAGCGCTGGGCAAGTGCCAAGGTCGCGCGCGGTCACACCGAATACGATGAGGTCGTCATCGGTGCGCGCCCTCGGCCACTGCATTTGTTCCTGCTGACGTAGCATTCGTGATGGCCGCACGCCCCGGAATGCGCTTTGATGGCGCAAAACAACAATCCGGAGGAAACTATGCGGTTCATTGCCCTCGTATCGGCGCTGCTCCTGCCGCTCGGTGCGGCATTCGCCCAGGACTATCCGACCAGGCCCATCACCATGCTGGTTCCGTTCGCCGCGGGCGGGCCGACCGACACCATCGCCCGGCTGACCGCGGCGGGCATGGCGAAATCCCTGGGACAGCAGGTCATCGTCGAGAACGCGACCGGCGCCGGCGGCACCATCGGCACGACCCGGGCCGCGCGCGCCCAGCCGGACGGCTACACGCTGCTGATCCATCACGTCGGCATCTCGACCGCCGCGACGCTCTACCGCAATCTCAGCTACGACACCAAGACGGCCTTTGCGCCGATCGGGCTCGTCACCAACGCGCCGATGACCATCATCGCGCGCCCCGATTTCCCAGCCGATACGCTCAAGGACCTGGTCGCCTACGCCCAGCAGCAGGGCGACAAGCTGACCTACGCCAATGCCGGCTTGGGTGCGGCTTCGCATCTGTGCGGCATGCTGTTCATGACCGCGATCCAGAAGCAGCTCACCACGGTGCCCTACAAGGGCAACGGCCCGATCATGAACGATCTGCTCGGCAAGCAGATCGATCTCACCTGCGATCAGGCGACCAACACCACCGGCCCGATCACGGCCAAGCAGGTCAAGGCCTACGCGATCACCACCAAGGAACGGCTGAAGAGCCTGCCGGATCTGCCGACCGCCGACGAGGCCGGCCTCAAGGGTTTCGAGCTCGGCGTCTGGCACGGCATCTACGCGCCCAAGGGCACGCCGCCGGCGATCGTTCAGAAGCTGACCGCGGCGCTGCAGACCGCGCTGAGGGATCCCGCGCTGATCGCGCGGTTCAACGACATCAACACCGAGCCGGTCCCCCAGGACAAGGCGACGCCGGAGGCGTTAGGTGCGATGCTGACGAGCGAGATCGACCGCTGGGCGCCGATCATCAAGGCGGCCGGCCAGTACGCGGATTGAGCTTTTGCGCCCCGCTAGGCGTGCCGGCCGAGCGGATAAAAAGCAGCTTGTTCAAAGGCTAGTTCGCCGGTGCCATAATGCCGGTACTGTGCATGGGGTTGTTTTGCACGTTTGGTTGGAGCGGCCTCGCGGTGGAGGCGCTATCCCGCCGCCTCATCGAATTGCGCGCTCGCCTCCAGCCATTGCTCCTCGGCGCGGGCCAGCGCGTCGGCCGCGTTCGCGCGCGCCTTCGACAGCTGCGCCGCCTGCTTGGGATCACGCGTGAAGATGTCGGGCAGGGCCAGCGCCGTGTCGATCTTGGCGATGATCTCGCTGACGCGCGCGATCTCGGCCTCGGCTTCGGCGATGCGCTTCTTCAGTGAGCCGCGATTGTCCGCTCTTGGACGCAGCGGCTTTTCAACTGGCGCGCTGCGCTCGCGCGGGGCTTCGGCGTTGCGCGTCGACAGCACCAGGCGGCGATACTCGTCGAGATCGCCGTCGTAATTGGTGACGGTGCGATCGGCGACGATCCAGAGCCGATCGGCGCAGGCCTCGATCAGATAGCGGTCGTGCGAGACCATGATCACCGCGCCGGGAAACTCGTTGATCGCTTCGGCAAGCGCCCCGCGGCTGTCGATGTCGAGATGGTTGGTCGGCTCGTCCAGGATGATCATGTTGGGGCCGAAGAAGGTCGCAAGGCCCAGGAGGAGGCGCGCCTTCTCGCCGCCTGACAATTTGCCGGCCTTGGTGTCGGCGGCTTTGCCGGAGAAGCCGATCGCGCCGGCGCGGGCGCGCACCTTGGCCTCGGGCGCATCGCCCATCAGCTTGCGGACGTGGTCGTAGGCGGAAGCGTCTTCATTCAGCTCATCGAGTTGATGCTGCGCGAAATAGGCGATCGACAGCTTGTCGGCGCGCGTCACTTTTCCCGAGAAAGGCGCAAGCCGTCCGGCGAGCAGCTTCACCAGCGTGGACTTGCCGTTGCCGTTGGCGCCCAGCAGCGCGATGCGGTCGTCATTGTCGATGCGCAAGGTGACGCGGCCCAGCACCGGGCTCGCCGGGTCGTAGCCGACCGAGGCGTTGTCGACGGCAATGATCGGCGGCGACAAGATCTTCTCCGGCGCTGGGAAGCTGATCTCGCGCACGTCCTCGGTGACCAGGGCCGTGATCGGCTTCAGCCGCTCCAGCATCTTCACCCGCGATTGCGCCTGACGGGCCTTGGACGCCTTGGCCTTGAAGCGATCGACGAAGGCCTGCAGGCGCGCGCGCTCTGCCTCCTGGCGCTTGACCGCCTTGGCATCGAGCAGCTCGCGCGCGGCGCGCTGCTCCTCGAACGAGGAATAAGAGCCCTTGTAGAGCGTGAGCTTGCCGCGCTCCAGATGCAGGATCTGGTCGACCGAGCTTTCCAGGAGGTCGCGGTCGTGGCTGATCACGATCACCGTGCGCGGATAATGCGCGAGGTGGTCCTCCAGCCACAGCGTGCCTTCGAGGTCGAGATAGTTGGTGGGCTCGTCGAGCAGCAGAAGGTCAGGCGCCGCGAACAGCGTTGCGGCGAGCGCGACGCGCATGCGCCAGCCGCCGGAGAATTCGGCACAGGGGCGGAGCTGATCGGCGGCTGAGAAGCCGAGGCCGGAGAGAATCGCGGCCGCGCGGCTCGGCGCCGAGTGGGCGTCGATGTCGACGAGGCGGGTCTGGATCTCGGCGATGCGGTGCGGATCGGTCGCGTGCTCGGCCTCGTTGAGCAGCGCGTCGCGTTCGAGGTCGGCCTTGAGCACGACCGAGATCAGGCTTTCGGGGCCGTTCGGCGCTTCCTGCGCCAGGCTGCCGATGCGCCAGCGCGGCGGCAGGGTCACCGAGCCATGCTCGGCCGCAAGCTCGCCGCGGATCACCTTGAATAGCGTCGACTTGCCGGTGCCGTTGCGTCCGACCAGGCCGACGCGCGATCCGGGCGTGATCTGCACGGAACTCTGGTCGATCAAAAGGCGTCCGGCGAGGCGGATGGAGAGGTCGTTGATGGCGAGCATGCGGGCCTTGTCACCGCAAGGCGCGTCGAACGCAACCCGTTTTTCCGTCAGTGCGTCTCGCGTTCACGCCGCCGCAGCTCGTTCAGGAGCTGCTCGAGATGGGTCGGAAGGCGCGGCTCGGGCCGGAGGCTCTGCTGCAGCCGTTCGCCCACGGCATCGCAAATCGAGCGGCTGGTGCGCCGGTCGATCTGTTCGCTGTCATTGGCAAAAGGCCCAGCCATCGCGAGGTTCCATGTTCTCGAAGTAAAGACACGGTACCAAGTCATTGCCGGCCAAATGGTTTCGCTGGCTGTAGGGAATGCCGGACATTCTCGTAAAAATTGTATGAGCAGCGCCTTGTCCGCTCAAAGGCAAAGCCCCGGCGAGGGGGCGCCGGGGCTTCTCTTGGCAGGTACCGTGGGGGGCTTAGGTACCCTTCGAAAGGTGCTGACGGGTTCAGTAGCAGCGGTTGATCAGCCGCCAGCGGGGTCCCCAGGGGGTCGGGACCAGCCGGCGCACATAGCAGCCGCCATAACCGTAGGAGACGGGAGCATAGTAGCGCGGACCGCCCCAGCGGTAGCCGCCGTGCCAGCCGCCACCGCCATGCCAGCCCGGGCCGCCGCCATGCCAATGAGCGGAGGCCGAGGTCGGCGCCAGCGCGGCACCGAGCGCAACCGCGGCGACAGCGGCAAGCGAAAGTTTCCTCAACATGGTGATCTCCTCAAAACTGCCGGCGCGGGGGGATCCGCGTCGATGGAAAGGCCTCCGAAACGGTCCGCCTGACGATCAGGCTTCGGTTTCGATGGAGCCACCTTACGCTGGCGAAGCTGAACCGGACCCTCACGGCGGTTTCAGATTGGGTTCATCTGGGTGAAATTGTTGTCATCCAAGCTTAAATCGGACGCCGGCCGCCTGCGGCGAAGCGCCTGTGCGGCCGTTTCGGCGGTCGCTTGCCGTCCGGCAAAGGCGCCGATATAAGCCCCGCAACTCGACAACCACCCGCCTTCTTCCCCAAGGACAACATTATGGCCATCGAACGCACGTTCTCGATCATCAAGCCCGACGCGACCGAGCGTAACCTGACCGGCGCGGTCAACGCCGTGATCGAGAAGGCAGGCCTGCGCATCGTGGCGCAGAAGCGCATCCGCATGACCAAGGAGCAGGCCGAGACCTTCTACGCCGTCCACAAGGCGCGCCCCTTCTTCGGCGAGCTCGTGGCGTTCATGACCTCCGGCCCGGTCGTGGTTCAGGTGCTGGAAGGCGAGGGCGCGATCGCCAAGTACCGCGAGGTGATGGGCGCGACCGATCCGTCCAAGGCCGCCGAGGGCACCGTGCGCAAGCTCTACGCCAAGTCGATCGGCGAGAACTCGGTGCACGGTTCGGATGCGCCGGAGACCGCCGCGATCGAGATCGCGCAGTTCTTCTCGGGCAACGAGATCGTCGGCTGATCCAGCCGGCAGGTTAGAAACAACGGGCGAAAGGACTCATTGTGGACTGGCTCTGGCAGATCTTCGATCCCGCTACGATCGGGGCATTCTTCACCCAGTTCCGCAACGAGATGGCTGCGCCGACCTTCTGGATCGCGGTCGGCAAGATCATCTGGATCAACATCCTGCTCTCCGGCGACAATGCGCTGGTGATCGCGCTCGCGTGCCGCGGCCTGTCGCCGCGGCATCGGCTGTGGGGCATGATCTTCGGTGCTGGCGCAGCGGTGATGCTGCGGATCATCTTCACCGGTATCGTCGCCACGCTGATGGAGTTGCCGTATCTCAAGCTGGTCGGCGGCCTTGCGCTGATCGTGATCGCGGCCAAGCTCCTGGTGCCGGAACACGATGACGATGACGACGTCGACGCTGCCGCGCATCTCTGGCAGGCGATCCAGATCGTCGTGGTCGCCGACATCGTCATGAGTCTCGACAACGTCATTGCGGTCGCCGCCGCCGCCAATGGCAGCGTGCCGCTCCTGATCCTCGGCCTTGCCATCAGCGTGCCGCTGATCGTCGCCGGCGCGGCGCTGATCATGGCGCTGCTGGAAAGGCTGCCGGTCCTGGTCTGGGCTGGCGCGGCATTGCTCGGCTGGATCTCGGGCGAGGTGATCGCGACCGATCCCGGCGTCGCGCCGCGACTGCACGCGCTGTTCGAGGGCCCGTTCGGCGCCTCGCTCGACGCCATGCTCGGGGTATTCCGCATCCCGCCGCAATTCGGCCATGGCGGGGCCGGCCCCGAATTTCTCTGCGCCGCACTCGGCGTCCTCGTCGTGCTGGCGGTCGGCACCATCTGGCGCCGGCGCAGGCTGACCGCCGTCGCGCTGGCATCCTCCGAGCAGCACGCCAAGGCTTCGGCGGAATAGAGTTTTCCGAGGATTGCTGTTCAGCTCTCCCGCAGGGAGAGGTGAGCACTCGCCGCCATTGTCAGCGCCGCACGATCGATCCCGAGCGGCCGATCAGGCGGGCGAGCTGACGGAAGCGGCTGCCGACGCGGTCGGCGACGAGGTCGCCGAGCCGGTGCTCGAACACCAGCATCAATTTGCGGCCCTGGCTGCGGAAATGCGTGGCGGGCAGCACGCCGGGACGTGCGGCCGAGATCAGATGCGCGACGCGGAATGCAGCGCCCAGGAGGCGCGCGCGTTCGAGTTGCGCCGGCGTCAGCAGCTCCTGCATGGTGGCCGGCGGCTGGTTCTCCTCGCTGAGGCCGGCATAGCGATAGAACACCGACAGGCCGACGAAGGCGCGCTCGATGTGGGTGATCGCGCCGAAATTGCCGTTGACGACGAGGCTGAGCGTCTGTTCGCCGCGATGATCGGGATGCACGCGCCAGCCGATGTCGGAGAGCAGGCACGCGGTGTGGCGGAGGCGACGGTCCTCTTCCGTCTCGCGCAGCTTGACGACGCGCACCAGGCGGTCGGTCCAGGCGATCAGCTCCCGCGCGTGTTTGGCTGAACGCGACAGCAGCTGGTTCAGCTCCTCGGCCGCGCAGATCAGCCCGTCCTTGGTCCGTTCGGACTCCGACAGCTTCTCGTGCAGCAGGCCCTCGCGCACGCCGAAGGTCGAGAACACGATCGTCTTGGGTTTTGCGACCCGGATGATGTGCTCGAGCACCAGCGCCGCATAGGTGAGGAGAGGGCGCCGCGCATCGGCGACGATCTCGATGTCGGCAAGCATGTTGGCGGCGGCGAGGCGCCGCAGGCGGCGCGAGAAGTCGAGCGCTTCAGCAGCGGGGATGGAATAGCCGTGCATCACCTGGAGCGGATAGCCGCTCTGGATGATGTGGATGCGCGCGAGCGCGCGCCAGGTGCCGCCGACGGCGTAGAAGGTGCGGCCGCGGCCTGCAGTCAGCTGCGGCACCTCGTCGATCTCCTCGCGCACGATGCGATCGGCACGCTTGAGCGATTTGTGCGCGAGATCCTGGAGCGCGAGACCGCCGAGCGGCAACGTCACGCCGCTGCGCACCGCGTTCCTGCGCACGTCGATCAGCTCCAGCGAGCCGCCGCCGAGGTCGCCGACGATGCCGTCGGGGAGGTGGATGCCGGAGATCACGCCGAGCGCCGAGAGCCGCGCCTCCCGCGGGCCCGACAGGATCTCGATCTTCACCGCGCAGATGCGCTCGGCCTTGGCGATGAAATCGGGACCGTTGGAGGCGTCGCGGCACGCCGCGGTCGCGATCGCGAACACGCGTCCGACCTGCATCACCCGGCACAGCGCGCGAAACCGTTTCAGCGAGGTCAGCGCCTTGTCGACGGCGTCGGGCGCAAGCAGGCCCGTGCTCTGCACCTCGCGTCCGAGGCCGCACAGCGTCTTCTCGTTGAAGATCGGGATGAGGCTGCGCGCCAGCGCCTCGTAGACGACGAGGCGGACCGAGTTGGAGCCGATGTCGATAACCGCGACGCTCGAGCCGCGCTTGCGCGGCCGCTTCACGTCGCAAATCCCCGATCAGGATTGATGGCGTTCGTTCCGGCGCGTGAGACGACGCGGCGAGGATTCCTTGAGCGACTTTCCACGGCCAGACAGACTCGGATTCGTCATGAAGTAGTTGTGGACGTTGAAAGGCTCCTCGCCCTTCGCGGTCTTCATACGCGTTGAAGACCCATCCGGCAACAACTGCCAGCTCTGCTCATTGTCCTTCAGGTTCGCGACCATGATCTGTTCGAGAACCTGCTGATGCACCGTCGGATTTTGCAGCGGACACAGCACCTCGACGCGGCGGTCGAGGTTTCGCGGCATCATGTCGGCAGAGGAGATATACACAGCCGCTTTCGCGCTGGGCAGGCCCTGGCCCATGCCGAAGCAGTAGATTCGGCCATGTTCCAGGAAACGGCCGATGATCGACTTGACGCGGATGTTCTCCGACAGGCCGGGAATGCCGGGCCTGAGGCAGCAGATACCGCGCACCACGAGCTCGACCTGGACGCCGGCCTGGGACGCCTCGTAGAGCGCATCGATGATGTCGGGGTCGACCAGCGCATTCATCTTCATCCAGACCGCGCCCGGACGGCCGTGCCGCGTATGCGCGGTCTCGCCCTGGATGTGCTCGATGATGCGCTTGCGCAAGGTCAGCGGCGACACGGCCATCTTTTCCAGATCGCTCGGCGCGGCATAGCCGGTGATGAAATTGAACACGCGCGCGGCATCGCGGCCAATGGTCGGGTCCGAGGTGAAGTAGGAAAGGTCGGTGTAGATGCGCGCGGTGACCGGGTGATAGTTGCCGGTGCCGGTGTGGACGTAGGTCGTCAGGCTGCCGCCCTCGCGGCGCACCACCATCGAGAGCTTTGCGTGCGTCTTCAGTTCGAGGAAGCCGTAGACGACCTGCACGCCGGCGCGTTCGAGATCGCGCGCCCAGCGGATGTTGGCTTCCTCGTCGAACCGCGCTTTCAGCTCGATCAGTGCAGTGACGGATTTGCCGGCTTCGGCCGCTTCGGCGAGCGCGCGCACGATCGGTGAGTTGTTGGAGGTGCGGTAGAGCGTCTGCTTGATCGCGACGACATCGGGGTCGCGCGTGGCCTGCTGCAGGAACTGCACGACGACGTCGAACGACTCGTAGGGATGATGGACGATCAGGTCCTTCTGCCGGATCGCGGCGAAGATGTCGCCGCCATGCTCGCGCACGCGTTCGGGATGGCGCGGCACGTAAGGGGTGAATTCGAGGTCGGGCCGGTCGAGCCGGGTCAGCTGCGAGAGCTCGTTCATCGCCTGCACGCCGTCGACCAGGAACACCTCGTCGTCGGCCGCCGAGAGCGCGTGCTGCACGAAGCTGCGCAGCTCCTCCGGCATCTTGGCGTCGATCTCGAGCCGGATCACCGATCCGCGGCGGCGGCGCTTCAGCGCGGTCTCGAACAGGCGGACGAGGTCTTCGGCCTCTTCCTCGATTTCGAGCTCGGAGTCGCGAATGATACGGAAGGCGCCATGGCCGTGCAGATTGTAGCCGGGGAACAGGCGATTGATGAACAGGGCGGTGGCCTGTTCCAGCGAGATCAGGCGCACCGTGCCCTCCGCCGGCAGGCGGATGAAGCGGTCGATCTTGCCGGGCATGCGGATCAGCGCGTTCATCTGCTTGCCGTCGGCGGCGCGCGTGAGGTGCAGCGCGATGGTGAAGCCGAGGCTCGGAATGAACGGGAAGGGGTGGGCCGGATCGATCGCCAGCGGCGTCAGCAGCGGGAACACGTTGTTGAGGAAGTAGTCCTCGATCCAGGTCCGTTCAGCCTTGGTGACGTCCTTGCCGTCGACCAGCACGATGCCGACATCGGCCAGCGTGCCGCGCAGGTCGCGCCAGATCGCCTGCTGGTCGGAGGCGAGCTGGGAGACGGTCCGGTTGATCAGCGCGAGCTGCTCGGACGGCGTCAGGCCGTCGGGGCTGCGTTCGGCAATGCCCTCGCGCACCTGGGCCTTGATGCCGGCAACGCGGACCATGAAGAACTCGTCGAGGTTATTCGCCGAGATCGACAGGAATCGCACCCGCTCCAGCACGGGGTGGCTGGGGTTGACCGATTCCTCCAGGACGCGGCGGTTGAAATGCAGCCAGGACAGCTCGCGGTTGATGAACCGCTCGGGGCTGGACGCGATTGCCGGGAGGCCCTCGGTTTCCGGGGCTTTCTCTTTGGTTTCAACAGCTTGCGCAGAGTCCATCAGAAGTCGGTCCATCCAGTTCACCCCAATTGCGACTTAAGCGCAAAATCGGCGGGAGCATGTGTTAGAGCGATGACGTTTCGATGACATTGATGTTCCGCCGCCGCCCCGCGTCAAGCGGGCTTCAGGGAGGCCTGCGAGCCGGTCAGGCGTCCCGGAGCAGCTCGGCGGCCAGCGCCCGGGTGACGGGACGGCCGAGCCGCAGGGCTTCGCTGTCGAGCAGCTCGATGGCGCGGCGGGCGGCGGCCGAGGACCGTTCCAGGCGGTTGGCGAGGTAGCCGACCACGCTCTCGTCCACATTCAGCTGGCGGTCGGCGCAGAACTTGACGATGAGGCCGCGGAACAGCTGGTCGTCGGGCGGCAGCAGCGTGACCACCGGAACGGCGCGCAGGCGCGAGCGCAGATCGCGCAGCTCGATCTGAAGCGCGGCCGGCGCCTCGCGCCCGGTGAAGAGGACGTAGGCGCCGTCCTCGCGGGCGAGATTCATCAGGTGGAAGAGGGCGCGCTCGTCGAAGTCCCCAGCCTTGAGATCCTCGACCACCAGAGCGCCGGTGGCGAGCGCGCCGGGCACGGCCGCCGCGGTCAGCGCATTGGCGGTGGTCGAACGGGCGCCAGCGTCCTCGGCCCAGATCGCGGCGAGATGGCTCTTGCCGCTGCCCTCCGGGCCCGCCAGCCACATGATCCGGTTCGGCCATTCCGGCCAGCTGTCGATCAGGCCGAGACCGGCCGCGTTGGCGGGGCCTTCGAGGAAGTTATCCCGGCTGAGGCTCTCCGCATGCGGAAGTGCAAACGCCAATTGTCGGGGATGAACGCGGCCTGCCACGCTTGCTTTGCTCCATGCCGGCGCGCCGGCCGGTTCGAAGAGAATTCGATTTGATCGAGCGGAGATGGCCTTTACGAGGCCGCTTCCACTTTCATTTGGCCTCGATCGTGCTCATGTGCCGCAGCCACTCGACGAGATAGAGGGACACGGAGGAGAGCGTGAGGACCGTGACGAGACCCATCAGGATGATATCATAGGGCGCGGGCTTGAAGCCGAAGGCAAGCGCCGCCAGCACCAGGGCTGCGAACGCCACTTGCGCGACCGTGTTGAGCTTGGACACTTTGGACGGCTTCATCTCGACCGGCCGGTCGAACAGCCAGGACACGATCACAGCGGCGACGATCATGATGTCGCGCGAGACCACCAGGATCACGATCCAGCGCGGGATCGCGCCCCAGATGCCGAGCGCCATGTAGATCGAGACCAGCAGCGCCTTGTCGGCGAGCGGATCGAGCAGGGCGCCCAGCTCGCTCGTCATGTTGAAGCGCTTGGCCAAGAACCCGTCCACGGCATCGCTGATGCCGGCGATGAGGAAGACGGCGAACGCGACCTCCATTTGGCTCGATACGATGGCCCAGACGATGATCGGGACCAGCATGATGCGGCCCAGGGTAATGATGTTCGGAATACTCACGCAGCGCTTCCCGGCACCGGTTCTGATCTCAAATCCGGCCCGTTGCAGGCTGAACCGGTTGATATGTCTACATAGTATAGCGGGGAGCGCCATGCGAGCCATTGCGTGTCCCCGGAATTCGACGTAACCAGCCGCAAACCCACTGGAAATCGGGCATGACCGACCGCAAAAACGGCCTCACTTACGCCGATTCAGGCGTCGATATCGACGCGGGCAACCGCCTGGTCGACCTGATCAAGCCGATGGTGCGCGCCACCGCACGGCCGGGCGCCGATGCCGAGATCGGCGGCTTCGGCGGCCTGTTCGACCTCAAGGCGGCCGGCTTCAAGGATCCGATCCTCGTGGCCGCGACCGACGGCGTCGGCACCAAGGTCAAGATCGCGATCGAGACCGGGCTGCATGGCGGCATCGGCATCGACCTCGTCGCCATGAGCGTCAACGACCTCGTGGTGCAGGGCGCCGAGCCGCTGTTTTTCCTGGACTATTTCGCCTGTGGCAAGCTCGACCCCGAGGCCACTGCGGCGATCGTCGCCGGTGTTGCGGAGGGATGCCGCGAATCCGGCTGCGCGCTGATCGGCGGCGAAACCGCCGAGATGCCCGGCCTCTACAAGGACGGCGACTACGACCTCGGCGGCTTCGCCGTCGGCGCCGCCGAGCGCGGTACGCTGTTGCCGCGCAAGGACATCGCCGCGGGCGATGCCGTGATCGGTCTCGCTTCGTCCGGCGTGCATTCCAACGGCTTCTCGCTGGTCCGCAAGATCGTCGAGCAGTCGGGCCTCAGCTTCGAGGCGCAGGCGCCGTTCGCGCCGGTGATGACGCTCGGCGGCGCGCTGCTGACGCCGACCAGGCTGTACGTCAAATCCTGCCTGCGCGCGATCCGGGAGACCGGCGCGGTGAAGGGGCTCGCCCACATCACCGGCGGCGGCTTCACCGACAACATCCCGCGCGTGCTGCCCGAGCACCTCGGCGTCGGAATCGATCTGGCACGCCTGCCGGTGCTGCCGGTGTTCAAATGGCTGGCCGCGCAGGCCGGCATTGCCGAGCTGGAAATGCTGCGCACCTTCAATTGCGGCATCGGCATGATCGCGATCGTCGAGCCCGACAAGGTCGACAAGGTGATCGAGGTCTTCACCGACGCCGGCGAGACCGTGGCGCAGCTCGGCACCGTGATTCCGGCCGAGGGCGAGCACCGCGTCGTCTATAACGGCCACCTCGACATGGCGCTGTGATGAAGCGCCGCGTCGCCATCCTGATTTCGGGGCGCGGCTCCAACATGGCCGCCTTGATCAGGGCAGCCGCTGCCCCGGATTTCCCGGCGGAGATATCGCTCGTCATCTCGAACAAGGCCGATGCGCCCGGACTCGAACGTGCCCGGGCGGGCGGCGTGACCACCGAGGTGATCGAGAGCAAGCCGTTCGGCAAGGACCGCGCCGGCTTCGAGAAGGTGCTGCAGGCCGCGCTCGACAAGCACGGCATCGAGCTGATTTGTCTGGGCGGCTTCATGCGCCTGTTCACGGCCGAGTTCACAAAAGCCTGGTATGGGCGGATGCTCAACATCCATCCGTCGCTGCTGCCGTCGTTCCCCGGCCTCGACCCGCACGGCCAGGCCCTGCGCGCGGGCGTCAAGCTGTCCGGCGCGACGGTGCACTTCGTCATCCCCGAGACCGATGCCGGCCCGATCGTGATGCAGGGCGCGGTTCCCGTCAGCGACCACGACACCGCGGAGACGCTGTCCGAGCGCATCCTCGAGGTCGAGCATCGCATCTATCCCGAGGCGCTGCGGCTGCTCGCGACCGGCAAGGTCCGCATCGAGGGCGATGTGTGCAGGACGGCGGGAAGCGCGGCGTCGGAGAATTTCTTGGTTGCGCCGGTGGTGCGCTGAAGAGCCGCCCCGTCCCGTCATTGCGAGGAGCTCTTGCGACGAAGCAATCCAGAATCGCTCCGCGGAAAGATTCTGGATTGCTTCGCTTCGCTCGCAATGACCGAGTATGTGGCGCGTGCGAGCCGAACCATGAACCTACGCGCAACGGGCGAGCCCCCAAACAAGATCCCCCGGCAGAGCCGGGGGCAACGTCATGATCGCTCGCTTGCCGCGAGAGACATCAGGAAACCTTGAGGTTTTCCGCGGACGACTTGCCGCGGTTCTCCACGAGGTCGAATTCAACCACCTGGTTCTCGTTGAGGGTGGAGAGTCCGGCACGCTCGACCGCGGAGATGTGGACGAACACGTCCTTGTCGCCGCCGTTCGGCTTGATGAACCCATAGCCCTTGGTCGGGTTGAACCATTTGACGGTGCCCTTTTGCGGCATCGCTCGTCTCCTCCACTAGATATAAAAAAGACGCGGCCGCTTTTCGCGTGCCACGCCACAAACGGTCTTCCGGAAGTCTGTTCGAGTCTTGAGGCGCAATGTCGCGAAACGCACAGCCAAGCGGCCAATTCCGATTGTGACCGATATTGCAACATGAAAATCGTCGCCTAGCAAGCCGCGCGGGGATTTCAAGACCAGGCCAGCTGCCTTCAAGCGCAATTTGCGACCTGTGGCAGCAGAACCACAATCAGTGCAATAGCCTTGGCCGTCATGCGCCGACCGGTTGACCCCTCGTGGCAGTTCGGCACAAATCGCCGCTAGCGCCGCAGACCGTGTTGCATTTTTGCGCGCCGCCACTTCGCTACGGGATTCATGGTCATGCGCTGCGCCGCGCAGCTCTCCGGGACACGGCAGACGATCGGGCTGGACCGCGTCCGCCGGATCGCCGCTGCGCTTGCGATGGCGTTTGCGCTGGTCGTGACCATGGCGGCGGTGAGCCCCAGCTTCGCGCAAAGCCCGACGCCGACACCCACCCCGACACCCACCCCGACGCCGACGCCGATTCCGTCGCCGACCTCGACCAATCAGGATCGGTCAGCCGGCAACAGCGCGCTCAATCTCGGCTCGGGCTTTCTGGAGCGGCTCGGCAACCAGGCATCCGGCGGCGTCAACCGGGCGTTTCGCACCAATCCCGGCGGCGGCGGCGCCTCGGCGGCTGCGGAAGATCCGCGCTACCGCACCTGGTTCGAGGGCTACGGCCTCTCGGTCCGGACCGATGCGCAAGGCGATTTCGTCGGCGACAAGCGCAAGACCTTTGGCGGCGTCGCCGGTTTCGGCGCGCGGCTCGCACCCGGCGTCAACATCGGGTTCTCGGTCGACCACAGCCACACCGACATCGACGTGCCGCTGGCGCTGCAATCCGCAACGCTCGACCTGACCCAGCTCGGCTTCAGCGGCTCGGTCGACAAGGGCCCGTGGACCTGGGCCTTTGCGGTGGTGCACGGCTTCGGCAAGGTCCATTCCAGCCGCGACACCGGCCTCGGCCTTGCGACCGCAGGCTATCGCGCCGCCGTCGACGGCGCGCTGACCGAGATCGGCTATTACTGGACCAAGGACCAGATGCGCATCGTGCCGAAGGGTGCGCTGGAATATGTGCGCGCCACCAGCGCCGCGTTCAGTGAGTCCGGCGGGCTCGATCCGCTCAGCGTCGGCGCGTCGGCGCTCTCACGCGCCCGCATCATGATCGGGGCGGAGATCGGCCGCTACTTCATCATCGACCAGAAGATCCTGGACCTCTCGGCCTACGGCAAGTTCGTCGACAATTTCCACCAGGACCTCGGATCCATCCAGGTCAGCCTGGGCGCCCAGAACATCATCGTTCCCGGCATCGGCGAGAGCCGTTACGGCGCGGATGCCGGTGCCTCGGCTTCGCTCAGCCTGACCAACGTGGCTCGGCTCTACGTCAATTACGACGGCAAGTTCCGCAATGAGCTCACCTCGCACCAGGGCACACTCGGCTTCGAATACAAATGGTGAGCTGACTGCGTCTAGGTCGGCGCCGTCGCCACGTATCCGGTCAAGCCAAAGCCCTCGCGCGCCGCCGTCATCATCGGCACTAGCGCGTTCGGATGGATGAACTCATCGCGGAAGCAGGGATAGGTCCTGGGATCGAAGATCTTCTTCAGCCAGTCGACCACGATCTTGTGGCGCTCGGAGGTGCGAAACTCCTTGTGATAGGTGAGCCAGAGATCGGCGTGGTGGCTGACGCCGAGGTCGACGGCAACGAGCGGCGCGCCGAGCGCGATCGACACCGTCGGCAGGAAGCCGATGCCGGCGCCGCGCTCCACCGCATAGAGCACGCCCACCGACGAATTGGTCTTGATCCCGACGATGCCCTCGAGCGATTTCAGCCCGAGCACGCGGGCATAGGCGCCGTCGTCGACCTGCGGCGCGCTCTGCTTGATGATGCGGTGGTTGTTCAATTCGGCGAGCGTTGCCGGCACGCCGTAGAGGCTTTCATATTCCTTGGAGACGAAGGGATAGATATGAAGGCGGCCGAGCTTGGCGACGATCAGATCCGGATTGGTCGGCGGCTCGAGCTGGATTGCGATGTCGGATTCGAGCCGCGCGACGTCGGCCTGCTCCATTGCGCAGCGCAGATCGACGGTGATCTTGCGGTAGGTCTTCTGGAAATCGATCAGCCGCGGCAGGATCCAGAAATTGCCGGGGCCTTCCGTCACGGCGACGCGCACGGTGCCCGAGGTGTCGTTCGATGTCCGGGCGGCGCGGCGGAAGACGTTGAAGGCGTGACGCTCCATATGCGTGACGTCGGCGATCATCGCGTTGCCTTCATCGCTGAGCGTCAGCCCGCTCTGGTCGCGCAGGAACAGCTTGCAGCCGATGCTCTCCTCGAGCCGGTCGACGCGGCGCATCAGCGTTGTGGAGGTGAGGCCGAGCACTTCGGCGGCATTCCGAAAACTTTTATATTTTGCGCACGCTAAAAACAGCTTCAAATCATCCCAGGACGTGCCCAGGGCTTCTTCACGGTGCTGCATCATCGCAGCACCCCGGTGCAATAACTGCTGCATACTCCTGATCCCCAACCGCTAAGCTCGTCGTCATAGCGGGGCATGAAAGCCTTGAACGATAGAGGCGTGATATGAGTATGGAAAGGGGCTCGTTTGCCGCAAGACACGATTTCGATGCCCTGCCTCTGAGCCCGGACGTCGACGTCCGCTGTGCGCAATTTTCCGAAATTGGGGCGCTTTCGGAGATGGCGCACCGGCTGGTGCCGGGCGTGCAGATCGGGACGGCGGAGCTTGCCAAATATTACCTTTTCGATCCCCAGAGCATCCTGACATTCAGCCGCAAAGGCAAGCTCGTCGGCGGCATGGCCTTCCTGTTCCTCAATGATCGCGGACACGACGCGCTGCTGCTCGACGAGATTTGCCTCATTGCGCCCGAGACGCGCTATCTCGCATCGGCGGACGACGACGTCGCCGCCATCTACATCTGGGCGATCGCGGCGACGGGCCGCGGCATCGCCGGTCTCGGCAAGGCCGCGGCGCATCTGCGGCAGATAAGGTTTCGCAGTGCGGACTGCTATGCGCAGCCGTCAACGGTGGCTGGACGCGATATCATGAAGGCGACGGGCTTTGCACCTGTTCCGAGCTTTCAACCCGACCTTTGGTGCTACGAGCGGCCCTGGCATCGACGGCCGCTGCGCATGCCGGGCGCGATCATCCAATCAAGGAGCTTTGCAGATGCACGGTACTAGGATTCCTGTCGCCACGCCCTGTTCCCGCGCCATCACCATCCGCCTCGCGCGCGACCCAAGCGATCTCATGCTGGTGACCGCCATCCGCTCGGCGGTCTATCTCGCCGAGCAGGATTGTCCGTTCGAGGAGGAGTTCGACGGCAACGACATGGTCGCCGCGCATTTCATCGGCTTCGTCGGCAACGAGCCTGCGGGCTGCCTGCGGGTGCGCTTCTTCGGTGATTTCGCTAAGGTGGAGCGGCTTGCGGTGCGTCACCAATATCGGCGCTCCCGCGTCTCGTTCAAGCTGGTGCAGGCCAGCGTCGATTATGTGAAGCGCAAGGGCTTTCGCAAGATCTACGGCCAGGCGCAGGACCGGCTGGTCGATTTCTGGGCCCATTTCGGCGCCAAGCCGCTCGGTCACAACCGCAAGATCACCTTCTCGGATTTCTCCTACACGGAGATGCTGCTGGAGGTCGAGCCAGGCCCGGACGCCATCACGCTGGACAGCGATCCTTATGTGATCATCCGTCCCGAGGGCGATTGGGACCGGCCTGGCGTGCTCGATGCGTCGGCCGGGCGGGCAGTGACCTCACCGCTGCGGGACCTCGCTCTCGCCGACCGCTGAAATAGGTGCAGCTGCGCGCAACACGATGCTGGTTTCCATGCACGATGATCCGCCGATCCTGATCTGTGCGGATCTTCAGGTCGAGTACCTGACCCCCGGCCGCCGCCATGTCATCCGCGACGGCGATGCGACGATGGCGCGCTGCCTGGAACTTCTGACGCTGTGGCGCAGCAATCTGTGGCCGGTGATGCATCTGAAGCGCATCGCGCAGGCGGCCTGGTTCAATCCGTCATCCAGGCTGACCGATTGGATCGCAGAGGCCAGGCCACGGCCGGGCGAGATGACGTTCGAGCACCCGCTGCCGTCCGCCTACAGCTCGTCGCGGTTTGTCGGCCACATGTCCGCTATCGGCGCCATGCGCTGCATTCTGGTCGGCTTTTCCCTGGACGAGACCATCCTGGCCACCGCCGTCGAGGGGTTTCACCGCAGTCATCGCTACCATGTGATCACTGACGCCGTGGCTTGCCGGCAGCCGGGCACGGACGATGCCGCCGCCTACCGGCATGCGGTAGTGAATGTCATCGCGAATTTTGCTACAATCCAGTCCAGCGCCGAACTGATCAGAACCAGCGGCGCCGTCGCGGTGTAGGCGTCCGCGGCCGGTCGATGGGGTTGAGAATTGTCGTCGGGAGACGAGCTCAAGGAACTGGCGAGCGATCTGTCACGTGCCGCCGAAACGGCGCGCAGGCTTGGGCTGCCCACGACGGTCTACTTGCTCTCGATGGCGCTGGTGGAGGTGAAGGAAGCCGTTTCCGCCACCGACGAGGGGGACGACGGCGGCGCGGCGTGAAAGCTGCCCGGCCGGCTCCTGCGATCCGTGGTGCGTCATGTGCGGCTTTGTGCATCCCTGCTGAGCGCTTGCCGCCAACGAATTGGCGTTGCAAGTTTCGCGTGGTGGCAATAGCCACGTACTCAAGACAAGCACTTGCCATCGAGTGATGACGCCGGCCGAGCCGGCGGCGTGACGCTTTTCAAGGATCCTCGCAAATGTCCATGCTGCCCAATTCGCAAGAGGCCCGGGATGTAGCCTATCAGCTCCATCCCTACACCAATGCACGCACGCATCAGCAGGCCGGTCCCCTGGTGATCGAGCGCGGCGAGGGGCCTTACGTCTTCGACGCTTCGGGCAAGCGCTATTTCGAAGCGATGGCGGGCCTGTGGAGCGTCGGGCTCGGCTTCAACGAGAAGCGGCTGGTCGAGGCGGCGTACAAGCAGATGCAGGCGCTGCCGTTCTACCACACCTTCTCCGCCAAATCGCACGGGCCCTCGATCGACCTCGCCGAGAAGCTGGTCGCGCTCGCGCCTGTGCCGATGAGCAAGGTGTTCTTCACCAATTCCGGCTCGGAAGCGAACGACACGGTGTTGAAGCTGATCGCCTATCGCTCGAACGCGCTTGGCCAGCCCCAGCGCAAGAAGGTGATCAGCCGCCTGCGTGCCTATCACGGCGTCACCATCGCATCCGCCAGCCTGACGGGCCTGCCGAACAACCACCGCTCCTTCGACCTGCCGCTGCCGAACATCCTGCATACGGGCTCGCCGCACTTTTATAAGGACGGTGCCCCCGGCGAGAGCGAGGAAGCCTTCGCCACGCGCCGGGCCGAGGAGCTCGACGCGCTGATCCAGAAGGAGGGGCCGGATACGATCGCGGCCTTCTTCGGCGAGCCGGTGATGGGGGCGGGCGGCGTCGTCGTGCCGCCGGCGACCTACTGGGACAAGATCCAGAAGGTGCTGAAGAAGTACGACATTCTCCTGGTCGCCGACGAGGTGATTTGCGGCTTCGGCCGCACCGGCAAGATGTTCGGCTGCGAGACTTACGGCATCGAGCCGGACGCGATCGTGGTCTCCAAGCAGATCACCTCGAGTTATTTCCCGCTGTCGGCGATCATCCTGAACGACCGTATGTTCGAGCCGATCGCGGACGAGAGCAACAAGATCGGCGTGCTCGGCCACGGCTTCACCGCCGGCGGCCATCCGGTCGGCTCGGCGATTGCGCTGGAAAACCTCAAGATCATCGAGGAGCGCGGCCTGGTCGCGCACGCGGCCGAGCTCGGCGCCTATATGCAGGGCCGCTTGCGTGAGCTGGCGAGCCATCCGCTGGTCGGCGAGGTCCGCGGGGTCGGCATGATCGCCGCGCTCGAGCTCGTGCTCGACAAGGGGCGCAAGACCGCCGCCAGCACGCCGGGCGCCGTCGGCGGCATCGCCAGCCGCATGCTCCAGGAGCGCGGCGTGATCTCGCGCAACATGCTCGATGCCATCGCCATCTGCCCGCCGCTGATCACGACCAAGGCTCAGATCGACGAGCTGGTCACCGCGATTTCAGGCGTGCTGAACGACATGAAGAGCGAAGTGGCGAAGCTGACGCCGGCGTAAGGGGATGCTCTCTCCCCGTCATTGCGAGGAGCCCTTGCGACGAAGCAATCCAGACTGTCTCCGTGGAAAGACTCTGGATTGCTTCGCTGCGCTCGCAATGACACAGTGAAGCAGCGAGCGGCTACGCCCGCTGGACCCCGATCACGCGGCCCTTCTCGATCGCCAGCGCCAGCTCGCCGCGCTTGAGCTTTAGGGCGGCGTCGCCGAACAGCTCGCGGCGCCAGCCGCGCAAGGCGGGGACGTCGGCCTCATCGTCCGCCGCGATCTCTTCGAGATCGTCGACGGTCGCGATCACCTTGCTTGCGACCGCGTGACGTTCGGCGGTCATCCGCAAGAGCACCTTCAAGAGCTCGACGATCGCCGCGCCATTGGAATTGTTGCGCGGTTTCTCCAGCTTGGGCAGCTTCGTGAAGTCCCGCGCGAGCCCACGCTCGACCGCGGCGATGATGTCCGCGCCCCATTTGGACTTCTCGAACCCCTTCGGCACCGAGCGCAGATGCGCGAGCTTCTCCAGCGTGGTCGGCGCGTGGGTGGCGATGTCGGTGATGGCCTCGTCGCGCAGCACGCGGCCGCGCGGCACGTCGCGGCTCTGCGCCTCCTGCTCGCGCCAGGCCGCGACCTCCATCAGCACCGCGAGGTCCTTGGGCTTGCGGACCCGCGTCTTCAGCCGTTCCCAGGCGCGCTCGGGGTGGAAGTCATAGGTGCGGGGCGAGGTCAGGACCTCCATCTCGATGGAGACCCATTCGCTGCGGCGGCGCTTCTTCAGGTCGGCGTCGAGCGCGGCGAAGACGTCGCGCAAGTGGGTGACGTCGGATACAGCATAATGCATCTGCTCCTTGGTCAGCGGCCGGCGCGACCAGTCGGTGAAGCGGTGGGTCTTGTCCGGGCGGTGGCCGGTGACCTTCTCGACCAGCGCGTCATAGGCGATGCTGTCGCCGTAGCCGAGCACCATCGCAGCGACCTGGGTGTCGAACACCGGGTGCGGGATGATGCCCGCCTGGTGCCAGATGATCTCGATGTCCTGGCGGGCGGCGTGAAACACCTTCAGCACGCCCTCGTTGCCCATCAGCTCGAAGAACGGCTTGAGATCGATCCCCTCGGCCAGGGCGTCGATGACCACGGCTTCCTCGGCACTGGCCATCTGCACCACGCACAGCAGCGGGTAATAAGTGGTCTCGCGCAGGAACTCGGTATCGACTGTGATGACAGGGTGCTTGGCCAGCCGGCTGCAGGCAGCCGCGAGGTCAGCGGTGGTGGTAATCAAATCCATGAACGGCCCATGACACTGAATACAGCCGTTCTGCCGAAAGTGCTGTGATGTCAAGGGGCTCTAAGCGAATTCGAGCCTTGCATCGGGCCGGAATCGTCCCTTTCCGACCAAATTCCTATTCGTAACGGACCCGCTGCGAGGGTTTTCGCGCGCAGGGCAACGCCACCACGATCACGCACATGGCGACCAGCGCCAGTCCCAGGAACTCGAAAACCAACAGATCCACGGCGAAATCTCCAGAAACATGGATAGATTTGTCGGGGGTGCGTTGAGGGTCTGTTAATTGCGATGGTTACCGGGGGCGGGCCGAGCCGGATGGTGGACGGGGGGTTAATGGCGCGCCGCAGCCATGGTCACGCCATCAGCTTCGGGAGGCCGGCCGCGAGGAGGTCCACGGCCGCGCGCACCTTCGGCGGCAGCCGGGGCGAGCGCGGCCAGAGCGCGTGGCACTCGTAGAGGAATTGCGGCTGACTGCTGAAGAGACTGACGAGCGCACCAGTATCGAGGCGCTCGCGGACCAGCCAATAGGGTAGCCACGCGAGGCCCATGCCTTGCGCCGCGGCATCGGCAATCGCCTCCAGATCGTCGAACCTCAGCCGGCCCGATGGCATGATCTCGCGCGGAATGCCGCCCTCCTGCGGAAACAGCCACGGCCGGACACGCCCCGAGCCGCGATAGATGATCGCTTGATGGGCGGCGAGATCGTCGAGCGATTTCGGCTTGCCGCTCGTGCGCAAATAGGATCGCGCGCCGCACACCACCATGCGCTGGCTCGCAATGCGCCGCGCGATCAGACCGGACTGGTGGTCGAGATCGCCGGTCCGGATTGCCAGATCGTAGCCAGCCTCGACGATGTCGGCGATCGGATCGCCGAACGAGAGGTCGAGCTCGAGATGCGAATGTTTCCGCGCCAGCCTCATCAACAAGGGCGCGATGCAGTGCCGTCCCAGCAGGGCCGGCATGGTCACACGCAGTCGGCCGCGCGGCTCGGACAACTGGTCGGCAACGACGCTATCTGCGGCTTCGGCCTCGCTCAGCACCGCGCGGCAGCGTTCGTAATAGGCCTGGCCGGCGTCGGTCAGGCTCTGGCGCCGCGTGGTGCGGTTGAGGAGCCGTGCACCCAGGCGTTCTTCGAGGAAACGGACGTGCTTGCCCACCATCGGCCCCGACATCTCCAGGGTGTCGGCGGCCGCCGCGAACGAGCCGAGATCGACGGCCCTGACGAACACGGCCATGCTGGTCAGGCGGTCCATGATTGAAAACTCCTGGTTTCGACTGTTCGCTTGTTTGGGCGATTTATCCCGTTTGCACAGATCGGCATAGCTGCATTCGGTTCAAGTGTTTTGGAGTGCATACATGGCCCGCGCCGTTCGCTTTCATCACCATGGTGGTCCCGACGTGCTGCGCATCGAGACCGTCGATGCCCCGCCGCCGGCATCGGGCGAGGTGCAGATTAGGGTCAGGGCACTCGGCCTCAACCGTGCCGAGGCCCTGTTGCGAAGGGGGACCTATATCGAGCGCGCGACTTTTCCGTCGGGGCTGGGCCTGGAGGCGACAGGCATCGTCGAAGCGGTCGGGGATGATGTGACCAGCTTTGTGCCAGGAGATGTCGTGAGCATCGTGCCGCCGCTGTCGATGGTGCGATGGCCGGCCTATGCCGAGCTCGCGACGTTTCCGGCCGAACTCGTCGTGAAACATCCGCCGGAGCTCGGCTTCGAAACGGCGGCTGCCGTGTGGATGCAGTATCTGACGGCCTACGGCGCTTTGGTCGATATCGCCCGGCTTGGCCAAGGCGACGTCGTTGCCATCACCGCGGCATCCAGCAGCGTCGGGATCGCGGCCATTCAGATTGCGAACCGGGTCGGCGCGACGGCGGTCGCGCTGACACGGACCTCGGCCAAGATTGGGCCTTTGCGCGGTGCCGGCGCTGCCCATGTCGTCGCCTCGGACGAAGACGACATTCGGGCGCGGCTGGAGGCGATCGCCGGATCAAACGGGGTCCGCGTCGTCTTCGACGCGGTCGGTGGTCCCGCGTTCGAGCCGCTGACCGCGGCCATGTCGCCGGGCGGAATCCTGATCGAATACGGCGGATTGAGTCCCGAGCCGACGCCGTTTCCGCTTCTCAACGTGTTGACCAAGAGCCTGGTGTTGCGCGGCTACCTCGTGCACGAGATCACCCGCGATCCCGTGCGCCTTGCGCAGGCAAAGGCGTTCATTCTCGACGGGCTGTCGGATCGCACGTTGCAGCCGGTCATCGCCAGGACGTTCCGGTTCGAGGACATCGTCGAAGCGCATCGCTTTCTGGAGTCGAACGATCAGTTCGGCAAGATCGTGGTGACGATCTGATCAAGCGTCTTTCGGGAGCCGAGGCTCCGTAGGGTGGGCAAAGCGAAGCGTGCCCACCATCTATCAACAGAGTTGAGAGGTAGATGGTGGGCACGGCGCTGTGCGCCTCTGCCCACCCTACGAGATTTGCGTCTTTGGCTTGGAGCTGCAAAGCCCCTTACGGCAGCTTCAGCGACGTCTCCGCGTTGTACGGCTTCAGCGTCTCGTCAGCGGCCTTCTGGGCGGCGGCGAGGGCTTCCTTCGGCTGCTTCTTGCCGTTGAGGACCAGCATCACCTCGTCCTCGAGGTTCTTGCGGACCGGGACGGTCTTGTAGGTCGCAAACCACGGCTTTGCGACGTCGAGCTGCTCGACGGCGGTCTTGGCATCCGGGTTCTTGCCCAGGAATTCGACCATCTCGGGCGTCTTGTAGGCGGCCATGTTCGGCGCGAAATAGCCGGTGGCGCGGCTCCACCAGCCGCTCTTCTCCGGCGAGGTCATCCACTTGATCAGCGTCCAGGCCGCCTTCTGCTTGTCGGCCTCTAACCCGGCCGGCATGATCAGGGAGGCGCCGCCGATCGGCACCGCATTGCGGACGTTGCGCGGGATGAAGGCGACCTTGTAGGCGAACTTGGCGTTGTCGCGCACGTAGGTGAGCGAGCCAGTCGACAGCATCATCATCGCGGCATTGCCTGAGATGAAGGAGGTGCTGACGGCAGGGCCGGGCGTGGCGCCGGGCGTATGCACCTTGTGCTTATAGATCAGGTCGTTCCACCAGGTGAGCGCGCCCAGCATCGAGGGCGTGTCGTAATAGACCTCGCCGCCGAACTCCTCGTTGTAGTAGCGCCCGCCATTGCTCATGGTGAGCGTTTCCATCATCCAGCCGCAATAGTCGTAGGCGCAGGGGATCGCGATGCCCCATTGGGTCACCTTGTCGCCCTCGCGCTTGGTCAGCTTCTTGGCCCAGTCGGTGAGCTCGGCCCAGGTCTGCGGCGGCTTGCTCGGATCAAGGCCGGCTTCCTTGGCCTTGTCGGCGTTGATGTAGAGCAGCGGCGTCGAGTTGTGGAACGGCACGCCGTAGACCGAGCGGTTGATCACCGCGTTGCCCTGCAGCGCCGGGAAGAACTGGCCGAGGAACTGCTCCCTGGTGGTGCCGTCCGCCTTGATCAGCGCATCGAGGTTGGTGAGCTCGTTCTCGATCTGCATGTCGAGCAGGAAGTTCGCCGACATGATCACGGCTGCCGGCGGCTTGCCGGCCTTGATCGCGGCGCGCGTCTTGATCAGCGTGTCGTCGTAGGAGCCGGTGTAGACCGCGGTCGCCTTGACGTCGGGATGGGTCTCGTTGAACTCCTTGATCAAGGTGCCCATGTCGCGGGCGAGCTTGCCGTCGACGGGGACGGGGAAGAACAGGTCGACCTCGGTCGGACCTTCGCCGGCGAGAGCCGGAAAGGCGAGGGCGCCTGCCATTGATCCGGCCATGGCGAGGCCAAGCACGATCCTGCGGGAAAACAGCATCGGAAAATCTCCTATTTGATGCCTGAGGTGACGAAAGAGCTGATGAAGCGTTTCTGGAAGATCAGGAAGGCGACGAGCAGCGGCGCGATCACCATCAGCGTACCCGCGGCGATGGTGCCCCAGGCCTGCGTGCCTTCGGCGGTCTTGGTGAAGACGGAGAGACCGACCGTGAGCGGCCGCTTGTCCGGCGAATTGATCACCATCAGCGGCCACAGGAAGTCGTTCCAGTGGCTGGTCACGGAGATGATGGCGAAGGCCGAGAAGCTCGGCATCGACAGCGGCACGTAGATGTGGCGGATGCGCTGGAACAGGCCGGCGCCGTCGATCAGGGCGGCGTCTTCCAGCTCGGTCGGAATGGCTTCGAACGCCTGGCGCATCAGGAAGGTGCCGAAGGCCGAGGCGAAGAACGGCATCATCACGCCGGTGAGCGTGTCATAGAGCCCGAGCTGCGCCACCAGCGACAGGTTCGGCACGATCAGCAGCACCGGCACCAGCATCAGCTGCATCAGGAACAGGTAGAAGATCAGCGTCTTGCCGGCGAATTCCAGGCGCGCGAAGGCAAAGCCGGCCAGCGTGATGGTGACGAACTGCACCAGGAGGATGCCGGTGCAGATGATCGTGGTGTTGATCGTGTAGCGCGGGAAATCGCCGATCTCCCAGGCGTCCCTGACGTTGTCGAGCGTCGGCTTCAGGCTCGGCATCAGCTCGGCCATTGTGTTGATGCCGTCGGAGGCCGGGCGCAACGTCGCAACGCCCATCCACAGGAACGGGATGAGCCAGACGATCGCGAGCAGCACGGTCAGCGCGAAGCCGAGCTTTGGCGTGATCTCGCCGCGGGTGGCGAGCGGGGCGTCCTTCCACAGCGTATCGATCAGCTTCATGGCCCGCCCTCGCGGTTGGCCATCGTGCGGAAGGAAAGCGCGGTGAGGCCCATCAGCGCCGCCAGTGTCAGCAGCGTCGCCGCCGAGGCCTTGCCGATGTCGTAATGCTCGACCGCCTGCTGGTAGATGTAGAACAGCACGAGGTTGGTCGCGTTGGACGGCCCGCCCTGGGTCATGACGAAGACGTGGTCGACCTGCGTCACCGCGTTCAGCGTGGCGATGACGGTGACGAACAGGAAGGTGGGCTTGAGCTCCGGCAGGATGATGTGGCGCAGGCGCATGTATGGCCCGGCGCCGTCGAGATGGGCGGCCTCCATCACATCCTCGGGCACGGCCTGAAGGCCGGCGAGGAAGAACAGCATGTAATAGCCGGCGTTCTTCCAGATGGTGATCACCATGATGGCGTAGAGCGCGATGTCGCCGTCGCCGAGCCAGTTCGGCAGCACCGGAAGCAGCCGGCCGATGTAATAGTCGAGCAGGCCGACATTCGGCAGGAAGATGAACATGAACAGCGCTGACGCTGCGACCATTGGGATCAGCACCGGCAGGAACAGCGCGGCACGCAGCGCACTGTTCACGGCATGGGTGCGCGACAGCGCCAGCGCGAACAACAGCGCAAGCGCGATGCTCGGCACTGCCGTGCCGACGGCGTAGATCAAATTGTTGACGACGGCGCCGGCGAAGGCGGGGTCGGCGAGCACGGCGCTGATGTTGTCGAGCCCGACGAAGCGGACCGGCGCCTTGGGCGTGGCGCGCTGATAGAGCGCGTCGATGAGGACGCGCCCCATCGCGCCATAGGTGAACAGCGCGAGGAAGACCAGCGAGGGCAGCAGCAGCAGATAGGCAGGCAGCGAGGCTTTGAAGCGGTTCGAGAACCGCTTCAGGACGTGCAGACGCGGTGCCGCCGACGTCGCGACCGGGAGAGCCGCGGGTTCAGCGAGGCTCATCTCATCGCGCCGGGAAATTGAGTGCATAGTCGCGGCCGTCCACTCCTGCCGGTGGCTCGAAGGGGAAGCGCAGACTCTGGTCGAGGAAATCGTGGCTGTGCACGACGAGGTTCTCATCGTCGATCAGCACGACGCCATAGGCCGGCGGCTCGTGGCTGGCGAGATGCTCGCTGGCCGCAGCGTCGAGCTCGAACCAGACCTGGTGATTGGTGCCGCGCAGCGTCGAGAACGGGATCTTGCCGTAGCTGCCGAAGATCGGCCGATGCACATGGCCGAAGAAGAGATGGCGGATGCGCGAGCGATAGGGCGCGATCAATTCGGCGAATTCGGCGCTCTGCTTCAGCGCGATCTCGTCCATCGCGTGGACGCCGACCGGGAAGGGCGGATGGTGCATGAACACGACGAATTCTTGCTCGGCGGGGGCGGCCGCGAGCGTATTCGCCAGCCAGCCGAGGCGCCTTGCGCACATCTCGCCGGCATGGCTGGTCTCGTCCAGCGTGTCCAGGAAGACGAACAGGCCATGCTCGGTGGTGCGCGTGCCCTGCACGAAGCCGTTGGCATCGCGCGGCGCGGCCTTCAGCGCGTCGAGGCAGATGACGCGCTTGTCGTGATTGCCGACCATCGCGATGTAGGGAATCTTCAGCGCCGCCATCGCCTCGGCGAAGTTGGCGTAGGACTCAGCCTCGCCCCAATGGGTGAGGTCGCCGGTCACCACGGCAAATGCAGCGTCGGACTGATGCTTGTTGATGTCGGCAATGGCCGCATCCAGCCGGGCGCGCGGATCGAGCCCGTAGAGCGTCAAGCCGGGGTTCGCGAGGTGCGTGTCGGTGAGGTGGATGAACTTGAAGGGCATATGGCGCGCCTGAGTCGGGACGGTTGGAGGATCGGCGCCTCCGGCAAGACGGCGCTGCCAGCCCGTTAGAGCGCGTGTGTTTCAGTTTGATGACAGCGGTTCCCGTGTCCACAAGCGCCCGTGTCGTAGGGTGGATTAACCGAAGGCGTAATCCACCACTGTGAGCCAACCTCAAGTTGTGCTATCGATGGTTGATGCCTGACTATCGCCGCGCATTCATCCCCGGAGGACGCTGGTTCTTCACCGTGAACTTGCTTGATCGGCGGAAATCTCTTTTGACCGAGGAGATCGAGAGCTTGCGGGAAGCAGTCGCCGAAACCCGCCGGAGCTATCCTTTCGAGATCGATGCTTTTGTGGTCTTGCCGGATCATCTGCACGCGATCTGGAAGCTGCCGCCGGGCGATGCCAATTTTTCTGTGCGTTGGCGGTTGATCAAGGCACGATTTGCGAAAGCCCTACCGGCCAATGAGCGTCGGAGCGCAGTCCGTGTCGCGCGAAACGAGCGCGGTATCTGGCAACGCCGCTTTTGGGAGCATCTGATCCGTGACGAGACCGACTACGCGCGCCATGTCGAATATTGTTACTACAATCCCGTCAAGCACGGGCACGTCTCGAAGGTGTGTGACTGGCCGTACTCGTCCTTTCACCGCGATGTCCGCGCGGGATTGTTTCCGGAGGATTGGGGCGGGGACGTCAGGATCGCAGGCGAGTTCGGTGAGAGGGCGTGATCAGCGTCAGTCTGTAGGGTGGATTAGCGAAGCGTAATCCACCTCTTCGCTTTCCGTGTGCTGAGAGAAGTGGTGGATTACGCCTGCGGCTAATCCACCCTACGCAGTCGAGTGGTGGCTACGTCCCGCAGAACGTCTGCAGCACCCGCTGGTCCGGCAGCGGCGGATCGGCGTAGGCCGCATGCTCCGGCTGGTCCTCGAACGGCCGCGCCAGCACCTTCACCAATTCCTCGAACGGCGCGTAATCGTCGTTCACCGCGGCCTGGATCACGGCCTCGACGCGGTGGTTGCGCGGGATGAAGAGCGGATTGACGGCGTGCATGGCGGCCTGCCGCTCGGCGGCGCTTTGCTGTTCCAGCGCGATGCGCGCGCGCCAGCGGCCGGCCCATCCGTCGAAGGCTGTGGGCTCCATGAACTGGGCGCGCACGTCGGCCGCGTCGTCGCCGGCGGCCTCGCCGAGCTTGCGGAAGGTGACGGTGAAGTCGGCCTGGTTCTTGGCCATGGCATCCAGCAGGTCCTGGATCAGCGCATCGTCGCCGTCGCGCTCGGTGAACAGCCCGACCTTCTTGCGCAGGCCGGCCTGATAGGCGGCGCTGAACTGATCGGAGAACGCGCCGAGAATGTCCTGCGCCTCGGCCACCGCCTTCTCCTGCTCGTCCGAGAACAACGGCAGCAGGCATTCGGCAAGGCGCGTCAAATTCCACAAGCCGATGCGCGGCTGGTTGGCATAGGCATAGCGGCCCATCTCGTCGATCGAGGAGAACACCTGCGCAGGATTGTAGGAATCCATGAAGGCGCACGGGCCGTAATCGATGGTCTCGCCCGAGATCGAGCTGTTGTCGGTGTTCATCACGCCGTGGATGAAGCCGACCAGCAGCCAGCGCGCGATGAGCTCGGCCTGGCGCGCGACCACGGCTGCGAGCAGGGCGTGATACGGCAGCTCGGCGTGGAGCAGGTCCGGATAGTGGCGGGCGATGACGTGGTCGGCGAGCCGGCGGATCGCCTCGGTGTCGCGGCGGACGGCGAAGAACTGGAAGGTGCCGACGCGGATGTGGCTGGAGGCGACGCGGGTCAGCACCGCGCCGGGCAGCGCGGTCTCGCGGATGACGTGCTCGCCGGTGACGACCGCGGCGAGCGAGCGCGTGGTCGGGATGCCCAGCGCGAACATAGCCTCGCTGACAATGTATTCGCGCAACACGGGGCCGAGCGCGGCGCGGCCATCGCCGCGGCGGGAGAACGGGGTGGGGCCAGATCCCTTGAGCTGGATGTCGCGGCGGACGCCGTCCCGGTCGATGACCTCGCCGAGCAGGATCGCCCTTCCGTCGCCGAGCTGGGGCACGAATTGCCCGAACTGGTGGCCGGCATAGGCCATGGCGATGGGATCCGCTCCGGCGGGAACCGTCTTGCCGGCCAGGATCTCGGCGCCATCCGGGGTGTCCAGCAGGTCAGGATCGAGCCCGAGCTGGACCGCCAGCGGCCGGTTCAGCTTGATCAGCCGGGGGGCTGCGACCGGGGTCGGCGCGACGCGGGCGAAGAAGTTTTCCGGCAGCGCCGAATAGGAGTTCTGGAAGGGGAAATGGACCGTCATGGTCTCAAGATAGGGCTGGAACGGTCATCGGCAAAGGCTCCGGCCCCGATAAGCCAAAAATGGGCCCTTCGAGCCCAAATCGGGCCGTTCCCTTGGTTGCCGCCTCCGGCCTCGTCGGGTAAACCCTGCCGCAACTTCGGACCGGCCATTACGGGCCGTTCGATTCGCTTCCTTCAGACATTGATTTTGGGACGACCATGCATCGCTACCGGTCACATACATGCGGCGCGCTCCGCGAGAGCAACATCGGCGAGACCATCCGCCTCTCGGGCTGGGTCCATCGCGTCCGCGACCATGGCGGCGTGCTGTTCATCGACCTGCGCGACCATTACGGCCTGACCCAGTGCGTGGTCGATCCGGACTCGCCGGCATTCTCGCTGGCTGAAAAGCTGCGCTCGGAATTCGTGGTGAAGATGGACGGCAAGGTCCGCCGCCGCCCCGAAGGCACCGACAATGACGATCTGCCGACCGGCAAGATCGAGGTCTATGTCAGCGAGATCGAGGTGCTGGGCCCGGCCGGCGACCTGCCGCTGCCGGTGTTCGGCGACCAGGAATACCCCGAAGACATCCGCCTGAAGTACCGCTTCCTCGACCTGCGCCGCGAGAAGCTGCACCAGAACATCATGACGCGCGTCGAGATCATCAAGTCGATGCGCCGGCGCATGGAGGGGCAGGGCTTCTTCGAGTTCAACACGCCGATCCTGACCGCGTCTTCGCCGGAAGGCGCGCGCGACTTCCTGGTGCCCTCGCGCATCCATCCCGGCAAGTTCTACGCGCTGCCGCAAGCGCCGCAGCAGTACAAGCAGCTCTTGATGATGAGCGGCTTCGACCGCTACTTCCAGATCGCGCCCTGCTTCCGCGACGAGGACCCGCGCGCCGACCGTCTGCCCGGCGAGTTCTACCAGCTCGACGTCGAGATGAGCTTCGTCACTCAGGAAGACGTGTTTGCTGCGATGGAGCCGGTGATCACGGGCGTCTTCGAGGAGTTCGCGAGAGGAAAGCCCGTCACCAAGGGCTGGCGCCGCATTCCGTTCGCCGAGGCGCTGCGCAAATACGGCAGCGACAAGCCTGATTTGCGCAACCCCATCGAGATGCAGGACGTCTCCGAGCACTTCCGTGGCTCCGGCTTCAAGGTGTTCGCGCGCATGCTCGAAGATCCCAAGAACCAGGTCTGGGCGATCCCGGCACCCGGCGGCGGCAGCCGCGCCTTCTGCGACCGCATGAACTCGTGGGCGCAAGGCGAGGGCCAGCCCGGCCTCGGCTACATCATGTGGCGTGAAGGCGGCGAGGGCGCCGGCCCGCTCGCGAACAATATCGGGCCCGAGCGCACGGCCGCGATCCGCGCGCAGCTCGGCGTCAAGGAAGGCGATGCCGCCTTCTTCGTCGCCGGCGATCCCGACAAGTTCTGGAAGTTCTCAGGGCTTGCCCGCAACAAGGTCGGCGAGGAATTGAACCTCACCGACAAGGAGCGGTTCGAGCTCGCCTGGATCGTCGACTTCCCGATGTACGAGTACAACGAGGACGACAAGAAGGTCGACTTCTCGCACAACCCGTTCTCGATGCCGCAAGGCGGGCTCGAGGCGCTGAAGTCGCAGGATCCGCTGACCATCAAGGCGTTCCAGTACGACATCACCTGCAACGGCTACGAGATCGCCTCGGGCGGCATCCGCAACCATGTGCCCGAAGCCATGGTGAAGGCGTTCGAGATCGCAGGTTACGGCGAGCAGGAAGTGGTCGAGCGTTTCGGCGGCATGTACCGCGCCTTCCAGTACGGCGCGCCGCCACATGGCGGCATGGCCGCGGGCGTCGACCGCATCGTGATGCTGCTCTGCGGCACCACCAATCTGCGCGAGATCTCGCTCTTCCCCATGAACCAGCAGGCCATGGACCTCCTGATGGGCGCCCCGTCGGAAGCCACGACAAAGCAACTCCGCGAGCTGCACATCCGGGTGAATCTGCCGCAGAAGTGAGGTGAGGCTACGCCTTCCTCGTGCACGGGAAGGCGCGCTCTCTCTCCTCCGCGTCATTGCGAGCGCAGCGAAGCAATCCAGAATCTTTCCGCGGAGGGACTCTGGATTGCTTCGCTGCGCTCGCAATGACGGGGAGGGATTTTCGCCAGGCCAGCTGCGCCACTTTTCGCAGCAAAACAGGCCTACAGCCCCGTCGAGGCCTCGATCCTGAACTGCGCCAGCGCGATGATCGGTTCGTGGTCGAGGACATCGACCAGCTGAAGCACCGGCAGCTTGCCGAGCGGTGTCAGCCTGATGCTCAGCGTTTGCCCCGAGGCTCCGACGAAGCCGGCGAGTGCATCGACCGCGACCTTGGCATCGAGATTGGAGGCCGCGATCTTCTCGCCCTGGGCCCGGATCATCGCGACAATGGCGCTGCGCGCGGCGTCGCGGCTGACATTCTGCATGCGCGCGAACTGGGCCACGACCAGATCGACCACGCCGCGGTCGCGCAAGGAGAGCTCGATGGCGCCGGTCTCGACCTGGGCCAACTGATCCATCACCTCGGACGGGTCCGTCGTGGCGAAGAGGTCGCGCGGCACCTTGGCAAGGGCCACGCTCAGCTGCGCCCTGGCGAGGTTGCCGAGATCGAGCGTGGCGGGGGCGAGCACGAACGCGCCCGACGATTCCGTCCAGGCTGCGCCGAGATCGAGGTCGATCGCGAGCTTGTCCACGCCTGCCACGATCAGCGGCTGCAGCGCCGGATTGGCGGGATCGGTCGGCGTGACCATCTTCACGACCAGACTGGCCCTGCTCGGGATCGATCCGACCAGCTGGCCCCAGTTCATGCTGATCGTGTCGACGGTGATAGGCTGCCGCGCGTTGTTATGGGGAGCCACCACGCCCTTGATCTCGGCGCCTTCGAGCACCCGGAACAGGCCCAGCATCTGATCGGGCGAGGGCGGCTGCCCGTGCTTGCTGAGGCCGGCCGCCCAGCGCATCAGGTTTGCCGCGCTGAACGATTTCAGCGCGAAGCGCTCCATCTTGAACTGCCCTTGCGGAGACGGCGTGTCGACGCCTTCGAGCGCGAATTCGCCGTCGGTATATCTGACCGCCTTGATCCTGGCCGTTCCCTGTGGAAGGCCCATCGACGTCGTGCCGATCTCGATCCGACCAATACGAAGACCCTCATAGAATCCGGCGAGCTTCTCCATCATCTCGCGCGATTGCGCGGCGGTCGCGACGACCGACCGGTCCGTCGGCACGAGTGCAACGATCTCGGCCGGCCGGAATTTGGAGGGCTGCACCGCGATGTCCTCGAAACTGATCCCGTCGATCTCCATCCGCAGGCCCTGGGTCGATTTGAGCGCATAGCGGCCGGCCGAGATCTGCCGGTAGATGCGGTGATAGCTGTCGTCGCCGGCCTTCTGCGGGTCGAGCGCCGCGGCGACCGCGGTCGCGTCGAAATCGTTGATAATGATGCTGGAGAGGTCGCCGGTCAGCTTGTCCTTTTTGCCCGGCTGCGGCACGTCGATGGTGAAGACGGCGCGATCGGCCTTCATCGCCTCTGTCTTGCCGCGCTTGAGATTCTGGACCGCCAACCCGGAATAGGTGATTTCGCCGCTTCCAGCGGCGCTGCCGCTCGCGTCGAAGGTCATCGTCAGCGTCGGAGCCGTGACGGATGACGCCGTGATGCTCGAATATTGCTCGAGCACATAGCGATAAATGTCGATCAGGGAGCCGTCCTTCGGCGGATTGCTGCCGCGAATGGGGCCGGCATAGTCGCGCAGAGTAAGCTGCGGGATCTTGTAGGATGCCTTCAGCTTCGCGGCGCCGACCTGGTCCAGGGCGACTTCGAAACCGCCGACCTCGATGCTGTCGGCCGAGAAGCTGGTGTCGTCGATCAGGCGAACGCCGGTACCCTTGATGCCGGCGATCTTGACCTGCGCTTGCGGCTGGCCGGCCGGTGTGATGGCGATGTCCTCGATCGTCAGCGTCCGGGTCGCGAGCTCGAAGGTGATCTTGCCATGGCTCGCCTTGCCGCCGCCCGAGCGGATCTGCTCAAACGCCGCCTCGACTTCGCTGGTCGCCCGATGCTGGACATAGAGGTTGAAGCCAAACCATCCGCTCGCCCCGAGCACGGCTGCCACCATCAGGCCGATCAGGATTCGCTTCATTCCCAGCTCCAGTTGCTCATTTTGCACCGCGCAACCTGCCATATTCGCGAAATGCCGCGCGGTCCAGGGAAAGCTATGCTTTTCAAATATTTGACCGCGCGCCCTGTTGATGGGGGCGCAATCGGATGTTGCCACCGAGGCGCCCGGCGTGCTTCATCGCCCTTCCATGACCCGGAAATAGGGTTCGCTTGGACAGCGGCCCCGGATCATGCATTTTGAGGCCGGTAACGCGAGGCGAGACACCGCATGTCGTCCTATTCCGATGATCTCCACCAGGCGGCGCTCGCCTACCATCGTCTGCCGCGCCCTGGAAAGCTCGAGATCCAGGCAAGCAAGCCGCTTGCCAACCAGCGCGACCTCGCGCTGGCCTATTCGCCGGGCGTCGCCGCGGCCTGCACCGAGATCGCCAAGAACCCGGCTGAAGCCGCGACGCTGACCACCCGCGCCAATCTGGTTGCCGTGGTTTCCAACGGCACCGCGGTGCTCGGCCTCGGCAATATCGGTCCGCTGGCCTCCAAGCCGGTGATGGAAGGCAAGGCGGTCCTGTTCAAGAAATTCGCCGGCATCGACGTGTTCGACATCGAGATCGCCGCCGACACCATCGACCGCGTGGTCGAGACCGTGGCCGCGCTCGAACCGACCTTCGGCGGCATCAATCTGGAGGACATCCGCGGACCGGAATGCTTCGAGATCGAAGCGCGCCTGAAGGAGCGCATGAAGATTCCGGTCTTCCACGACGACCAGCACGGCACGGCCATCATCGTTGCCGCCGCCATCACAAATGGTCTGAGGCTGAACGGCAAGAAGCTGTCCGACGTCAAGATCGTGGCCTCGGGGGCAGGGGCCGCCGCGATCGCGACGTTGAACCTGCTGGTCTCGATGGGCGCGCAGCGCAAGAACATCTGGGTCTGCGACATCGACGGCCTCGTGCATGAAGGGCGCAACACCTCGATGGACCGCTGGAAGGCGGTCTATGCGCAAAAGACAGACAAGCGCACGCTCGCCGACGTCATCGGCGGAGCCGACATCTTCATCGGACTCTCGGCACCCGGCGTGCTCAAGCCGGAGATGGCCAAGGCGATGGGCGACAAGCCGTTGATCATGGCGCTCGCCAATCCGACACCGGAGATCATGCCGGAAGAGGCGCGCAAGGCGCGGCCCGACGCCATGATCTGCACCGGACGCTCGGATTACCCGAACCAGGTCAACAACGTCCTCTGCTTTCCCTTCATCTTCCGCGGGGCGCTCGACGTCGGCGCTACCGCGATCAACGAGGAGATGAAGCACGCCGCCGTCGAGGCCATCGCCCAGCTCGCGCGCGAGGCGCCGTCGGATGCCGTCGCGCAGGGCTTCGACACCGGCGAGACGCAGGGCTTCGGTCCGGGCTCGCTGATTCCGAGCCCGTTTGACCCGCGCCTGATCCTCCGCATCGCGCCGGCCGTGGCGAAGGCGGCGATGGAATCGGGCGTCGCGACGCGGCCCATCACCAATTTCGACGAGTACAGGGCGCTGCTCGAGCGCTTCGCCTTCCGCTCCGGCCTCGTCATGAAGCCGATGTTCGCCAAGGCCAAGACCCAGCCGGTGCGCGTGATCTATGCCGAAGGCGAGGACGAGCGCGTGCTGCGCGCCACGCAAGTCGTGCTGGAGGAGAAGCTGGCGCGGCCGATCCTGGTCGGCCGTCCTTCGGTCGTGGAGGCGCGCCTCAAGCGCTTCGGCCTCTCGATCAAGGCGGGCAAGGATTTCGATCTGGTCAATCCCGAGGACGATCCGCGCTACCGCTCCTACGTGCAATCCTATGTCGAGGTCGCCGGCCGCCGCGGCGTGACGCCGGATGCGGCGCGCACGGTGGTCCGCACCAACAATACGGTCATCGCGGCGCTTGCGGTGACGCGCGGCGAGGCGGACGCGATGCTCTGCGGCGTCGAGGGCCGCTATATGAGCCATCTGCGCCATGTCCGCGAGATCGTCGGCTTCTCGCCGGGGATCAGCGACTACGCGGCGCTGGCGCTGCTGATCACCAGCAAGGGCGCCTTCTTCATCGCCGACACGCAGGTTCGCCCCAACCCGAGCGCGGAGGAGCTCGCCGAGATCGCCTCGCTCGCCGCGGTCCACGTGCAGCGCTTCACCATCAAGCCCAAGATCGCCTTCGTCTCGCATTCGGATTTCGGCAGCTACGACACCGAATCCTCGCGCAAGATGCGGCGGGCGACGCAGCTCTTGAGAGAGAAGCATCCGGAGATCGAAGCCGACGGCGAGATGCAGGGCGACACCGCGCTCTCCGCCGCTGCGCGACGAATGGTGCTGCCGCACTCCAAGCTCGAGGGTGAGGCCAACATCCTGATCATGCCGACGCTGGACACCGCCAACGTCGCCTATCAGATGATCAAGTCGCTGGCGGACGCGCTGCCCGTCGGCCCGATCCTGGTCGGCCCGGCGCGCCCCGCGCACATCCTCACCCCCTCGGTGACGGCGCGCGGCATCCTCAACATGACCGCAGTCGCGGTGGTGGAAGCGCAGGAACGCGCCTCGCGGCAGCAGCCGACGTTGTTCACGTAAGGCGGTCTGCGACGTTGCCTTCGCCTCTCCCCGCGTGCGGGGAGAGGCCGGAATTTGCGAGAGCAAATTCCGGGTGAGGGGGACTCTCCGCGAGTCTCTCACCGTGATTGCGGAAGCGGCCCCTCACCCCAACCCTGTCCCCGTAAGAACGGGGCGAGGGAGCGCACCACCCGAGCTTCTCGATCTCAAGCTTTTCAAAGCAGTTCTCCATTTCCCTGTTTGAAAAGCCCAAACGGACTCTTCATAATCCCTTCAAGCGTTCCGTGCGGTAGCGCTTTGCCAAGAGGCCGATCATGCCAGCGTTCGTGACTTTCGGGCGAATCCTGTTCGCCGTGCTGTTCATCTACACGGGCGCGACCAAGCTCTTTGCCATGCAGGCGACCGCCGACGTCATCGCCGCCAAGCTCGTGGTGCCCGACGTCATCGCGCCTTACGCCAAGCAGATCGAGACGGCGACCGCCATGACGACGCCGCAGCTTTTGGCGATTGCGATCGGCGGGCTCGAGATCATCGCAGGGCTGATGATCGCGCTGAATTTCGGCGCGCGTTTCTTCGCGATGCTGCTGATCGTCTACGTCGCCGTCGCGACCGTCTTGTTCTACGATTTCTGGAACATGGCGGCTCCCGACAACGCCAAGATGCTGGTCGACGCGCTCAAGAACCTGTCGATCATCGGCGCGCTGTGCATGATCATCGGCTACGGCCGCACCACGCGTCCGGCCGAGGCGGCCTACGGCGACGTCTAGCGCTCAATCCGCTCTCGGAGGCGCGATCTCGCGCTTCCAGCGGGAAATCGACGCACTGCTGGCTCCATCGCTGCCGCGCTGCCGACCGAGCGATGGGGCACGCGCGGGGCGTGATGCTACACGCAGCCGCGATATGCGAGCGGGGCGGCGCCTTGGCTGATCGATTTAGCACAAGAAAGCAGCAGGATACGGGAAGGTATTCAGTTGCCGGTACTGTGCATGGG
Source organism: Bradyrhizobium sp. CCBAU 11357 (assembly GCF_028128865.1). Taxonomy (NCBI): domain Bacteria; kingdom Pseudomonadati; phylum Pseudomonadota; class Alphaproteobacteria; order Hyphomicrobiales; family Nitrobacteraceae; genus Bradyrhizobium; species Bradyrhizobium sp. CCBAU 11357. The sequence continues at coordinate 131,775 of NZ_LBJW01000109.1, read as the reverse complement.
GTTGTTTTCGGAGTTTTGAATCGGAGCGCTGGACGTTTGCGACATTGGAAATGCCGAGAGGCTAACCCGGCCGCCACGGAATCACGGTCACCTCATGCGCCGCGTCGAGCAGGTACGGCGCACCCGGCTTCATCCCGTGCGCAGCAAGCACCTCGCGAGGCGTCCGCTGGGGCACACCGACGAAGCATCCTTCGCCGCCGGGCAGCCTCACATGGGGAGCCTCCGACAGCCAGAACGTGTCGTAGCGGTCCATGAACATGTCGAACACGACCGGGCCGCCGATGATGGCGACCATGCCGGAGGCGACGTCGGCGAAGGCGCAGGCCTGTTCGAAGCTCGCATGCGCCGGATTCCACAGCGTCGCGTTCGGCATCTCCGGATCGACGGTGAGGTCCCTGATCTTGCGGGTCAGGATCAGCCGCTTGCGCTTGGCCGAATTCGGCTGCTGCTCGTGCGAGTTGCGGCCGTGCACGATCAGCGCGGCGCGATCAAGCGCCTGCTCGAAGAACAGCTTGTCGCCTTCGAACTTCAGGCTGTCGGGCATGACGCGACCGGCGTCGGCAAGCATGCCGTCCGCCGAGACGATGACGTAGCCTTCGAAGCGGAAAGACAATGGCCTTCTATTCGGAAACGGTCGTCACCACGGAATTGACCGGGCGCTGGCTCACCGTCGGCAGCTTGATGTCCTTGAGCAGTTCCTGGTCGTATTCCGGCAGCGTCGAGACCGGGAACTTGGCGCGCATCGCCACCACCTTGTAACCGCCGGCCTTCAGCCGCTTGAGCAGCTCGGGCAGCGCCTCCGCCGTGTGCTTCTGGAAGTCGTGCATCAGGACGATGCCCTTGCCCCTGGTGTCGAGCTTCTTCATCACGGTCTCGACCACCTTCTCGGGCTTGGAAGCCTTGAAGTCGAACGAGTCGATGTCGCAGGAGAAGATGCCGACATTGCGATTGCCGAGATAGGTGACCATCTCCGGCGGATGCTGCAGCGCCGGGAAGCGGAAGAACGGCGCGGGCGAGATGCCGCCGAGCGCCCACTTCACCGCCGCAAAGCCCTTCTCGATCTCGTCCTTGCGCTGCGCGTCGTTGAGCTTCTTGTTGTTGAGGTTGGCGTGCGACCAGGTGTGGGCGCCGACGGTGTGCCCGGCCGCGTAGACCTGCTTCAGGATCTCCGGCTCGTAGGTCGCGTGCTTGCCGATGGTGAAGAAGATTCCGGTGGTGCATTCGTCCGCGAGTGCCTTCAGCACGGCGGGCGTGTTCTTCGGCCAGGGGCCGTCGTCGAAGGTCAGCACCACCTCCTTGTCGCGCAGGAAGTCGAGCTCCTTGAAATGCTCGAAGCCGAAGCCGGGACCGCCCGTGGTGTCGATCTCGACGGTGCGGGCGACGCCGAGCGCGCCCGGTGTGTTGCAGGCCGCGCGGGCCGGCTGCGGCGCCTGTTTCGGCGGGGGCGGATTGACGAAGCCCGCTGGCGCCGCAGCCGCCGGAGCGGGCGCTGGAGCTGCAGGGGAGGTTGCAGCCGCTGGTGTTGCCGCAGGCGCGGCTTGCGCTCCGGCTGCGGGCTTCGCCGCCGGCGTCTGCGACCATGCGGCGCCGGTCATCGCAACCGACATCGCACCTGCTAAAATCAGTCCTGCCGCCACACGCATGGTGTTGTCCTCGAGATTGATCCCGTTGTTCCGCCGCGGCTTTTCGCCTGCGGCCAAAACCGTCCTGCCCCAAACCCATCCTAGCCTAGATGGTGGGCCATCGCCATTGCAACGGCTGTTTGATGCCCCGCCGCAATTGTGCCCAACCGGATGGTCTGCACCTGCGTCACGTGTCGGCCAAGGCTCGGGCAATGGCGGTCTTGATCCGCGTGTCGGCCGGCTCGACGGCGGATGGAAACACCTCGGCGATATAGCCGTCGCGGCCGATCAGGTACTTGTGGAAGTTCCAGCGCGGAACTTCCTTTGGTCGGGCCTCGGCGGCCCATTTGTAAAAGGGATGCGCCCTCGCACCTACCACTGCCGCCTTGGCCGTGATCGGGAAGGTAACGCCATATTGGTGGTGCGCGGTCTGCGTGATCTCGCTGCTGCCGCCGGGCTCCTGGCCACCGAAATCGTTGGAGGGCACGCCGATCACGGTGAGGCCGCGCCCGCGAAACTCGTTCCAGATCTCCTGCAAGCCGGCATATTGCGGTGTGTAGCCACAGAGCGAGGCCGTGTTCACCACCAGCAGCGGTTTGCCGGTGAACGCTGCGAGGCGGATGTCGTCGCCTGACAAAGCGGGAAAGGAGAATGCGTAGGCCGAGACCCGGCTCATCCCGCCATCAGCGAGGGCGCGCGTGACGGGCGCGAATGCGCCTGCAAGCGTGACGCTCAGCACGGTCCTGCGATTCATCATGACGGCGTCCCCCGAGATGATCCGAGGGGCAGATTACTCCGCCACTGCGACCTCACGCGTCAACACCGCGTTATCGAGCGCTGCGTCGCGTGCTAGTACAGGCGGACGATGAAGTCGGTGCCTTCGCCAGTCTCGCCCTGGTTGATGCCCTGGTCGGAAACGATGATCGAGCCGCCTGACGTCAGCATCTCGCTGATCTTCGCCATGGTCTCGGCGGGCACCGAGATGCGGTCGAGGGCTTCAGCCGGGCTGTCCGGCGTCACCACCGGTTTTGCGGCGACGGGGATCACGGCTGCGCCGCGCTGGCGGCGCGCTAAGCGGCTGTCGTCCTCGCGCGCCGCGGAACGGGCGGAGACGGGCAGTGACACCACCGACCAGCGCAGCGCGTTGGCATCGGTCTTGTCGAGTTCGGCGGTGAAGACATGCGTGCCGAGCGGCCGGTCGCTCGCGGCAATCGTGACGGGCACCTCGAACAGAGGCGCAAAATTCTGCCGCACATAGAGTTTGGAATCCTTGCGGCTGATGAAGACGGCAATCTGGCCGGCCCGCTTGGGTGCTTCCGGCTTTGCCGCCGGCGCAGGATCGGCAACGCGGCCCTCGTCCTTCTTCGCATCGGGTGCGGCGGCGAGCGCCGGTGTATTGGCCTGATTGGGCGTCTTCGCGGCGTCCACCGCCTCGGTCTTGGCCGGCTCGGTCTTGACGGCCTCGACCTGGTCGGCGGGCTTGTCGTTGCTCGCCGGCTTGGCCGCTTCTGCCGATTGGGGCTTGGCCGCTTCGGATGCTTCGGCCGTCTTGACTTCGGCGGTTGGTGCGGCGGCTTCCTCGTGCGCAGCCGCATTGCCGGTGGTCACGTCCGACAACACGGCGTGGCCGACGGAGGTGCGCAGTTCGAGCACGCTCTCGGCGCTGGCCGTCTTGGTCTCGACCGGCTTGGCTTCGGGCGTGCCTTTATCGGCCTTGTCGGCGACATTGGTCTGCGGCGCGAGGCTCGCGGCGGGCTGCGGCGGCACGCGCATGGAGGCGAGCAGGGGATGGGAGAAGCTTTGTGGCGCCATCTGGCCGGGCGCCACGATCACGCGCGCGCCCATCCTGGTCCAGTTCCACATCTTCATCGCGAACGCCATGGGCATGCGGATGCAGCCATGCGAGGCCGGATAGCCCGGCAGCACGCCGGCATGCATCGCGACGCCGGACCAGGTGATCCGCTGCATGTACGGCATCGGCGCGCCGCTATAGATGTTGGAATGATGGAATTTGTGCTTCTGGATGACGCTGAACACGCCCATCGGCGTCGAGTGGCCCTTCATGCCCGTCGACACCGGTGATTCCGCGAACACGCCGGTCTTGTCGTAGACCGTCACCTTCTGCCGCTCGATCGAGACGACGATGACGAGCGGGCCTTGCGGCTTGGTGCCGGCTTCCTTCTCGACGACGACTTCCTTCTTGCTTGCGGCGCCGCGCTTTTGCGGCTTCTGGCGCGGTATTTCGGGAAGTCGCTCCTGCCGGGCGTAGTAGGACCCGTCGGAATAGTCCGTCCAGTAATAAAATGCTGCGTCTGCCTGGCTGGTCGCGCCGATCGCGCCCGCCGCCGTCAAAATGGCGACCTGCCACAGCCGTGCCGGCTTGGCAGAAGAACCCGACCCGTTCACGCTGTTCATCCTCGAATCCATAATCCAAATCAGACGTTAGTCTTCGCAAAGGGGATACGCGTTCACCAGCAGCGCGGTTCTGCCATCAGCTACTTTTGTTCAAGGCGTAGCAAAAAAGCCTCACGGAGCGGTAAACGGCGGCCGCGTCCGCCCCTCCGCCGCCTTCCTGACCGCCGCCAGCGTTCCTACATTGCGGGGACTTGCTACCGGAGACCTTCATGTCATCTCGTTTCCCCGGTCTTTCCAGCATCCGCTTGAAAGCCCTCGCTTTATTCCTCCTGGCTTTGATCGCGCCGACGCAGTCGGCATCCGCGGCCGATGAGCCCGATCTGATCTTCCGCCGCTCCACCGTGTTCAAATGGGTGAGCCCGAATGACAAGCTCGCGACCTATGGTCTCGACGATCCCGAGGTCGAGGGCGTCGCCTGTCATTTCACGGTGCCGGAGAAGGGCGGCTTCAAGGGCTGGCTCGGGCTCGCCGAGGAGGTCTCGGATATCTCGCTGGCCTGTCGCCAGGTCGGTCCGATCAAGTTCAAGCAAAAGATGGAGCAGGGGGACGACATGTTCCGCCAGCGCCGGTCGCTGTTCTTCAAGAAGATGCAGATCGTGCGCGGCTGCGACACCAAACGCAACGTGCTGGTCTACATGGTCTATTCGGACAAGCTAATCGAAGGCTCGCCCAAGAACTCGACCTCGACCGTGCCGATCATGCCTTGGGGACCGGCGGACGCAAACGTCCAGAAGTGCGGCGAGTTCTTCACGCAGTGACGCGCGTCGTTCACTCCTGTGACGCGGTCGCGTTCACCCGGTGGCGATCGCGCGGCGCAGCAAGCCGCGACCCGGTCAGCCGCACAAATGTCTGCGGCGTCGCCTCGAAGCCGCGGCTCGATTGCAGCGCCATTGCGCCGGCGCTGCCGCGAATGATTGGTTGATCTCCGCGATCCGTCGGTGGATTTTCATCGCGCGGCGTTGCGCGATTTCTCGCCATCATGGCCATCCCTCACGTGAATGCGCCCGATGATCCGGGCGTCTCGGTTTCGATGGCTTGGGTCGTTGGTGAACCAACCCCGGTTCAACAGGATCCAGCCTTCTTTTGCCCGTCCTTTCACCAGAAAAACGTAAAATGCGTGTGAAGCGCGCGCGGCGGCGGGATGACGACAGCTGCGCGGGGCGCAGATCCGCAGCGGCGCTGGAACTTAGCGGGCGACTTTGACCTGCCGTGAGACCTGTCTGAAATAACTGGCATTTTCCGCGAATTGTTTCGTCGCCGCGCCCGGGACGAAACAATTCTCACGAAGACGAAACCATTTTCAGCTTTTCGCGCATCACGGGCGAAACCGCCCATGGTTATCAGGCTCATAACGACGACGGCGTACCGCCGGCCACCGAATTGGGACACACATCATGCGCGCGCTCAGCTTCATCCTTGCTTTCGGTCTGGTCCTCGCTGGCTCCTCATTGGCGGGCGCGCCCGATGGCAATCTGCCCGGTGTCGGCACCTTCCAGTACAGCGGCTCGCCCGTTGCGGTTCCGGCCGCTCAGCCGATCATGATCGCTGCGCGCTTCTGACCGCACACAACAACAGCCGGCATAGCCCATCATGTTGCTTCGTCTCTGCGCCGCAGCGTTCGTGTCCCTCCTGACGATCAGCTCCGTTCAGGCGCAGGTCCGCTCACCTTCCAGGCTACCCGATCCGCGCGGCGAATTCGTTCGCCAGTGCGCGCCGCGCATGCTCGGCCGCTGGGAGCATCCGGAGGAGGTCTGTGGCTGCCTGCACGATCACGCCGCCGCGGCCGTCGAGGATCGCGATCTGCGCGAAGCGCTGCTGCGGGGCATCAGCGAGACCGGCGTGCCCACCATCGAGACCGATTGGGTGCCGGCCTCCAAGCAGAGTGAGATCGGCCCGACCTTCACCAAGATCGCCAAACCGACCCTGCAGTGCATGTTCGATCCGGCGAAATAGCTTCCCGGATCCTCACTTCGTTTTCGGTCCGTGCCGCGGCACGCAGGAGCTCGTGCGCGAGACTCCCTTGTCGGTCATCTTCGCGCCGCGCACTTCCCTGACCTGGCCGGCGGGGCAGGTTCCGTCATCCACGAGCACACGTTGGCCGAGCTTGAGATCGCCGATGTCCTGCTCGCGTCCGATGGTGGCGGCGCTTGCGGTCGAGGCAAGCGCGATGGCGATCAGCAACGAAAGGCAGGTCGCGTGGCGCAGCGGCATGATGTGAGGTCCCGGATCGATGCCGCAATCTAGGGAGCGGCGGGCGATTCTGATAGTGAAGCTTCGTCACGCGCGGCGGGCCGATTTTCCCCTGGCGCCCAATGCTGCGCGCGATTCCCTTGCGAGACGTTCGGCGGAGGCCACGAGCTGTGGCATGGGATGCCCGGAAAATCCCAGCACGAAGCCGGGGAGGGGACGCCCGCGCGAATAGGTGTCGGCCAATAGCCAGCCTTCGGCGCCGGCCGCCTGCTTGGCATGCACCGCAACCGCCGGATCGACGGCAGGATCGAACCGGGCGACAAGATGCAGTCCCTGTGAGGGCACCGGCACCGAAAGCGCGCCATCGGATGCGACTTCCAGCGTCTCGGCGAGCACGTCGCGCGCCTCGCGATACAGTTTTCGCACGCGTTTCAGGTTCGCGGCGAAGGCGCCGGAATTGAGCATGTCCGCCACCGCGCCCTCGATCAGTGTGCCGGGAAAGCGGTCAAGCGCCGCGCGCGCTGCCGTCACGTCCGCGATCAGGCGTTCGGGCAGGGCGCAATAACCGATGCGCAGACCCGGAAACAGCGTCTTGGCGAACGTGCCGAGATAGATCACGCGCTGGAGACGATCGATGCCGGCGAGCGACATCAGCGGCGCGCCGTCATAGCGGAACTCGCTGTCGTAATCGTCCTCGAGCACGAATGCGCCGGCCTGCTTCGCCCAATCCAGTAGCTCGAGCCGCCGCGGCATCGACATCTGCACGCCAAGCGGAAACTGGTGCGATGGCGTGACGTAGGCCGCCCGTGCGGACGGCGCCGCGATCCGGCCTTTGGCGACGCGCATCCCTTGCTCGTCCACCGGGACAGGCACGGTGCGATAGCCGCAATGGGCGACGGTTTTTCGGGCGGCGGGATAGCCCGGGTCCTCGCACCAGACCTGGTCCCTGGATTTCAGGATCGCGCTCAGCACGATGCGCAGCGCGTGTAGCGTGCCCGAGGTCAGCATGATCTGGTCGGGATCGCAACGCAATCCGCGCGCGGACAACAGATGGTCGGCGATCGCCACACGCAGCTCGCGGCTGCCGCGAGGGTCGCCATAATGCAGGTGCTCCGATCCGAATGCGCGCATGCGGCGGCCGACGAAAGCGCGAAAGCGCTGCAAGGCGCGTTCGTCGATATGGGTACAGCCGAGCGCAAACGCGCCCTGCTTTGGCGCTTCGAGAACCACCTTCGGCTTGTTGGGCTCGGCGGCGCGCTTGGGGATACGCGCCGCGACGAACGTTCCGGAGCCGACCGTTGCGTCGGCAAAGCCGTCGGCGATCAGGCGCTCATAGGCGGTGACGACGGCGTTGCGGCGGAAGCCGGTCTGCCTGGCTAGCGTCCGCGACGGCGGCAGCGGCTCGCCCGGCTTGACCAGACCGGAGACGATCATCTCGCACAGCGCCTGATAGAGCCGGTGCGCGGCGGATGCGCTGGCCGTGACGTGAGGGCCGGCGAGATCGAGCGGAAGCTCGGGCTTGGCTCGGGAGGATGAATTGGTCGGAATTTTTTGCATGGAATTGGAACTATCGCAGACCAAATGCGCCGCTACAACTGCTCCGGATTTCCTCCATCCGAGCAGGAGCGGCCGTGAGCCAGACCGAGACCTCGACTTCCTATCCGACATCGGCACGCAACCAGGTGAAGCGCCGGCACGACCGCGGCTTCTATGATCACGACACGGTTCATCGCATCCTGGATTCCTCGATGCTGTGCCACGTCTCCTACGCGATCGACGGCCAGCCCTTTTGCACGCCGACCTTCTTCTGGCGCGAGGGCACCAAGCTCTACTGGCACGGATCGAGCGCCAGCCGCATGCTGCGCAACCAGAGCAGGGGCGAGCGCGTCTGCCTGACGGTCGCCCATCTCGACAGCCTCGTGCTGGCGCGCTGCGGCTTCAACCATTCCGCCGACTACCGCGCCGTCATGGCGTTCGGCACGGCCTATCTCGTCACCGACCCCGATGAGAAGGAGCGGGCGGTGATCGCGATGGTCGATCGCTTCTTCCCGGATCGCACCTCCGGCCTGCGACAGAGCACCACACAGGAGATCAAGGCAACGTCGTTCATCGCAATGGAAATCGAGGAAGCTTCGGCCAAGATCCGGAGCAAGGGTGTCGCCGACGACGACGAGGACTACGCCTTGCCAATCTATGCGGAGCGCATTCCGGTCCGTACCGTGCTCGGCGCCCCGGAACCGTGCCCGCGCCTGCTCGATGGTGTGAGCCGGCCTGCGACGCTGAACGGCTATTCCGAAGGCCGGCTGCTCGAAGATGCATTGCGGGATGCATATTTTCTGGAGTACCCGAACGGCTGAAATCGGCTAGTTTGCGCGCTCCTAGGGACCATTGGAATGTCTGGAGTCGCCCGAATGAATGCCGAAACGCAGCAGAGGATTCTAGACGCCATCGACAACGGCTTCGAAGCTCAGCTTGCAACTACAAGCGATTTCGTCGCGATCCCTTCGACCCGCGGGGCGGAGGGACCCTGCCAGGACATGATCGGCGATCTCCTGCGGGAACGCGGCTACGAGGTCGACGACTGGCATATCGATGTCGACGATTTGAAAGATCTGCGCGGCTTCGGCCCGATCGAGCACGACTTCTCGAAGGCGCGATCCGTGGTGGGCACTTACCGCCCGCGAACCAACGGCGGCAAGTCGCTGATCCTGCAGGGGCACTGCGATGTGGTGCCGGCGGGTCCGCTGGAATTGTGGGATACGCCGCCATTCTCGCCGGTCATCAAGGACGGCAGGATGTTCGGCCGCGGTGCCTGCGACATGAAGTCCGGGACGATTGGTGCGCTCTATGCGCTGGATGCGATCAAGGCGGCTGGCTTCAGGCCGACGGCGCGGATCCATTTTCAATCGGTGATCGAGGAGGAGAGCACCGGCGTCGGCGCACTGTCCACCCTGCAGCGCGGCTATCGCGCGGACGCCTGCTTCATTCCGGAGCCGACCGGCGGCAAGATGGTGCGATCGCAGGTTGGCGTGATCTGGTTTCGCCTCCGCGTGAAGGGACACCCGACCCACGTCGCCTTCGCAGGCTCCGGCGCGAACGCCATCATGGCGGCGTATCACCTGATCCAGGCGCTGCAGAAGCTCGAGATCGAATGGAACGAGCGCGCCAAGGCCGACCGTCACTTCAAGACGATCGACCATCCCGTCAACTTCAACGCCGGCGTCATCAAGGGCGGCGACTGGGCCTCCAGCGTGCCGGCCTGGTGCGATGTCGACTGCCGGATTGCGGTGTTGCCGGGCTGGTCGATCGCCGATCACCAGAAGGAGATCATGGCTTGCGTCGCCGCCGCTTCGCGCAACCACCGCTTCCTCGCCAACAATCCGCCGCAGGTCGAATGGTCCGGCTTCCTCTCGGAAGGCTATGAGCTGACCAATGCTAGGGAGCCCGAGGCTGCGTTCGGCAAGGCCTTCAACAGGGTCTATGGCGGCGCGCCAGAGGATCTCGTCTTCACGGCACTGACCGACACGCGCTTCTACGGCCTCAACCACGGCATCCCGAGCCTCTGCTTTGGTGCCAGCGGAGGCGAGATGCACGGCTTCAACGAGTTCGTCGATCTGGAGTCGTTGAAGAAGGCGACCAAGGCGATGGCGCTGTTCATCGCGGAATGGTGCGGGCTGGAGAAGGCGTAGGCCTCTCCGCCGTCATTGCGAGCGCAGCGAAGCAATCCAGCATCTCTCGGCGGCGGCAGCCTGGATTGCTTCGTCGCTGCGCTCCTCGCAATGACGGAACGGCGGTTAGGTGCTCATCCTGAGGAGCTTGCGGAGCAAGCGTCTCGAAGCATGAAGGCACGGCCGGTGGCCTCGCCCTTCGAGACGCCGCTTCGAGGCTCCTCAGGGTGAGAAGAACCATCTTGCCGCCCTGTGCCCGAAACACGGGCTTCGCCAACTCCTTTAAGCTTAAAAGAAAGACTAGGATAGCCGGCGTCCCGGTGGCAGACTGGCGTCCGGTTCGTTGGACGAGTCCTCGGGAGCAACGATGCGCGATTGGGATGACGCTTACGCCAATTCGGCCCATATCCCGGGCTCGGACAAGATGCCGGTGCTGTGGGCGGAGCAGGCGGCGGCCTACCGCGCCGGGCTGAAGGAATTTCGTCCCGACATCGCCTACGGCGCCGGCGAGCGCCAAAAGCTCGACCTGATCCTGCCTGACGGCGATAGCAAGGGTCTCGTCGTCTTCGTTCATGGCGGCTACTGGATGCGCTTCGACAAGTCGGCCTGGACCGACCTCGCCGAAGGTGCGCGGCATCATGGCTGGACGGTGGCGCTGCCGAGCTACACGCTGGCGCCGGCTGCACGCATCTCCGATATCACCGCGGAAATCACCGCCGCGATCGCCAAAGCCGCATCGCTGGTCTCAGGGCCGATCCGGCTCGCCGGCCATTCCGCCGGCGGCCATCTCGTCACGCGCATGCTGTGCGACGACAGCCGGCTCGAGTCTGCTGTCTTCAACCGCATCGCCGGCACGCTCTCGATCAGCGGCCTGCATGATCTGCGTCCGCTGCTCAAGACGAAGATGAACGACACGCTGCGCATGACCATGGAGGAGGCGAGCCTCGAAAGCGCGGCGCTGCATCTGCCGCGGGGGCATTCGCCCGTAACGGCCTGGGTCGGCGGCAGCGAGCGGCCCGAATTCATCCGCCAGTCCGATCTGATGGCCAATATCTGGACCGGCTTCGACGTGCCGACGCACCTCGTCATCGATCCCGGTCTCAACCATTTTACCGTGATTGACGGGCTGAAGGACCCGTCCTCGCCGATCACTGCCCGCCTGATCGGCCTCGACTGAGCAAAGCCGGGAAGATCGATCGAAAGGACCCGCCATGACGTCCCGCGATTACGATCCTGCAAGCGAAGGAGCCGAGACCGATTTCGCCCGGCGCATGTCCTATGGCGACTACCTTGCGCTGGATGCGATTCTTGGCGCGCAGCACCCGCTGTCGGAGGCGCATGACGAGATGCTGTTCATCATCCAGCATCAGACCACGGAGCTGTGGATGCGGCTCGCCATCCACGAGCTCAGCGCTGCGCGCCGTGCGATCGCCAAAGACGAGGTTGCTCCCGCGATGAAGATGCTGGCACGGATGTCGCGCATCTTCGAGCAGCTCAACAACGCCTGGGACGTACTCCGGACCATGACGCCCAGCGAGTATACCCGCTTCCGCTCGCAGCTCGGTCAATCCTCGGGGTTCCAGTCACGCCAGTACCGGCTGATCGAATTCCTGCTCGGCAACCGCAACCACGCCATGCTGAAGCAGCACTCGCACGATGCCGAGACGGTCAAGCTGCTCGAAGCCGAGCTCGCGACGCCAAGCCTCTATGACGAGGTGCTGCGGCTCGCCGACCGCAACGGGCTCAAGATGCCTGCGGCGGTGCTGGCGCGCGATGTTCGCGAGACACACAGCTTCAACGAAGGCGTGCTGCAGGCCTGGCGTATCGTCTACGAGGCGCCGGAGACGCACTGGATGCTCTACGAGCTGGCCGAGAAGCTGGTCGATTTCGAGGACTATTTCCGGCGCTGGCGCTTCAACCACGTCACCACAGTCGAGCGCGTCATCGGCTTCAAGCGTGGTACCGGCGGCACTGGCGGCGTCAGTTATCTGAAGCGCATGCTCGAGGTCGAGCTGTTTCCCGAGCTCTGGCGCGTGCGTACGATTCTGTAGGGATGTCCATGACCAGGCTTCGCGTCTACGACGACACCAAAGCGTTGTTCCATTTGCCTGACGGCCTGATTTATCTCGACGGCAATTCGCTCGGTGCGCTGCCGCTGGGCGTTGCCGAGCGAGTCAACCGCGTGATCACCGAGGAGTGGGGCAACGAGCTGATCCGCGCCTGGAACACCGCAGGCTGGTATGTCCAGCCGCGCCATCTCGGCAATCGCATCGCGCGGTTGATCGGTGCGGAGGCCGGCTCGGTGATGGTCGGAGACACGCTGTCCCTGAAGGTCTATCAGGCACTCGCCGCCGCGCTCGACATGACCCCGTCCCGCAAGATCGTCCTGTCGGACACCGGCAACTTCCCGACCGACCTCTACATGGCAGAGGGCCTGATCGCGACGCTTGGGCGCGGCCATCAATTGCGTCTGGTGGCACCTGAGGAGATCGAGGGCGTGTTGTCCGAGGAGATCGCCGTTCTGTACATCACCGAGGTCGACTACCGCACCGGCCGTCGCCACGACATGGCAAAGCTCACCGCGAGAGCGCATGCGCTCGGCATCGTCACCGTCTGGGATCTCGCCCATTCCGCCGGCGCGCTGCCGGTCGATCTCGGCGGGAGCGGCGCCGATTTCGCCGCGGGGTGTACCTACAAATATCTCAACGCGGGCCCTGGCGCGCCGGCCTTCCTCTATGTCGCGCCGCGTCATGCCGACAGCGCTCGCGCCGCTCTGTCGGGGTGGATGGGCCACGCAAAACCGTTTGCGTTCGAGCTTGCCTATGCGGCCGCGGGCGGCGTCGAACGCATGCGCGTCGGCACGCCGCCGGTGCTGGCCATGGCGGCGCTGGAGGCCTCGCTCGACATTTGGGACAAAGTCGATATCGCGGAGGTTCGCGCGCGTTCGCTGGTGCTGGGTGATCTTCTGATCAGTGAAGTCGAGCGCCGTTGTCCGCAGCTCAAGCTGGTGACCCCGCGCGACCATGAGCGCCGCGGCTCGCAAGTCTCGTTCGCCTTCGACGGCGGCTACGCCGCGATGCAGGCCCTGATCGCCCGTGGCGTCATCGGCGATTTCCGCGCGCCTGATATCATGCGGTTCGGCCTGACGCCGCTCTATGTCGGAGAGAATGAGATCATCCGGGCGGCGGAGATCATCGAAGAGGTGATTTCAGGGGAGGTGTGGCGACGGCCGGAGTACCAGGTCGTGAACGCGGTGACGTGAGGCGGTCTCGTGCCAGGCTCTGCGCAGCAACGCTTCGCGCTGCAGCGCGTCCGGGACACGAGAGTATGGCATTGCGTGAGGACGTGAGCACCGCCATTACCTCGGACGTCATTGCTTCGCCGCGCGGGGCAATTCACGCTGAGACAACAACCAATTGGGAGCAGTTCCGATGACGCCGCTCGAGAAACTTAAAGCGATGAAGATGCCGTTCGCCGAGCTCAAGGGCGTCGAGTTTGTCGAGGCGGAGAAGGACCGCGTGGTGGCGCGGATGGCCGTTCGGGCCAATCTCTGCACGCTGCACCACACCATCCACGGCGGGGCCGTGATGGCGCTGGCCGATTCCGTCGGCGCGGCGGCGACCGTGATCAATCTGCCCGAGGACGCCAAGGGAACGACCACGCTGGAGAGCAAGACCAATTTCATCGGCGGGGCGAAGGAGGGGGCCACAATCATCGCTACCGCCACCCCGGTGCACCGGGGCCGGCGGACCCAGGTCTGGACCACCCGGCTGGAAACCGAGGACGGCAAGCTGGTTGCGGTGGTGACCCAGACGCAGCTGGTACTGTGACTACAGCTTTTTGATTGTATTAGCGAATTAGTCGCGGCCGGTGCCCGAATCTTGGGCAGGTTCCCGTCTTGAAAATCATGGTGCGATGCACAATATTGGGGGCCTAGGGATTCGAACGCCTCCTCGAGGGACACCAAGAGGAGTTTCTGACGTGGTACTTGAAGACACCGTCCGTACCGTTCCCGGCTATGTACGGACCTTGATCCAGCAGGAAGAATTGCCGCTCCTGCGCGATCACCTGCTGAGGCTCGATGCCGCCAGCCGGCACGACCGTTTCAACGGCTTTCTCGACGACAGCTTCATCGAGCGCTACGCCGCCCGCTGCGCCGAGGACGGCACCGTGATCGTTGCCTATATGGTCGACGGCATGGTGCGCGGTGCGGCCGAGCTGCATCCGCCGGAGGACGATTCCTTGCCGGAGGTCGCTTTCAGCGTGGAAGCCTCCGCACGCCGCCAGGGCGTCGGCACGGTGCTGTTCCGTCGCCTGATCGCGGAGGCGCGCTGGAAGGGCTACAAGCGGCTGCGCATCACGACGGGTGCCGAGAATCACCCGATGCGGGCGCTGGCCAGGAAGTTCGGGGCCCATCTGGCTTTCCGCCACGGCGAATCGACCGGCACGATCGACCTCGCCAAGACGCCCGAGGCCGAACTTGCCGACCTCGCGGCCTCGCCGTTCACGGCCGGACGTGCTCTTCTCAGCTTCAACAGCACGTGCTGGAAGCTGATCTCGAGCATGTACGGCAATCGGGCTGCATAGCCCGGAAATTGCGCACGGGAATCACAAAGCGGACCGGCCAGGCCGGTCCGCTTTCGTGTTCCATGCGATGAGATGAAATGGATGCTCAGCTGCGTGTGGCGGCGCCGAAGCGGCGGACAACGCGGCGTTCGACCACCACGGAGCGCTGCGCGCCCTGTTCGCCGGCGATCACGCGCGTCGCCGTGATGCGGCTGTTGGTGCGGCCCTGCTTCTTCACCTCGGCCTGGACGACGTCGAGCGGCATCCCCATCAAGGCGGCGGCGATCTCGGCCTGCTGTGCCTGGTCGTCGGTGATGCCGATAGCAGCGAAGATCGCCTCGTCCAGGGTCGGAGGATCGTGGCGGACGCGCCGCGTGCCATATTTGGTATTCCAGTCTGCGCTCATAACGGCCTCATCTTGATGCCGGGATACCTAGTGCCGCCAATGTTGCATTGCAATATGAAATCGGTGTGGCATCTCAGCTATGCACCGGTCTGGTGTCACAGCGGTGACGCAGCACCTGCGCCGGCCTCCACCCGTTGCTGGGGCCAACGCTTCAGGGCGGCCTGTCCGGCTTCGGTGAGCCGGTAGATTCCGCGCTCAGCGCGTTCGAACCAGCCATACACATTGTTAAGCAAGATCTTGCCGGCATCGGGGCAGCGTTCGCGCAGCGCCCGCACCTGTTTCGGCCCCTCGGCAAGCGCCGCCGCGCAGGCCAGCGCCTGCTGGCGATAGGCCGTCATGATCGGTGCGCGGGTGCTGCCGCCAAGCGCGGGATCGCCCTGGCGGCGCTGATGCTCGGCAACCAGACGCGAGCGCACCTTCGGCTCGCGGCGCGGCGCCGCGGTCGGCGGCTTCACCAGCACTTCGACCTGGCCGCGATCGGTCACGCCAAGCATGCCGAAGCCGAGGCGGCGGCAGAGATTGCGATAGCGCGCATCGCTCTCGCGCCCCTTGCCGCGCGCGGACATCTTCGCTGCGATCCAGACCTCGTCGCCGGCCGGCGCGCGATCGACCGCCTGCAGGATCAGCTCGAGATTGAAGGCAAGCTTGAGCTCGCCGATCACCACGACGGGTGGATCGCCGGCGCTGAGGCCGACGAGATCGCAGCCGCCGATCTCGCCCTTGACCGTGAAGCCGAGCTCTTCGAGGAAGCGTTTGACGGGGAGGTAAAGCGCGGTTTCCAAGGGACGTCCGATCGGAGAATCAGTTGCAGACAGTCTAGAGCCTTCTCGGCCCCTATTGAATCGGAGCCGATGTCCCTAACGTTCGGATCGGAACGCGATTAGACCCGGCCGCCGACCGGGATCAGGGCCCCGGTGACGCCGCTGGCGGCATCGCTGGCGAGGAACAGGATCACTTCGGCGAGTTCCTGTGGCGTCACCCATTTGGAAAAGTCGGCTTTCGGCATGTCGGCGCGGTTGGCCGCGGTATCGATGATCGAGGGCAGCACGGCGTTGACGGTAACCTTGACCTTCCACTCGTTGGCGAGCGCCTCGGTCAGGCGATGCACGCCGGCTTTCGACGCGGCATAGGGGCCCATGCCGCTGCCGGCCTGCAGCGCGCCCATGGCGCCGATATTGACGATGCGGCCGGCCGGGGACTTGGCGAGGTGCGGCAGCGCCGCGCGCGAGGCGTTGAGCGCCGTCAGGACGTTCAGCGCGTGCATGCGCTGCCACGTCGCGATGTCGCCGTCGCCGACGGTCTCGAAGGCGAAGCCGCCGGCGATGTTGATCAGCGCGTCGAGTCGGCCGAAATGCTTTGCGGCCGCATCGACGGCATTCTTCGCTTGCGCCGCGTCGGACAGGTCGACGCCGCCCATCACGATGTGTTCGGGCGTCGCTGACAATTGCGAGGGCGCGTGATCGATGCCGGCGATCCGCGCGCCGCGCGACTGCGCGGTCTCGGCAACGACCTTGCCGAGTGCACCAAGCGCACCGGTCACGATGATCACTTTTCCCTGCACGGTCCTTCTCCGTCCGTCGAAACTGCGCCGACTATTGCGCGGTCCGAATTGGACTTGCAATGGCGGCGGCTTCAAGGCTGAATGATCGCTGCAACCTTGGATGGCGGGAGGGGATCGATATGTCCGAGAGTCTGCCGGCCGTGGACTTTCCCCAAGGCATCATCAAGCTCGAACATCCGCTGCGACATTTCTACGACGCGCTGCACGGACAAGGGCCAGTACGTGTCGTGGCGATGGGGTCGTCTTCGACGGCCGGGCGAGAGGACGTTGTGCCTTACCCTTATCGTCTCGAAATGTATCTGAGGCGGCATTACGCAGAACCGTTGCCGAACGTACGGATCGACGTGTTGAACCGCGGCAAGGGCGGGCAGGAGGCGCCGGAAGAGCTCGATCGCTTCAAGTCCGACATCTTTCGCGACGCCCCGTCGCTGGTGCTCTGGCAGGTCGGGACCAACGCTGTTTTTCACAAGGAGAAGTACAAGTACAAGGACAAGTTCAAGGATGTCGTGGACGCGATCACCGACGGGGTGCAGCAATTGCTTCAGTGGCGTGAGTCTGCGATCGATGTCGTGTTGATCGATCCGCAATACGTGACCGCCATGCTTCGGGACGACTGCGCCGAGCTCTCCGAAGAGATCGTGTTGGCGATCCGCGAGATCGCAAAAGCCGCGAAGGTAAACCTGTTCCAGCGTTGGGCCTTGATGCGGCATTGGCATGTGCAGAACGGCGTGTCATTCGAGCAGATGCTCGATCCGACCGATCGCCCCGACATGCTTCATCAGAGCGACTGGAGCACGCTCCAGGTTTCACAAGCGCTGTGCAAGGCGATCACCGATGCGACCAGCTCGGCGGGCTGTTTATCGGCCGGAGTGAAGCCCTGATCACGCTTGCAGATAACGCTCCTTCAGTGCGGTGCGCTCTGCCGTGCCGAGCTTGAGCCCGTCGCGCAAATAGGTTTCGAGATCGCCATATTCGCGGCCGACCGCTTCGAAAGCGGCCGCCAGGTAAGAGGCCTCGACGCTGCCGATCGCGTCGAGGACATCGGCGGGCAGATCGGAGGCGTTCGACGGGTCGCGCTTGTAGTGCCGGTTGGTCAAGAGGTAGTCCTCCGCAATGACATCGTCCGCCACGCCCAGCGCGTGCAGGATCAGCGCGCTGGCAAAACCGGTGCGGTCCTTGCCGGCGGTGCAGTGGATCACGAGCGGCGCGCGGTCTTCCAGCAGATGGCCGAACAGCGCGCGGAAGCTGTGCGTGTTGTGGCGGACATAGTTGCGATAGGATTCGCGCATGAGTTCGAGCGCCACAGCCGCGGTCAGCGTGCCCTTCGCGAGCTCGGCGCGCAGCCCGGCCACGACGGTCGGCTCGATCGGCAGCGAATGCACCGTGATCTCGTTCACGACGCAGATGCCGGCCGCGCGCTCCTCGACACCGCGGAAATCGAAGGCGCTGCGCACGCCGAGCGCGCGGACGATCTCGACGTCGGCCGCGGTGAGCTGGCCGAGATGGTTGGAGCGGAAAATGTGCCGCCAGCGCGTGGTGCGGCCATCGGCGGTCGGGTAGCCGCCGAGGTCGCGGAAATTGCTGGCACCCTGGAGGGCGAGATGACGGGCAGGGGAGTCCTTGAGGGAGGAGTCTTGCATGGGATCAGCTTGGGTTATGGTTCCACCGGATGCACGTTCGGCGTCCTTGCGGTCTATTACAGGGGGCGATCATGGGCCGGCACAAGGCCATTGTTTTGACGGTCAGCATGCTGGCGGGCGGAACGCTCGGTGGGCGGCAGGCCGATGCGCAGACCTTCCAAGCCTATCGCTGCGCCGATGGTACGCAGTTCATCGTCGGGTTTTATGACGGCGACAAGCGCGCCTTCCTCCAGATCGACGGCGAGCCTGTCGCGCTCGCCAAGCGGCTGGCGGTTTCGGGGGCGCGCTATTCGGGGGCAGGAGTCACGCTGAGGATTCCCAAGTCCGGCCCCGCTACGGTCAAGCATCTGAAACGGCCGGTTACCGCCTGCGCGGTGGTCGAAAAGTCCGGGATCTAGCCCGGGGGCGCCTGGAATCGAAAAGGGCCGAAACGCCGTTGTTTCGACCCTTGTTCAAACTGCCGCCGGCCGGTTGCGAGAGCCTGGCACTGTCGGACCAGCAGCTGGCATCAGCGTTCCCATTTGGGCTTGGCTTCGTCGACCGCGTCCTGGTGGTACCAGCTGTCGCTGCAGATCGAGACGTTCGCTGGCAGCGAAGCCTGATCGGCGGGAAAGCGGGTCTCGCCATAGCGGCGTCCGGCGAGGGCCGCACGGCCGCCGACGGGGAATTGATAGATCTTTGCAGATCCGTGACTCAGACCATTGTTCATCATTGCGATTCTCCTTGGTCGAAGCGCCTTGGCCTCCATGGTGCGCCCGACTCGTTCGATTGTGGTTACTGGAATCCCCATATCGGCCCCTCGTCCCGGATTGGAAAGTGCTGAAAAGGAAATCAGTTTCCGCCCAATTTGTAGGCAGGCAGCCTTCTGCATCCTCGAAGGCACGCTGCCGCTGACCAACGCGTGGGCCATTCCGAAGGTTGCTGGGGAGGGGTGGGGGAGTTTGCAAAAGTTACCGGACGTTGATGCGCGTTTCATCGGCAACGCGCGGGGCGGTGTCAGCTGCTTCTGAATCGGGCGTTTTCTGCGGGATTTTTGCAGTGCAGCTTCAGGTCAAGGTGCGCGCCTATGACGCACGGTGCCGTGGAGGCCTCGCCCGCGGCGAGGAGGAGCCGGAAGCAGTTGAAAACCGCCCGTTCTGCGGCCTTTTGGCACGCTAAATGCTTGGGAAGGGCCGGCCGATGATGGCCGGGTACAAAACGTGCGGGGGCCTCCAGGCCCCCAACCTTTCGCATCATCTACAGAGAGGCTCAATGACCAAGTACAAGCTCGAGTACATCTGGCTCGACGGATATACGCCGACTCCGAATTTGCGCGGCAAAACTCAGATCAAGGAATTCGCGTCGTTCCCGACGCTCGAGCAGCTTCCGCTCTGGGGCTTCGACGGCTCCTCGACCCAGCAGGCCGAAGGCCACAGCTCCGATTGCGTGCTGAAGCCGGTCGCCGTGTTCCCGGACGGTGCGCGCACCAACGGCGTGCTGGTGATGTGCGAAGTCATGATGCCCGATGGCAAGACCCCGCACGCCTCCAACAAGCGCGCCACCATCCTCGACGACGCCGGCGCCTGGTTCGGCTTCGAGCAGGAGTACTTCTTCTACAAGAACGGCCGTCCGCTCGGCTTCCCCGAGTCGGGCTATCCGGCTCCGCAGGGCCCGTACTACACCGGCGTCGGCTACTCGAACGTCGGCGACGTCGCCCGCAAGATCGTCGAAGAGCATCTCGACCTCTGCTTGGCCGCCGGCATCAACCATGAGGGCATCAACGCCGAAGTCGCCAAGGGCCAGTGGGAATTCCAGATTTTCGGCAAGGGCTCCAAGAAGGCCGCTGACGAAATGTGGATGGCCCGCTACCTGATGCTGCGCCTTACCGAGAAGTATGGCATCGACATCGAATTCCACTGCAAGCCGCTCGGCGATACCGACTGGAATGGCTCGGGCATGCACGCCAACTTCTCCACCGAGTACATGCGTACGGTCGGCGGCAAGGAGTACTTCGAGGCGCTGATGGCCGAGTTCGACAAGAACCTGATGGACCACATCGCCGTCTACGGCCCGGACAACGACAAGCGTCTGACCGGCAAGCACGAGACCGCGCCGTGGAACAAGTTCAGCTACGGCGTTGCCGATCGTGGCGCTTCGATCCGCGTTCCGCACTCCTTCGTCAACAACGGCTACAAGGGCTATCTGGAAGACCGCCGTCCGAACTCGCAAGGCGACCCCTACCAGATCGCTTCGCAGATCCTGAAGACGATCTCGTCCGTGCCGACCGACAAGAAGGCCGCGGCCTAAGATCCTCCCGGCCCGGGCTGGGGGGCTGGCCCGGGTTGGCATTCAATCCGCCGGAGCGACAAGCTCCGGCGGATTTTTGCATTGTGATGACAGCTGTTCCTCTGCCTGTCGGCCCCGGCGCCGCGAAACTTGTCCATCGCCGCCGAAAGCGGGATAGAGTGCATCCGGATGCGCGCAGAGCCGGGGACACGGCTGGTGTTTGAAGGCTTCTACAAGGTGAGATTTCAGCTCGGCGATTCCGTCGGCCGCAGCGTGATGCATGCCGGCAACGGCAAGATGCTCGGCGGCAATTCGGCTTTCGCCCATATCGGCAGCTACGAGAAGACCGACAGCGGCGTCGACGTCGTCATCAAGACCGTCCGCCACAATCCCGATCCGAGCTACCGCGCCATGGCCGGCACCGACGATGCGACCCTGATCGCGAAGGGCTGGGCCGACGGCGATCTCTATCGCTTCAAGGGCGAGCTCAAGGAGCTGCCGGGCGTGCCGTTCCAGTCGCTGATGACGCCGATCACCGAGGAGGAGGTGCCGATCGCGGGCGGCGTCGGCGAAGCCGGCATCAGCGACGGTCTCTACTCCATCCACCTGCGCATGCTGGACGGCCTCGACGGCGGGCTCACCGGGGTGATGCTGCTCAACCAGGGCCACATCCTCGGCGGCGATGCGGCCTTCTACTATCTCGGCAGCTACACCGCCGCGAAGGGCCGCTGGAAGGGCCAGATCCTCAACCAGGAGCACACGCCGGCCAAGGACGATCCGATCTTCGGCGGCCACGAGGTCGGCATCGGCTTCTCCGGCAGCTATGACGCGGAGCAGGCGGTGCTGGAGGCGACGGCGCTGGCCGGCAAGCGATCCTTGCGCCTGACCGCAGCGCTCAAGCTGATGCATCGCGCCTGATCGCGCCTGGAGCTATCAATGGAAAATGTGCGCATGCTGTCGACGCTCGGCCTGATGGGCGCGATGCGGAGCCTGTCCACCGCCTTCGAGGCCATCAGCGGCATCCATGTCGATGCCGATTTCGCGCCGACGCTGGCGCTGCTCAAGCGGTTGCGCGCGGGCGAGGCCGCCGACCTCGTCATCCTCACCCGCGACGGCCTCGACGAGATGATCGGCGAAGGCCAAGTGGTGGCCGCGAGCGCAGCGGATCTGGCGCGCTCCTTCGTCGGCATCGCCGTGCGGGCAGGGCAAGCGCATCCCGACGTCGCCAACGAAGCCGCGCTGCGCCGGGCGTTGCTCGCTGCGCGGTCCGTCGCCTATTCGCGGCTCGGCGCAAGCGGCGTGTACTTCGCCCAGCTGATCGAGGGGATGGGCATCGCGGCAGAGATCAACGCCAAGGCCAGCATCGTCGAGCAGGGCTTTACCGCCGAGCGGCTCGTGACCGGTGAGGCTGACCTCGCCGTGCAGCAGATCAGCGAGCTGAAGCAGGTCGGCGGCATCGAGGTGGTCGGCCCGATCCCGCGCGAGCTGCAGACGCCGGCCGTGTTCTCCGCCGGCCGCATGGCGAATGCGAAACATGCCGGCGCCGCGGACCGCTTGCTGCGCTATCTGGCATCGCCCGAGGTCGCCCCCGTCCTGCGCCAATCGGGACTCGAGCCTTGAATTTGCCGAGCCACAGACGCAACGTGACGATCATGCGGACTTACCTCCTTGCCATGCTGCTGGCCTTCGCCGCGCCCCTGACGGCGCAGGCGCAATCGGCCGATCTCGTGTTGTGCGACCGTCTCGCCGCCGATCCCAGCGATCCCGACAAGCCGGCCGACGTGAAGGGCGTCGCGGAGATCGCGTCCGCCGACATCGCAACCGCGGTCAAGTTCTGCAAGCAAGCGGCCAACGCCTCTCGCCGCGCGATGTTCGAGCTCGGGCGCGCTTACGCGGCCAACCGGCAGACCGCAGAGGCGATCGCGGCCTGGCGCAAGGCGGCCGACAAGGGATCCAGTGCGGCCATGGTCGAGCTCGGCGTGCTCTACGGCACCGGCGCCGGTGTCGCCAAGGACGAGGCGCAGGCGCGAAAGCTGTTCGAGAAGGCGGCGCAGGCCGGCAACCCGCGCGGCGTCAGCAACCTTGCCGCGCTCGGCAGTGCAGGCGGCGCGGCGCCGGCCGACCCCGCCCAGGCCCGCGCGCTGCTCGGCAAGGCCGCCGAGACCAATGCGGAGGCGCAGTACCAGCTCGGCCTGATGCTGTCTGAAGGCGATGGCGGCGCAAAGGACGACGTCGCGGCGCGCGCGCTGTTCGAGAAGGCGGCGTCGCAAAACCATCCCGGCGCGCTGGAGCGGATGGGGGCCTTCGCGCAGGAAGGCCGCGGCGGTCCGAAGGACAAGGACGCCGCCAAGGCCTATTACGAGCGCGCCGCAGCGCTCGGCGACGAGGACGCCAAGAAGGCGCTGGAGCGCATTCGCTGTCCCTATGCGATCAAGGACAAGCAGGGCAAGCTCGTCACCACGCTGTGCTTCTGATTGAGCGCGCTCCCTTCAAGAGCGGTCAGCCGCAATGGGCGCGCATCAGGCCGGTGGACATCGGCGCTCATCCGGGCCGCTAAAAACAAAACTCCGAAAACAACCCCATGCACAGTAGGAGCCCCGCTGAAATCACAGCGAAATTCGCGCTTGCGGATTTTACGAAGTTCGTTTGACCCGTCGGGCAAAACAGGGGTATAGTGGTATCATGGCCAGCGACGTTTTCGAGCAGGGCCCCTGCGCGGAAAGGCCGGATGGAATCGGTGCGGCAGCGGTGCTAGGTAGCCCTCGATTCCATTTTGATTTTGCGGGCGAATTGCATTGCTGGACGGGCTCTACAAGGTTGAATACGGCGTCAACGATGCGTTCGGCTGCAGCATCATGTGCCTGCATGACGGCAAGATGCTGGGCGGCAATTCGGGCTTTGCGCATCTCGGCACCTATATCGAGCGCGACGGCGAGATCATCGCCCAGGTCATCACCGAGCGGCACAACCTGGACCCCAGCTACAAGCCGCTGATGGGTGCCGACGTCGCCTCGATCCGGGCGCGCGGCCGGCTCTACGGCAACCAGATCCGTCTCGAGGGCGGCGCGGACACCATGCCTGGTGCCAGGTTCTGGGCCAATCTCACGCGCCTCGACGACGAGGGCTTGCCGCCGAGCGGTACGGTCGGACCGGGCGGCATCGCCAACGGGCTCTATGGCATGAAGCTGAGCGCGCTCGACGGCGTCGATGCCGGACTGTCGGGCGTGATGCTGCTGATCGACGGGCGTATCCTTGGGGGCGATGCGTTCTTCTACTATCTCGGCTCCTATTCCTCGGCGGACGGCCGCTGGAAGGGCGAGATGCTGAACCAGGAGCACACGCCGGCGAAAGGCGAGAACCCCGTGTTCGGCGGCCTCGAGGTCGGCATCGGCTTCTCCGGGACCTGCACGGAAGACAGCGGCGAGCTCGAAGGCATCGCGCTTGCGGGGAAGCGAAGCTTGCGACTTGCGGCGTCGCTCAAGCTGATGCGAAGGGCGTAGGGCGCACACTCATTGGCGTCGGATGCCCGCTTCGTGAGCTGCAAGCCTCGGGTTGGCTAGGTGCGGGTAGACCCATTCCTTCCGCCCGTATCGCAGCAAGCTGTCGGTATGCTCTTGCCTGGCGTTCTAGATCAGCTGCTCGACTAACCCGGCCAGCACTGCTGACCGGGTTTTTCCTGCATGGAGAGACCACCGACCCCTGCGGTTCTGCTGTCGCGCGGACCCTTGGTTTAATTCTCGCCCCAAAGCACTTCACGGGAAGAATTAATGATCCTGTATTTAATACACGTTAATTATTGTAAATATTAAATACGGTAAATCACGAGGATACCCGAGGAACTTTTGGCCAGGGCGTTGCGCACGCACGTGCCCTAGGGCTCAAACTCGTTCTATCCGTACGGAGCTGGCTGGCATGGATCGAGAATACCTAGACGCGTTGTCCATGGACGAATTGTGGGCGCTGCACACGCAGGTCGATCAGATCCTCGCGGCGAGACTCGTTGCAGAAAAGCGCGAGCTCGAACGGCGGCTCGATCAGCTCGGCCAAGGAGCAAACTCGAACGAACCGGCGAAGAACTCCCCGGCGAAGCACTAGGTCGCGAAAGCCGGTTTTTAGCGGGACTCGGGGGTTTGTTATATTTAGTGATTGAACTAGATTAACTTGATTTAATTTATTCAGATTGGCGGACGTGTTTAATTGCAAGAGTCATGAGGAGGCGCGATGTCCTCATACGAACACGACGACCGGCGCGAGTTTTTGAAGACCTGCGGAAAACTCGCCGCCGTAACTCCTCCTGCCGTGACCATGCTGATGTCGACATCAACTCGGTCGCGGCGTCTGGCGGGGAGGGCGCGGGGTCCCACGAACACCATCATCACAAACACGGTGAGATCAGCTGAGGGTCGCTCCGGGGCGCGGCTTGCCGCTCCATCTCTTCTCGCGACGAAATCAGTGGGGAACGTGCTCAGGGTCGAACCCTAGGCACGTCGCCACGCGGAGGACCCGGCCATGGGTGGACTCCACCATATCCAGACTTCCTCGTCGGCCCCGCGGGCCGATCTCTTCAAATCGGCCAAGGTGCCCCCGGGCGATCCCTGGGCGGATGCTGCTGCCGCTGCTGCTCTTCTTCGTCACCGTTTCGAAGCGCTCGCTTCTCAGCTCGCCGAACTGGAAGCGCTTCGCGTACGAGTGCTTGAGGCTGAGCAGAAGCTCGACCCGAATTTCATTGAAAGGCTGGGCCGGGCATCAGTAAGCGCCGTTTAGCGCTTAGTGAACTCGGCCACTTTCAGCTTCTGGTGACCTATTGGCCTCTGAAGAGTGTTGCCGCGCCAAAGAGTAGGGCGCATTGGAGGCAGCTATGCTCAGGTCGGTGATCAAGTCTACGGTCATAGCAACGTTGTTGATCACCCTGATTGGCCCGCCGGTCATCACCCAGGCCTTTGGCCACGGGAGCGGTGGTGGTGGTGGCGGTGGCGGCGGTGGTGCCGGCGGCGCTGGTGGTGCTGGAGCTGGCGGCGGTGGTGCCGGCGGCGCTGGTGGTGCTGGAGCTGGGGGCGGTGGTGCCGGCGGCGCTGGTGGTGCTGGAGCTGGGGGCAGTGGTGCCGGCGGCGCTGGTGGTGCTGGAGCTGGGGGCAGTGGTGCCGGCGGCGCTGGTGGTGCTGGAGCTGGGGGCAGTGGTGCCGGCGGCGCTGGTGGTGCTGGAGCTGGCGGCGGTGGTGCCGGTGGCGCTGGTGGTGCCGGTGCCAGCAGCGGTGGTGCGGGTGCCGCCGGTGGTGCCGGTGGCAGTTATGGCGGGGGCCATTATGATGCTGGTGCATCCAGCTTGCCCTATTCCAGCCGGCAGGGCACGAACATGCAGCTGATCCAAAGGAGCAAGGCCTGGTCTGGTGGTGGCTGGATTCGTGAGGATACTTTTTATCCGTTCCGCGGACGCGCGCCCCAGCTGCGGTGGGATATGTGGAGGCACGCAGCGCCCGTGCCTGACCTCCACAGGCTTCGCAAGGCGCAGCGAACAAGGCTCGAGCCGCACGAAACGCGGAAGATGCTGTCGGGCCAGAAATCTGTGCAATCGTTCGGGACGCGAACCTCATTGGAGGCGCGTCGCGGGGAGGGCGGTGATGCGACGGCTGCCCGCCGACCGGTAAATCGTTCACGGGTCGAAGTACAGGTAGCGCCGCCATCCCTGATCGAGCGTAAGGAAGAGCAAACGACTGGCGCGCCGCCGGTAGATGCGTCGGCGGATGTGGTCAAGATCACCCCGCCAGCCGCGATCGAGCGCGAAAGCGAGCAAACGATCGGCGCGGCCTTCGTAGATGCCTCGGCGGATGTCGCTCAAGTCAGCCCGCCCTCCGTTATTGAACAGTACGACGCGTCGACAACGCTGTCACTCGACGGGCTGGTAGCGATGATGATGGCACTCGTCGCACTTGGTATCCCATTGCTCTTTCACCATAAGGATGCCCGACGCGTGTTGGCCTATGCTGCGACGCGTCGCTCCGAAGCACGCCTCGACGATGCTCGCCCCGTCTACTTACTGTGTCCACCGCGGATCGAAGCCGATCCCGATCTTGAATCCAATTGGGAAGCGTCCGTGAGAAACGTTCTCAGCACAATAAAAGAGGCTGAGGCCGAGATGGCTTCCTCACGACAGCTCCGAAAACCCGCGTGAAGCCCTCCCTGAGTTTGTTGACGCTGATCGTGCCTTTGAGGTTTTGGGAGACCTACCCGTCGCCTAAACAGGTGCGTCGATGCCGGATTGTCCGGCGTGATGCTGCTGATCGACGGACGCATCCTCGGGGGCGATGCGTTCTTCTACTATCTCGGCTCCTATTCCTCGGCGGACGGCCGCTGGAAGGGCGAGATGCTGAACCAGGAGCACACGCCGGCGAAAGGCGAGAACGCCGTGTTTGGCGGCCTCGAGGCCGGCATCGGATTCTCCGGGAGCTGCACGGAAGACAGCGGCGAGCTCGAAATCATCGCGCTTGCGGGGAAGCGAAGCTTGCGGCTGGCAGCCTCGCTCAGGCTGATGCGACGGGCTTAGGGCAAGTGCTCACGATCGTCGGATGCCGGCGTCGTGAGGTGAAGCAGGCCTGATGGGTCGCCCTCGCCAATGTCAGCAAGTGGCCCGATGCCAACTTCGGCCCTAATTGAGAGATCGACCGAGCTTAGGAGAGAAGGATGCTGTTGAAAGCGAAAGTGGCCGCCCGCCTTCCAGCCAAGGATCTGGATCGGGCTCGGGCGTTCTATTCCGAAAAACTCGGCCTTGAGCCGATCGAACAGCGCGAAGGCGGATTGCGCTATGTCTGCGCAAATGGCGAGTTTGCGATATTCGTCTCAGCTGGCACGCAATCCGGCACGCATACGCAAATGGGCTGGGAAGTCGAGGATATCGAAGCAACAGTGCGCGAGCTTCGCGCGCGGGGAGTCAAATTCGAGGAATATGATCTGCCTGGTCTGAAGACGGTCGAGGGGATTGCCCAAATAACCGGGAACTACCCCAGCAAGGGCACCGGTGAGCGAGGTGCGTGGTTCCGCGACAGCGAAGGCAATCTTCTTGGGATCGGTCAGCCAATACGTTCCTGACGGGCGGCTGGGGCGTCCTTGGCGCTCGGCAGCGCGAGCGCTGCCTTCAACGAAGGCGCGATGACCGATCCAACAAGCCTCGCCAATCTCGCGATGGGTATTGATCCGAGCGTTCGCAGAACGCGTCGTTGGTGGCTGCGGCGGGCCCGAGATTGACGGGAGCGCAAGGACTTCGTGGTGAGCTCTTAGCCAGTGTTTCTGACCGCCTCAGCCAGGACGGCGTAAAGCTGCTGCCTGCTGAATTCCTTTGGCTGCTTCCTCTCTGCTGTATTCGATGACACCTTCTGCGCGATTGGACGGGCGCAGGCTGCCGACGACGGCCTCAGCTTCGGGGCCGGCCTTATCTGGGGCCGTGCTGTGGGCGGCTTGTGACCGCGCTTCAGGCCCAGACGATTCAGCATACCGCAAACCGCGTTACGGCTGCAGCCGAGATGGCGCGCAATTTGCGCCGCGCTCTGTCCTGCGGACCAGAGCCTTTTCAGAAGCGCTATGTCTTTCGCATCCCATCCCATGAAACATATTATAACACCGACTGCCGGACCCGGGCCAGTCTAGTCTTCTTCCGGCTCGCGCACGACCGCCGGTTCATCATCATCGTCTTCCTCATCGTCTTCCTCATCGTCGTCCTCGTCTTCATCGGGATCCCGGGGCGGCATCACGATCTGCATCAGCGTGAATAGTGTCCAGCCGATCGCTGTGGTGGAAACTGCTTCGGAGGTGTGTTGCTTCATGCCTTTATGCTCCTCGACAAATACGTGCGCTCGCAAATTCTTGGCCGGCTCATGCAGGTGGCAGGGCTCGATCGCCGCAAGCGCGATGCAGATCAGGTTGATTGCACCATCAGCGGGCGTCAGGCTAACCGGCAGCGTTTTCGGCTACTTGATGCCCGAGGACCCATTGGGCTCTATGTTCACCAAAACCTCGCCGGCAGCGATTTCGGGAACTCCAAGATCGAGGTCAGGTAGACTGGCTTGAACAAATGCCAGTATCTTGGCGTTCGCTGCGTTGGCGGTTTCGCGGTCGTCAAATATCATCACGGCGATACCGACACCGTCGCCCGCATCCAGCACATGGTAAGATCTGAATCCCGGCGATTGCCTTAGGATCTCACCAACGCCGCTCTTTGCGCGACGAGCGGCGTCCGCTACCGAACGAACCTTGCTGTACTTGCGAATGACCATGTACATGGGGCACCACGTGCCATACGCCCAATCGCATCAAAGCATTTCGGTCGCCCTCGGACTAGTGCCAACTTCCGCGATGGACCTCAGCGGCCGGCCGGGCGGACCGCGCAACGCGCCTTTCCAATGAGCCATCCTCGGTGCTGAGGCTCAGGAGCCCTCGAACTTGAACGATACATTGAGCTTGGCGCGGTAGGCCTCGACCTTTCCCTTGTCATCCAGTTGCATATCGAGCTTGACGACCTCTGCAACGCGAAGATCCCGGAGAGATTTAGCAGCTTGCTCGACCGCATTGGCGGCCGCCTTCTCCCATGAGTCGGTGCTGGTACCGATCAGTTCAATGACCTTGTAGATGCTATCGGGCATGTTCGTCCTCCTAGTCGGCAGGAGCAGGAAGTGTAGCATCAGGAAATCGACGCTGATACGCCCAAGGGATGCCGCGGAAAAGGTCCGACTGTCTGTCACTTTCCTGTTCGACCCAAAGAAGAACTCGGGTTGTCCTGTCGGGGATTGCGTTCGCATTTCAGCTCGTAGGATGGGGTGAGCCCTGCGAAACCCATCATGCTTCGTCGCATATGGTGGGAGCGATGGGTTTCGCCGGCGCTCCACCATCCTACGCGCCGGCCAGACCGGCAGTCAGCGGAGACCGCCGTTCATCCGCAGGGATCGCACGAAATCGATCACTGCCAGCGCCATGACGCTGACAACAATGATGATGAGCGGGATGGCCTTGATCCAGGCCACCAGGATTCCAAGAAACGCCAGGACAAGCGCAAGGCCGATGATCCCGGTGATCACATTGGTCATCGCATCTTCCTTTTCGCCGCACCGGGAGCCGATTTCGCCCCGGCGCTCGGGACTTTGCACCGAGTGCCACTAGCCCTGACAAGCCAGTGCGCCGTGCGCAGGAGGCGGGCATCGTTTCCGCGGCGGCCGACAAGCTGAACGCCCAGCGGAAGGCCGGTTTCGGAGCTCATCAATGGCAGGCTGATGGCGGGCACGCCGAGATAGGTCCAGAGCGTGCAGAAAATCGGGTTGCCGGTCGTCTCAATTCCGGGCGCCGCGCCGGGGGCTGCGGGCGTCAGGATGGCGTCGTATTCGTCAAAGATATGGTCCAGCGCCTGATTGAGCGGCGCAATCCCGGACAGTGCGTTGCAATAATCCATCGCGAGATGCGTGCGGCCGCGCTCGATCGCCTGGCGCAGCCGTGTGCTCAATCTGTCGCCGCCTCGTTCGTAGTCGCGCCGCAGATTGTGCGCCATGTCGACTTCCATGATGATGCCATGCATATCGACGGCCTTGGCGAAGCGAGGGCCAAGCTCGACTTCGCTCGACGCGTCACCCAGGACCTCGACGAGCTCGGCAAAGGCATCCCGCGTCACCGGCTCGGCCTGATCCCAGACCGGAGAGTGCACGAAGGCAAATCGCGGCGGTAACGGCGGCTCGCTCGCCGCTACGGCGGTGAATGGCGGACACGCAACGGGCCGGGTGTCCGGATCCTCCTGGTCGAAGCCGACCAGGACCTCGGCGAGCAGGGCCACGTCCTCGACGCTGCGCCCAAACACGCCGACATGATCGAGCGTGCGCGACAATTCGAGCGCGCCGCTGCGCGGAATCAGGCCATGCGTGGGCTTGAAGCCGACGACGCCACAGAAGGCGGCAGGACGGATCACGGAGCCGTTGGTCTGCGAGCCGATGGCACCCGGCACCATCAGCGCCGCGACGGCCGCGGCGGAGCCCGAGGACGATCCGCCGGGGGTGTGATTTCGGTCGCGCGGATTTCGGGTTTTGCTCGGATTGTAATACGCGTACTCCGTGGTCACCGTCTTGCCGAGGATCACCGCGCCTGCCGCCCGCAGCCGCGCCACGGCCGCCGCATCGCGCCGCGGCGTGCGTCCGGCCCATAGCTCCGATCCGAATTCCGTCGGCATGTCGCCGGTGTCGAAGATATCCTTGATGCCCACGGGCACGCCATGCAGCGGGCCTGTGGCCTTGCCCTGCTTGCGATGACCGTCGGCCGCCTCGGCCTGCCGCATCGCGTGGTCGCGATCGAGGAACGCCCACGCTCGGATATCGCCATCGACCTCATCGATGCGCTCGAGGCAGTCGGCGACGAGCTCCACCGAGCTGAGCCGGCCGTCGCGGATGCCGGCCGCAGCGTCCGCCAGGCCGAGCGCGTTGAGACTCATGCGCAGCCTTTCGTCGGTTTGCCGGGTCCGCTCATCGCGATCCATAGAGATAGCTCGGCAGCCACAATGCGATTCCCGGGAAGATGTAGACCAGTGCCATGGTGAGGAAGACCAGGCCGACGAACGGAAGCGCGCCGGAGAAGATGTCGGTCAGCTTCACCTGCGGCGGCGCCACGCCCTTCAGATAGAAGGCGGCCATCGCGACCGGCGGTGTATTGAACGCCGTCTGCGTGTTCAGTGCCACCAGGATGCCGAAGAAGATCGGATCGATGCCGTACTGCGGAAGCAGCGGCAGGAAGATCGGCACGAAGATGATGATGATCTCGGTCCATTCCAGCGGCCAGCCGAGCAGAAAGATGATCAGCTGGGTCAGCAGCAGGAACTGGACCGGCGAAAGATTCATCGAGCCGAAGAACTGCTCGACCACCGTCTGTCCGCCGAGGACGGCAAACACCGCCGAAAACGTCCAGGATCCGATGAAGAGGTAGCAGACCATCGCTGTGGCGCGCACGGTCAGATACACGGATTCGCGGATCATCTCGTAGTTGAGCGAACGATAGGCAGCCGCCAGCACGATGCTCATGAGGGCTCCCACCGCGGCCGCTTCCGAAGGCGTCGCCAGTCCAAACAGGATCGCACCGAGCACCGAAACGATCAGCAGCGCGAGCGGCAGGAACGACGTGGCGAGCGCCCAGATGACCTTTGAGGTCGGCACGTCGGTCTGCTCGCGCGGCAGCTTCGGCGCGAGCGCGGGATTGATGATCGCGCGTGTCATCGCGTAGAGGACGTAGAGGCCGGCCAGCAAGAACCCCGGAAAGAACGCCGCCGCGTAAAGCTTGACCGCCGAGACGCCGGCGGTGGCTGCATAGACGATCAGGAGAATGCTCGGCGGAATCAGGATGCCGAGACAGCCACCGGCGCAGACGACGCCCGCCGACAGCTTGGTGTCATAGCCGGCTCGCAGCATCGCCGGCAGTGCCAGCAGCCCCATCAGCGTGACGACGGCGCCCACGATTCCGGTGGCGGTTGCGAACATGGCGCAGGTGATCAGCGTGGCCACCGCAAGCGCGCCCGGAACGTTCTTCATCGACAGCTGCAGCGAGTAGAACAGGCGGTCGAGGATGTTTGCGCGCTCGATCAAATAGCCCATGAACAGGAATAGCGGAACCGCCACCAGCACGTCGCTGGACGTGACCTCGAACGTCTTCTGCACCAGAAGCGTGAAGATACGGTTCTGGAAGAAGTCCTGACCGGGGGTGTAGTAGGCGTAGTAGCCGAACGAGACGCCCATCGCCATCAGCGTGAAGGCGATCGGGAAGCCCAGCATGATGATGAAGATGAAGAGGCCCAGCATCAGCATGCCGAGTTGAGGATCGGTCATGCGCCTGGTCCCTTCTCGCTCTGCGGCTCAGCCGCGTGCTGCTGATGTTCGCGGATGACGAGGCTCTCGGTCTCCTCCACGTCGTGCAGGCGTTGCGGCCATCGGCCGGTGCGGATGCACAGCACGCAGCGGATGATTTCGGCGAACCCTTGCAGGAACAGAAGGAAACCGGTGAGCGGGATCAGCGCCTTCAGCGGAAACACGGGAACGCCGGCCGGACTGAAGATGCTGACCTCGCGGAAGCGCACCGACATCTGGGCGTAGTTCCAGCCCGAATACATCAGCGCCGCGATCGCCGGCAGGAAGAACAGGATGTACAGGACGAGGTCCATCGTCGCCTGGGTGCGCGGCGACCAGAGGCGGTAGACCACGTCGGCGCGGACATGGCCGTTCCGCGAGAGCGTGTAGGCGCCGGCCATCAGGAACATCGCGCCATAGGTGATGTAGCTGATGTCGAAAGCCCAGGTGGTCGGCGCACGCAGCACGTAGCGCACGAACACCTCGTAGCTGACACCCAGGGTGAGGACGAGGATCAGCCAGGCGAACGCCTTGCCCACCCACGTGCTGAGCTCATCGATGAAGAACAGGAATTTCGTCATGCGAGCCGAGCTCGCTGCGAGCAGTGCATCCGGATGTCCCCCTCCCAATTCGTGGGCGGCGCTTCAATTGCGCCGCCCCTCGCGTTATCGCCTGTCGCGATCCCCCGCGACAGCCGTCAGACCTTGAGGACACCCGGGAAGTGATGCTCGAAGGCGCCGCGGTAGTCCGTCGCGTTGTTCATGTTGTAGTAGACCACGCGGCGCACCCATTCCTTCTGCGAGTCCATGACCTTCTTCATGAACGGATCCGAGCCGAGCTGGGCGATCAGGCCGTCCCACGCCTTGATCTGCGCGTCGAACACCGACTTCGGTGTGCGCTGGACGTTGACCTTGTCCTTGTTGATCAGCTCCTGCAGGTCCTTCGAATAATAATCCATGGCCTTCCATTCGTTGGCGGAGGACACGGCTTCGGCGGCGTATTGCAGGATCGCCTGCTGTTCCTTCGGCAGCGAGTTGAACTTCGTCCGGTTGAACATGATCTCGAAATATTCCGTCGCCTGATGATGGCTGCCCATCATGTAGTTCTTGGCGACATCCTGCGCGCCGAAGCGCCGGTCCGAGGTCGGATTGTTGAACTCGAACCCGTCGATGACGCCGCGCTCCATCGCGGGCACGATCTCGCCACCGGGCAGCTGCGCGACGGATGCGCCCATCGCCTGGAACAGGTCGGCGGCCAGGCCCACCGTGCGATACTTCAAGCCCTTGAGATCGGCGTCGCTGGTGATCGGCTTCTTGAACCAGCCGAGCGGCTGGGTCGGCATCGGCATGGCGAAGAAGCTCTTGATGTTGACGTTCATGATCTTGGTCTGGAGCTCCTCGAACAGCTCCTTGCCGCCGCCGTTGTGGATCCAGCCGAGGCCTTCGTTGGCGTTGAAGCCGAACACCGGGCCGGTGCCGAACAGCGAGGCGGCCTTGTGCTTGCCGTACCAGTAGACAGTGACCGTGTGTGCAGCGTCGAGCTGGCCGCCATGAACTCCATCGAAGACCTGGAACGGGTGCACGACCGAACCACCGACGAGATAGTCGATGCGCAGTCGACCTCCGGCCATCTCGTTGACGCGCTTCACATAATCCTCGGCCATCTCGTTGAAGACATCGGCCTTGCCCCACGAGCCCTGCATCTTCAGGGCCACTGTTTGCGCCCGACTGACTTGCGGCATGGCAATGGTGGCGGCGCCGGCCGCGCCGGCCGTCAGCAAGAATTTGCGACGAGTGGTTCTGGTCTTCTCAGACTTTGAACTCATGGACGTCCTCCCTGGCGGCCTGGTTATTCGAACGCGCTTCAGTGCGCTTGTCGTTGTTAACCGCTGGAGGTACGCCGCATTCCAGCGACTTCGATCACAGTTTGGACGCATGGCCGGCGTCCGACAAGCGCCCCGGTGTCGCATAATTGGTCTTAGGCGAGTCCATTTGGTCTGTTGGCAGCCGATATCCACGCGCTTGTCGCAGCGCAGCAAAGATGCAGCCGGACGTCCGCCATTGGCGCGGCCGGCGAAAGGCGAGAACCCCGTGTTCGGCGGCCTCGCGGTCGGCATCGGAATTTCAGGAACCTGCAATGAAGACAGCGGCGAGCTCGAAGGCATCGCGCTCGCGGGGAAGCGAGGCTTGCGCCTGACAGGCTCGCTCAAGCTGATGCGAAGGGCGTAGGGCGTCGACGGACTACGGTTGCGAAAGAGCGCATTCGTGTGGCGCCAAACGGCAGCGCACCAGAAGCGGGACGCTCTGGTTGGATGCCCACAGCCGAGCCGGGCTGCCACGCGTTTTTTTTTCGCTAAGAAGCGCAAGCGACGGCGATGCTCGCCGGCCGGCAAGAAGCGCAGCGATACATCGCGAAATCCGATTGGCGCGCGGCGGCTGGTGCGAGATCAGCCACCACGCAACTGCGCGATTTACCGCGCGGGGGCGAGCGCGACCACGGGGGAGAGGGCGAGCGCTGTGATCTCGCGTGCCACGTTGCTGGCGATCTGCTCATCGCGGGCCCCTTGGCGCGGCGTGAGGACCGGCGCCGACACGCCGGCGGCAGGCGTCCCCTGTTGCGCGTTGGCCGGGCCCAAGATCACGAACTGGTGCGGCGTAATCGGAAAGCCCAGCACTTCATAGGTCGGCAGTTCTGCAGCGTTGGCTCCGACGGAGCCCATCAAGAGTGCGGCGGCGGCTGCGATCGACAAACGGTTCCACATGGTAATCTCCCTCGGCAACGGTGGCCCTGACCTCGCAAGCACACTATCTGCCCGCCGCAATGGACCTGTCGGCCCGAGCGTGATAAATTCGCAAAATCGTCGGACCGGGTGTTTTTTGCACCCCGAGCAAAGGGCCGGCGGATATGGCGAAGGCAAAGCTTGCACTGCTCGGCAGCTTCCGGCTCCAGATGGACACCGGTGAGCCCATCTCCTTGGCCACAAAAAAGACGACAGCCTTGCTCGCCTATCTGGCAATGCATCAGGGCGAAGCGCAGGCGCGACCAAAACTTTCGGCGTTGTTGTGGGGCGATCACAGTGAGGCGCAGGCCCGCGACAGTCTGCGACAGGCGCTGAGCCTTTTGCGCAAGGCCTTGTCGCGGGTCTGTCCTGCCCCGCTGGTCGCCCAGGAGGATACCGTTCGTCTCGAGCCGACCGCCCTCGAAATCGATGCAAAGGTTTTCGAGCATCTTATCGCGGAACCCGGCGTGGCGAACCTGGAGCGGGCGATCGAAATCCATCGTGGCGAATTCCTCGACGGGTTTCAGGTCGCGGCCCCAGAGTTTGAAAACTGGGCAGCGGCGGAACGGCAGCGGCTCCGTGAACTCGCCTTGGAAGGCATGGCTAAGCTGCTCGATCATTACCTATCGGAAGGTGTGATCGAACGTGGCACTCACATCGCAACACGCCTGCTTGCCGCAGATCCTCTGCAAGAACGTGTGCATCGCGCCCTGATGGAGCTCTATTCTCGGCAAGGCAGACAGGGTGCGGCACTCCGGCAGTATCGGACCTGCGCGGAACTGCTCTCCAGGGAACTGGGACTTGAGCCAGACGCGCAGACCAAGTCATTGCACCGCCATCTCCTGCGAGAGTGGAATCGCAGGGAGCCCGGACCCTCGATCGTGCGAAGCCCGGTGCCAGAGGGACCCGCCAGCCGGATCCGCGAGAGCCCGCCAGCCACGGATGTTTTGGACAGAAGTGCTTCCCCACGGCTGAACGCGAATGTCGCGCCGGGTAATTTGCCTGTCCAGGCAACGAGCTTTCTGGGGCGCGACAGAGACCTTGCCAGGGTAGGCGGGATCATGTCGGACGCACGGCTGGTGACGCTGACCGGCCCCGGCGGAATCGGCAAGACACGGCTCGCACTTCAGCTGGCGGCGAAGTTGCACGATAAGTATGCGGACGGCACATGGCTGGTGGAGCTTGCCGCATTCGACAATCCGAGTGCCATCGGTCACGCCGTCGCCGACGTCTTCGGCATCACGCAACAGGCCGGCAAGACCATCGAGCAAAGCGTCGCCGCTTCGCTTGCCGGGCGAAACCTGCTTCTCATTCTCGACAACTGCGAGCACTTGATCGATGCGATCGCCGGGCTTGCACGGGAGATCCTGTCGAGATGCCCGCATGTCAGCCTGCTGGCGACCAGCCGGGAGACGCTGATGCTCGATGGCGAGCGGACCTACCCGGTGCTGCCGCTCGAATGCGGCGCCGGAAGCGATGCGCCGGCGGTTCAGTTGTTCGTGGAGCGCGCGCGATTTGTGGAACCACACTTCGAACTCAATGGTGACGCTGACACGATCTGTGAGATATGCCGCCGCCTCGATGGCATTCCACTGGCCATCGAGCTTGCAGCCGCACGAACGCGGACAATGAGTCCCGGTCAGATCCGCGATCGCCTGCATGAACGCTTCCGGCTGCTCACCAGCGGGCCGCGACGCGACTTGAAACGACACCAGACGCTGCGCCACGCGGTCGAATGGTCGTATGACCTGTTGTCGTCATCCGAGCAGGCGGTGCTCTTGCGCGCATCGGTATTCTCCGGAGGTTTCGGATTGGAGGCTGCCGAGCGCGTCTGTTGCGGCGGCGACATCGCAGCCGGCGATGTTCTCTATCTCCTGGACTCGCTGGTGCGCAAATCGCTGCTCAGCGTCAAGCGGGTCGGGAACGCAGTTCGCTACAGCGCGCTCGAAACCATCCGACAGTTTGCCGAAGAGCGGCTCGCGATGCTGGGCGAGGCCGAGGTCTTCCGGCGTCGCCATGCCCAATTCTTCGCGGAGGATGCCGAGACGCACCACAGGATTTGGCGAAGTCCGCAGCAACTGATGGCTTATGCCTGGCTCGATCAAGAGGTGGACAATCTGCGCGCGGCGTTTCGGTGGGCGAGCGGTCAGGATGACATCGATGTTGCGGCCCGCATCGCATCCAGGATTCCGGGCATGGCAGTTCTCCGGGTGCGCAGCGAACCCCTCAACTGGTCGATGGAGATCGTCGATGCCGCAAGGCGCGCCGGCCATCGCCGGCTCGGCGCCCTGCTGACTTATGCGGCGAAGAGGGCCTGGAACCTGGGGCGCGTTCAAGAGGCAACGCGCTACGCCGAAGAAGCGATAGCGCTGATGGGCAACGCCAACTTCGATCCGCCGGTGTGGGCGTTCGCCGTTCTCGCCATGATTGCCTCCCGACAAGGCCACGCCGAAAGCGCTATCGAGTTTGCACGTGCCGGCGCCGAGCACCCGGCGGACCGGCGCGAGCGGCAATGCCTGTCGACGCTTCCCTTCTACCTCGCCATGGCGGGCGCCCATGAGGAGGCGATGGCGATCGCCGACGACATCGTTGACAAGGTTGCGGCCGCCCGAACTCCAAGTACGCTGATTGCGGCGCTGTTCTCCAAGGGAAGAGCCTTCAGCAAAGCCAACCCAGGGCGTGCCTTGGATGCATTCGAGGCGGCCCTTGCTCATGCAAGGACATCCGGTAACCGTTATTGGGAGATCGTCATCCTCCCCGCCGTCGCTGAGCTGCAAGTGCGAAGTGGCGATCCGGTCAAGACGCTGCGAACCCTGCCGCGAATGCTCGAAATCTGGAGCCAATCAACAGAGATTGGGCTTGCGACCCTCACGACTGCCACGCTCATTCTGCTGTTTGATCGGCTGGGCCACCCGACGGTCGCGGCCACGCTCAGCGGAGCCCTCTCCCAAATGATCCCATCCACCAGCTTTTTCCAGGAACTGCCCGACACCCTCGCCAACGTTCGTCGGGTGCTGGGCAATGCCGCCTTTGCGGAGGCCAAGCGGCGTGGCGCGGCGATGACTCACCGCGAGGTGGTCGATTATACGGCAAATCAAGTCCAGCACGCGCTGGGCGCGCTGGGCGCATCAAAGGCCGAAAGTCGATAGGCGGCTTTTCGGAGGCGCAAGGCTGAAGAAGCAGTACTTCTTTGCGCTAGCCGTCTTTCAGCGCACGAGACCGCGGCGCTAAATTCGTCTGCCGCCTTTGAGCGAAGACCGCTCGATCAAGAAATCGTCTAATTTCCGGCCGCATCGAAGCTGCGGTTGCAGCCAGCGAGGTGGCCTACCGCGACCCGACCACGTTTCTGCGGGGTTGTTCGGATTACGATATTTGGGACGGACCGGCGGGTAGGGACGGCGCTTACGATCGAACCGGATGGCCTCGTTGGCGACTCCAATCTTGTGGAGCCGTTCCTCCAATCGTGCTTTTTGCACCAGGATCTTCTCAGTCAGGCTGGCGGTAACCTGCTGGTGAACTATCCAGAGCTCGTCAAGCGAGAGCGAGTTGAATTGCGCGGCATTCATGGCACAGATCCGGTTCTGGTGAGAAGGCCAGTCACACAAGCCGTAAAATGAAGGGACAGACAACCCGACATTTAAAAATTTGCCGTACAATCCACATTAAAGTGCGAGGTAGCAGGGAGAAAGGCGCGACGGCGGTTATATCGTGGCGGAACATTTAATTGGTGAGGACAAGGACGCGGGCGACGCTCGGCGCTCGCGGGTGGCTCGATTTCGCCGCTTTTGCAGCCTGCGAGAGCTGGACCGACCTATTAATTCGGATAGCCGAGCGCAAAATTAATCATCGCATCGCCCAATTTAAGCCGCATGAGAGCCCATCTTGCCGCGAAGGCTCGTGCCGGATGGGGGCAACACCGGGAGTTTTCGATGTCCGGTCATTTGCGATTCTGCTTCGCCAGTTTGGTTCTTGTTGGAGCTGTTTCGGCGGCACCTGCGTCCGCCAATCCCATCACCGACCTGTTCAATACTGGTCCTCGCGAGCCCGCTGCAACGTCGCCGGTGCAGCCAGAATGCTTGCTGCGGCCCGGCAACTCGTCTGGCCCACGCCAGCGCTGGGTGTATCGGCGGGACGGCCATCGCAAGTGCTGGTTCCTGGCCGAGGGCATCGCAGTCGTGCGAAAATCGATTCGAGATCGTGCGGCGAAAGGCGGCGCCAGTCCCGACAGGAATGAGGCTGGGCGGCAAAGGCAAGGCCCGGTGATTGATGCGCGCGCGGAGTTACTGAGGTCGGCACCGGCCGAGGGGACTTCGGCGACGCCGCCGGCGTTCGACCTCAAGGTAGCTGATGCCGCTTCGGAGCACGGTACGCGCGCCGCCCCGACGTGGGCGGCTTCCATCGCGGAGCTCGCTGCGCCCGAACATTCAGTGCCTGGCCAGGCCGATGTAAAGCAGCTCGCGACAGGGCCCATCGCTGACGCGGGGCCTTCGTCGGATCCGCCGGCTATCGCGATCAGCGTGGTCGAGGAGGAGCGGAGCCCGGCGCTGCCCTGGTTAGGCGTGTTGCTGATGGCGCTGGGGGGCCTGTCAGTCTTAAGCTCGAGCCGCACACTTCGGGACGCGGTGCGATTGCGACCACCGAGAGTTCGATACGTCGGGCACGTTACCTGACGCGCCGCCACGAGATCCATGAATTCAGGAGTTCGAAGTCGAACGGGAATCCGTGCGACCGCTCTATCCCGAATAGACGGCGGATCTCGCCTCCGAGTTAGCTTGCGGCTCTTGCTCCGCGACCCAGTCCGACACGCCGCCTTCTGCCGAGTGTTCTGGCCTCTACGCGTCGGAGCTTGCTTCGAAGCTTTTCAACCTCTCTAAGCTCCGCCACAAGTGCGTGGAGTCGCTCGCTCAGAACAGCACAAGTATGGATTTGACGCATACTGGACATGGCGCGCCTCGAAGCAGTTCATCAAAAGGAGAAAGGTTGAAAATTCACTCGACCGAAGCTCAGTGAGCCAGAGCAGCGGCCGCCAAATGCTCCCAGTACTCCGCCTCAGCGAGCAGTTTCCAGCTTCTCTCGGGACAGCGTGCGGCAGTCTGTCGGCAAAGCAACGCCATGGCGCGAAACCGGCGGGCAACTTCCATTCCAACCTCCCATTATATTTTGTTTTCAACATATTGTTTAATTTTCTGCTGGAGTCATCATCATTATCGATCATAATCAAAATTATCGTTTAAGCGCAGTCAACTAGAGGTTCCTCAGGCGAATTAACAGGCATTTGTTTCGATTCGGAGTTCGGATCGGTTTCGAATGCGACGAGCCGGCTTCGGGTTGCGAGTTAAAGCGTCAATACAATTGTTCGAAGCTGCGTCAGCGAGCGTCGCAAATTCAGAACCGGGCGCCTGGACGAGAAGAGTCTCAGGCTCGTTAGTTGCTGAGGGCCAACACCACGTCGACGATCAGGCCGGCCCAAATGGCTACTTGTTGATCCCAGTCGACGGGGCGCAGCTTCAATCCACGAGCGTGTCCTGCGGAAGAACCACATCTTGTTGCCCGGACATCAGGTATGCTGATGCCTTTCTGATGGCTCGCGCAGGACACGAGATCTTCTGCTCGGCCCCCTTTCGCAAGCCGCAACCTCACGAACGCATGGCGTCGATGGCATGGGCGATTAGGACCGCTGCACTGATGCCGATGAGAATGACGAGCAAAAGAGTGAATAACACGTTCGCCTCCAATGTCTGGAATTGAACGCGCGCATTCGTGCACAGTCAAAATCAACCGACCGAAATTATTAATTTCGGCTTTGGGCTGAGGATTCACGGTAACGCTTGCGTCCGTTGTCGGCCCTATCGATGGAATGCCATGAACAGAAGAACCCCGACAACGCACGCCGCGAGTGAGAGCAAGTAAATACCCACGGCAATCCCCGACTCATCACAAATCAGCATTTAGATTGGAACTCGCATCATTGCACGGGTCAAGTGCGAGCGTCTCAACAAATTATTTAATCAATTAAATAATGCCGAAGTCAGCCGGATGTGATTTAATTTCACGTCCCGGCAGCGCACGTCGCGAGAAAGCGCATTTTTGAGGTTGGCTTCTTCATTCGGAGTCTCGCCATGATCGAACGTCGTGCAATGAAGCGGATAGCGATCAACCGGGCGGCGCGGCTGTCATTCGGTGAAATCATTGGGACTCATCCCTGCATGGTGCGGGACATCAGCGCCTTGGGGGCCTGCATCTCCACGCCGTACTACATATTCGCGAACGAATTTGCGCTGTCGTTCGACAGTCACTCCGGGATATTCATCTGTCGCGTCGTGTGGAGGAAGGAGACGCTTTGCGGGGTCCGCTTTCTTCTGCGACACTGCTCGCCGAACTTAGAGAATGATTCCGGCATCACTGCACTCGCAGCGCGACTTGGCCACCGGATGGTGTGCGGCAATGGGCCCGTTTCCGCTCACCTTTAGCGATGCGCTGCACAGCACGCCTCTTTCGGACTTGAGAAGGCGCTCGTGACCACGGCGGATATTCGGCTCCGAAAAAAATCCGGCCAGCAGTACTGACCGGGTAAGTCAACTTAGGAGGAGAGCAAGGATCGCCATTAATCTCCGACAACGAGGCGTATTCCTCGTCGTTCCTGTACGGTTGCAGGGTTTCCACCGCCCGTGAAGACTCCCTGATGCAGGTTAAGCTCTCGTCGGCCCCCGTCGGAAGGCACACTTGTGCGACTCTGTGCGAGCGCTCGCTTAGTCGATGCTTGTCGAGGAAGGTTCATGCGAGGATAGAAAATTTCGCAGCTCCTCAACGCGGGCGTGCAGTCATAAGATTGGATCACCCGGGCGACGAGGCCCGAGCTCCAATGGCATCCTTTTTGGTTTCGGACGTCGCGCCGGTCGCCGATCCGCGCGTCGAGGTTTGCCTATACGAACAAAAACACAGAGGGGGGACCATCATGCCTGCGTTGTCACGCCGCGATTTCCTGGCACTCTCGACATCAGCCGCAGCGGTCGGGCTCGCCGCGCCCGCGCGCGGGACGATGGGGCCGAACGACAAGTACGACCTGGTGATCCGCGGCGGCGAGGTGCTCGACCCCAGCCAGCCGCTGCGCGCCAGGCGCGATATCGGCATCCGCTGGGGCGTGATCGAGGCCGTCCAGGAGACGATCCCCGCCGAGCGCGCGTTGAAGAGCATCGACGCCTCGGGCAAGCTCGTGATGCCCGGCCTGATCGATCTGCATTGTCACGTCTATCCCTACGGCTCGGCCATCGGCATTCCCGCCGACGAGCTGGTCCAGTTCCAGGGCACGACGACCGTCGTGTCGGCGGGCGATGCCGGCGTCAACAATCTGGCGGCGTTGCGCCGCTTCATCGTCGCCCAGACGCGGGCGCGGATGTACGCCTTCGTCCACATCGCCAATAACGGCCTGTCCGCTTTCCCCGTCGCCGAGCTCTACAACATCGACACCGCGCAGACCGAAGCCTGCGCCATGGCGCTGGCCGAGAATT
Organism: Bradyrhizobium sp. CCBAU 11357; assembly: GCF_028128865.1. NCBI lineage: Bacteria > Pseudomonadati > Pseudomonadota > Alphaproteobacteria > Hyphomicrobiales > Nitrobacteraceae > Bradyrhizobium > Bradyrhizobium sp. CCBAU 11357. The sequence goes on along the minus strand of NZ_LBJW01000109.1, from coordinate 89,303 downwards.
CGGACTTCCTCCTCGGGGTCAAAGTGCGCATGTCGGAAAACGTGATCTTCAAGCACGGCCTCGAGCCGCTCAAGCGCGGCATCCAGGCTTGCGAGATGTGCGGCTGGCCGGCGAAGATGATGGTGCATATCGGCGGCGTCGAGTCCAAGGAGCTGATGTCGCAGATCCTCGACTTGATGCGCCCAGGCGACGTGCTGACGCATGCCTATTCGGGCGCCCCGAACATGTCGAGCGTCTTCACGAACATCGTCCAGGACGGCAAGCTGCTGCCGGCGGCGCTGGCGGCCAAGCAGCGCGGCGTGTTGTTCGACGTCGGGCATGGCGGCGGCAGCTTCGATTTCACCGTGGCGGAAGTGGCGATCCCCGGCGGATGCGCTCCTGATACCATCTCTTCCGATATCCACGTCTTCTCCGGCAACTCGCCGGGCATTCCCTTCCTGCCCAACGTGATGAGCAAGTTCATGCTGCTTGGCTTCACGCTGGAGCAGGTGGTCGCAATGGCGACGACGGCGCCGGCGAAGATCATCAATCGCGCGCCGAAGATCGGCACGCTGCAGGTCGGTGCGCCCGCGGACGTCGCCATCATGGAGCTGGTGGAGGGACCGGTCAGCTTCGTCGACACCCGCAACAACAGGAGGGAAGGGAAAGCCCAGCTCAAGCCGATCCAGACCGTCATCAACGGTGTGCCGTTCGGACGGCCTTATCAGGCGCCATTCTCGGTGAGGTAGAGAGTCGGCGCTGGTCTGGAGCCTCTTTGAGGTTTCGACGACAAGTTCTTACAGGCCGGGCGTCACCCCGAAGCGGCCGAGACCAGGCAGCTTGAGCGCCGGGCGTCGGATGTCGAGTCCGAGCACGGCGCCGAAGAAATTGATCTCCAAGCCTTCGACCCAGCCGATGGAAAAGCCAACATATCCGGCAAGCGAAGCATAGATACCCGTGCCGGACGCCGTCAGTCCGACCCACTTACCCGTGTACGGGAAGTCCTTGCCGATCGCGGTCGGCGGCAGCACGGCTCGGAGCTCAGGGACGGCATCGAGGGCCGCCTGCACGAAGGTGTTCGAGTTGGGACCGGGCCAGACGCTATAATCTCCATAGGACCGAAACTGGTAGTTTTCGATCACGTATCGGATTTTGGGGATCAGCGCCTCGGCGCGTTCTCCGTTGACGGCCACAATGGTTTCTGGCGCCGCGCCGAACCACCGCCCGTCCGGAGCGAAGCCGTTGGTGCGGATCGGCTCGCCCCACGCCGTGTAGTCATAGCGGGTGTAGGTCGGGGCATTTTTCTCCTTGACGACGATCCAGGTGTGAACAGCGAAGATGCTGCGCCACCGCACCGTTCTCGCCCCGAACACCCGTATGACGGCTTCGGGATGATCGGCAGCGGGAAGCAGAAGACCTGCGCTCGACCGATCGGCGGTTTGCCAATTCTGGCGGCCATCGCCCAGCCAGAAATATCTCACCGCCGACGCGGCCAGCGGTGCCAAGACAAGGAACAGAAAGATCAGCAAGGGCTTCTTCAAGGGAGTGATGCGGCGGACGTGTGACAAACCATATAGTTCGCATGAATGCCGCCGCCAGAGCCGAACGCACCTGAGATCAAGTGGTTGTTCCTCAACCGCAGCAGGATTGGAGCACGCGCATGGACATGAAGGAAGCTGCGGCAATGACAGAAGCCTCCGGCCTCGCGGACAATCAGGGCGGCATGGAGCCGACCTCGAGCCCGCGGTCAGGTTCCGGAGCGCAAAGAGGACCCGCCAAGCCGCAGCCCCGCTCGCCTTCGCTGGATTCCGCCGGCCGATGGGCTGACCAGTTACGCGAGGTCACGATGAAAGCGCCTCTCCGGTCGCTGTTTGTCGCCTTTCTGGCCGGAGTGTGGATCGCTCGCCGGCGTTAGGAGCTGTGAGCTTGCGCGTTTCGCGACGAGGGGACTGGGGGGATTTCAGAGGTTGCTGGTGAGCGGAGAGGCCTGAAGGCTGAGGGATGACGAGGGGAATTGGGGCGCGGTGGGCCGATCCGGCCTGTCCCGGGCTTCCCCTCACGCCCCGCATGCCCTATGACGCTGCAACGCAAAAATCCCCCAAAAGACACTCATGATCCGCCTCGACAACGTCAGCAAGCAAGCCGGCCACCAAATCCTGTTCATCGAAGCCTCCGCGGCCCTCAACAAGGGGGAGAAGATCGGTCTCGTCGGGCCGAACGGCGCCGGCAAGAGCACGCTGTTCCGGATGATCGCCGGCGAGGAACTGCCCGACGAGGGGCAGGTCTCGACCGATCGCGGCATCACCATCGGCTATTTCAACCAGGACGTCGGCGAGATGTCCGGCCGCAGCGCGGTGGCTGAGGTGATGAACGGGGCTGGTCCCGTCAGCGAGGTCGCGGCCGAACTGCGCGCGCTCGAGGCCGATATGGCCGACCCCGACAAGGCCGACCAGATGGACGAGATCATCGCCCGCTACGGCGAGGTGCAGCACCGGTTCGAGGAGCTGGACGGCTATGCGCTCGACGGCCGCGCGCGCGAGGCGCTCTCCGGCCTCGGCTTCAGCCAGGAGATGATGGACGGGGACGTCGGCAAACTCTCCGGCGGCTGGAAGATGCGCGTGGCGCTGGCGCGCATTCTCCTGATGCGGCCCGACGTCATGCTGCTCGACGAGCCGAGCAACCATCTCGACCTCGAAAGCCTGATCTGGCTGGAGAAATTCCTGCACGATTACGAAGGCACGCTCTTGATGACCTCGCACGACCGCGAGTTCATCAACCGCGTGATCTCCAAGGTGATCGAGATCGACAGCGGCTCGCTCAGCACCTATACCGGCGATTACGAGTTCTACGAGCAGCAGCGGGCGCAGAACGAGAAGCAGCAGCAGGCGCAGTTCGAGCGCCAGCAGGCCATGCTCGCCAAGGAGATCAAGTTCATCGAGCGCTTCAAGGCGCGCGCCTCGCATGCGGCGCAAGTGCAGAGCCGGGTCAAGAAGCTCGACAAGATCGAGCGCGTCGAGCCGCCGCGGCGCCGGCAGAGCGTGGCGTTCGACTTCCCGCCGGCGCCGCGCTCGGGCGAGGACGTCGTCGCGCTCAAGAACGTGCACAAGGGCTATGGCTCAAAGCGCATCTATGACGGGCTCGACTTCATGATCCGCCGCAGGGAGCGCTGGTGCGTGATGGGCGTCAACGGCGCCGGCAAGTCGACGCTGCTCAAGCTGGTGGCCGGCGCGAGCGAGCCGGACGAGGGCACGGTGGCGCTCGGAGGCAGCGTCAAGATGGGCTATTTCGCCCAGCATGCGATGGATCTGCTCGACGGCGAGCGCACCGTGTTCCAGTCGCTGGAGGACGCGTTTCCGACCGCGGGGCAGGGCTCCTTGCGCGCGCTCGCCGGCTGCTTCGGCTTCTCCGGCGACGACGTCGAGAAGCGCTGCCGCGTGCTGTCGGGCGGCGAGAAGGCACGCCTCGTCATGGCCAAGATGCTGTTCGATCCGCCGAACTTTTTGGTGCTGGACGAGCCGACCAACCATCTCGACCTCGCCACCAAGGAAATGCTGATCAATGCGCTGTCGGATTTCGAGGGCACCATGCTGTTCGTCTCGCACGACCGGCATTTCCTGGCGACGCTGTCGAACCGCGTGCTGGAGCTGACGCCGGATGGCATCCACCAATATGGCGGCGGCTACACCGAATATGTCGCACGCACCGGCCAGGAGGCGCCGGGGCTGCGGAGCTAGTGAGGGGGCCGCGGACCTTGCAATGACGGAGCTCTCGTAGCGTGGGCAAAGGCGCAAATCGCGCCGTGCCCACCATCTCGTTCTGATCTGCGGCAGATCGTGGGCACGCTTCGCTTTGCCCACCCTACGAAATCCGACCGTAGCCCGGATTTTGCGACCGCTTACCGCAAGTTCTCCCTCAGCACCTCGCCATCGACGCCGCGCGGTCTGTGATGACCGCCGCTTCAAGCGAGCGTAGCCGACGCACTAGTAAGCGTAGAACATCCGCTGAATTTCCTTGGTGTCGGTCGTCTTGGTCAACGCCAGCATCAGCAAGATGCGCGCCTTCTGGGGATTGAGCGTATCCGAAACGACGAAGTCGTGTTCATCGTCCTTGGCCTCGCCATTGCGCGCGACGATGCCGTTGCCGACACGGCTGCTGCGAACGATCACCACGCCCTTCTTGCGGGCTTCGTCGAGCGCCGGCTCGACCGCGGGGCGGGCCAGGCTGCCGTCACCGACGCCGGCATGCACGACCCCCTTGGCGCCGGCGGCGACAAAGGCGTCGATCGCGACGCGGTTCATGTTGGCGTAGCCGTAGACGATGTCGACCTGCGGCAGGACATCGAGGTTGGACACGTCAAATTCGGAATCCGCCGTGTGCCGACGGGTCGATTGCCGATAGAAATACGGCTTGTTGCCCTGCATGTAGCCGAGAAAGCCGAGTTCAGGCGTGCGAAAGGTGTCTGCCGTGGACGTGTTGTTCTTGGTGACGTCGCGCGCGGCGTTGATCTGATCGTTGAGGGCGACGAGCACGCCCTTGCCGACGGCTTCTTCACTGCCTGCGAGGATCACCGCATTGAACAGGTTGATCGGGCCGTCCGCGCTGATCGCGGTCGACGGCCGCATCGCGCCGACGACGACCACAGGCTTCTTGCTCCTGACGACCAGATTCAGGAAATAGCTGGTTTCCTCGATCGTATCGGTCCCGTGCGTGATCACGATCCCGTCCACGTCGTCCTGCGCGAGGAGCGTATTGACGCGCTTGGCGAGCTTCAGCCAATAATCATTGTTCATATTCTCGCTGGCGATCTGGAAGACCTGCTCGCCCTTGACGTTGGCCACCGTTTTCAACTCTGGGACGGCGTTCAAGAGGGTCTCGATGCCCACCGTGGCTGCGGTATACCCGACGACGGTGGTACTGCTCGCCCCGCTGCCGGCGATCGTGCCGCCGGTTGCGAGAACCATGACGTTGGGCAGGCCAGGGCCTCTGGCGTTGGCAACGTCAACAATCATGAGCAGCGCAAAGAGCACGCTCATTGTCGTCATCATGTGATCACGCACGCGGAACTGCAACATCTCGCCCATCCTTTGCTGGAAGCCTCGTCGATGCGCCCCGGTTCGCTCAGCGCTGCATCATCCGTCAGCCGCTGCGTTCTGTCTAGGGTCGCGAGGAGTTTGCTTTACGCGCACGGCGCGTGTCGGAAAACTGGCGGCGGGGAGGGCACAAGAAGCAAATGGCCGGGGGTCTAAAGCGCGATGCGATCGGGATGAATCGTCATCGCGCTTTAGCTTATTGTTTGAGCATGATCTTTTCGGAAAACCGCTTCGCACTTTTCCGGATCATGCTCTCGCGCGAAGACGCGCTTCTGCCCGGCCATGACGGCATTTCGTTTGTGATGGCTTGCTGAAAAGGCCGGGAACGGACGGCGCGCTTACGCGCTGGTCTCGCACTTCTTCATGAAGCTGTTCTTGGCGGCGCCGGCGAGCGGCTTTCCGTCGGAGCCGACGGCCTTTGGTGCGCAGGCGTCTTCCTTGCACTTCTTCAGGAACGAGGTCTTGGCGGCGCCGGCCAGCGGCTTGCCGTCCTTGCCGACGGCCTTGCTTTCGCAGGTTTCTTGCGCAAGGGCCGAGCCCGCTGCAAAGCTGGCAACGATCGCAGCGAGGAAAATCCGCTTCATCATGGGGGTCTCCTAAGCCAGAAATGGCCGGGAGATTGGAGCCGCAAATCGTGGCGCAATCAAGCAGGATGAGCACCGGCCGCCCGCTCGCCCCGCTGATTTTTGCGCTTCGAGCGCGGAAGATGTCGCCTCTGTTGCACTGCTCGCTGACCTCATCGGGCGATCCTGCTAGCGTCGGTCCCTCGAGATGGAGAGGAAGCATCGTGATGGACGCCGCGATCCCGCACGACCAGGGCGCCGCTGAGCGGCATTCCCACCTGGTTCGCCCCCAGGACATGGATTGGCAGAAGACGCGCTTTCCGGGCTGCGAGGCCAAGACGCTGCTGTTCGATCGCCGCACGGGGCTGATGACCGCCTTGATGCGCTTTGCGCCGGGATCGGTGCTGCCCGATCACGAGCATGTCGGCATCGAGCAGAGCTGGGTCATCGAAGGTGCGCTCGTCGACAAGGAGGGCCCGGCCAAGGGCATTGCCTGTAGGGCCGGCGAATTCATCTGGCGCGAGGCGGGCAGCCGGCACGCCGCCTGGTGCCCGGACGGCGCGTTGATGCTGGCGATCTTCCAGGTGCCGAACAAGTTCTTCGAGGTCGACGGCCGCGTGGTCGATGCCGCCGGCCAGGATTGGGACGAGGTCTGGGGTCACACCGCGGCGCAGCGGGCGCAGAGCGCCTGATCGCCTTCACACGCCGCGCACGAGCAGCGCCTTGAAGTCGGCCCGCGCGCGCTGCGCTTCGGCGCGCGCGACGTCGGAGGCGTCGCCCATGCCGAAATAGCCATGGATCAGGCCGGGGCCCTCATGGTGCTTGACGCGGACGCCGGCCGCCTCCAGCGCCCGCGCATAGGCCGCGCCTTCGTCGCGCAGGGGATCGAACCAGGCGGTGGTCACGACCGCGGGCGCGACGCCGGCCAGCGATGCGGCCCGCAGCGGCGAGACGCGCCAGTCGCCGGCGTGCGCGGGATCGGCGAGATAGTGGCCGCAGAACCATTCCATCGTCGCGCGCGTGAGGAAGTAGCCCTCGGCGTTCTCCGCGCGCGAGGGATAGCGTGCGTTCTCGCGCGCATCGGCATAAGCGCCGACGACGTCGGTGACAGGATACACCAGGAGCTGCGCGGCGAGCTTGATGCCGGCATCGCGGCAGGCGATCGCGGTCGTCGCTGCGAGATTGCCGCCGGCGCTGTCGCCGGCAACGCCGAAGCGCTTTGCGTCACCGCCAAATTCCGCGACGCGGCCAAACACGTCGCTCACCGCGGCGAAGGCATCCTCGAAGGCGCCGGGAAAGCGCGTCTCGGGCGGACGTCGATAGTCGACGGAGACGACGACCGCGCCGGTCTCGATCGCAAGGTTGCGCGCCTGCCGGTCGTGGGTTTCGAGATCGCCCGCAACCCAGCCGCCGCCATGGAAGAACACCACCGTCGGTGCCGGCGCGGCGCCGACCCGGTAGACCCGCGCAGGAAGCGGACCGGCGCCGCCCATCACCTTGATATCCTCGACGCTATCGACGCGCGGCGGCGGAATGGCGGCACGCGAGGCAGCGAGTGCGCGCAAGGAATCGCGGGCGCTCTGTGGCGTCATGACCGTGGGATCGCGCATCGGCATGAGCGGAATGAGCTGGGCGATGACGGGATCGAGCGGTGCGGCCATGGGATTTCCTCACAGGGTTCTTGGTCTTGCTTGGTCATTAGCATAGGTTTGGCGCGCCGCATCGGCAACCGGTAGCGCGTCGCAACGCCGGACGAGCGGGCAGGGAGGTTCACGAGGTGGAATTCGAGACGCTGGTCCAGTCGCGCCGCAGCGTGCGTGGCTTTAAAAACACGCCGGTGCCGCGCGCGGTGATCGCACCCGGCAGGTCGACATCGCCATGCGCTCCGACATCGTGCGCGAGGTCGCTCATATTCCGGAGGACGAGGTCATCATGACCTGCGTCGCGATGGGCTATCCCGACGACAGCTTTGCCGCGAACGCGGTTCGCTCGGACCGCGAGCACAACCACGAGTTCGTGCGTTACGTGGGTTCTGCCGATTAGCGCGAGCAAGAGGAGATTATTCTCTGGCGGAAATTTTTTTGGTGCGGCGTCGCGAGTGGCCTCTTGCAATCTCGAAATTGCGGGAGGAACAATATGCGGACTGAGAGGTTTGTTGCTGGCGCGAGGGAATTGACATGCGGCGGCTGGCTAGCCTGGTTCGGCGGTTCTTCGGTCCGCGATTGCGGCACAAGATTGATGATGATCCAAGTCTTCCTTTCACACCCGAAGAGTTCGGCCGACTGATTCGCAGCGGCCGGCACGAGGACATGAAGCTGCTGGCCGACGGGCTGGCCTGCCGCTCCATCCCGCGCCGCGCCAGCTATCGTGCGACGCATTAAGGCGGCGTTCGAGACGGGGTACAGCGCTCACCGTGTGAGCGCGACCTGCTTGAACGAGCGGACCAGCGCCTTTTCCAGCTTGCCATTCATCCCGCACAGAACGTCGTAGGCCTCCGCGCGCGGCATGGTCGGCTTGTAGTGCCGGTGCTCGATCAACGCTGCGAAGATGTCCGAGATCGTTAGAATCCTGACGATATCGCCAATGCTCTCGCCGCAGAGCGCATCGGGATAGCCGCTCCCGTCCAGATACTCGTGATGGTGGCGAACGGCACCGAGGATCTCCCGCGAGATTCCGTCATGGGCCTTGAGAAATTCGTAGCCGGCGGCCGGATGCGTTTCGATCAGCGCGCGCTCCGCGGCATCGAGGCGGCCCGGCTTGTCGAGGATGGCGAGCGGAATCTGCGCCTTGCCGATGTCGTGGAACATGGCTGCCGAGTAGAGGCGTTCCAGGTCGGCCCTGCCGACGCCGAGGCTCAGTCCGAAGTCGATGGCAACGCCGGTGACGAGCAGGCAATGCTGATAGGTTCCTTCGTGGTGCCGCCGCACCGTCATCAGCCACTCCGTCAGGCCATGCCGGATGATGCTATCGGCGATCTGGCGGCCGGCTTCCTTGGTGCCGTGGATGTCGAGCGGCTGGCTCAGGGTGACAGCCGCGAACATCGATGCGATTGCGGTCGCCGCCGTCTCGACGGCGTTGTCGGATTGCAGCGTATCGCCTGACGAAGCGGACGGCCCGTCGGCCGGATCGGCCAGTGCCGCCAGCAGCTTGGTCCGGCCGACCGTGCTGGGAAGGACCAGCGTCGCCCCGAGCGCATAGGCCTGGGAAATGCAGACGTGGGAGGTGTGCTCGAGCAGGAAGATGCGCTTCCCGACCTTCGCCAACTTGGCAGCCCGCTGCTTGATGGCGGCGATATTGTCGACGTCGCGCAGCTCGGCGCGAATGACGATGGCGACCGGTGTCTGCGACAGCCTGGAATCGGCATCGAGCCGCTCGCCTGCAATGGCGAACCTCTCCTGGAGGATCGAGCAGATGCCCGAGAGCTTGTCGGACGTGTCGGCCAGCACGTGCAGGAAGGGACGAGCCGTTTCCGTCGTTCGTATGCCGCCGTCACCATTGTCGGAGCAGGATCTGGTTCGCGCGTGTTGCACGGTCTGACCTGGATTGCGATTATCTGGATGTGAAAACTGCGAGTGGAATGTTCGAGTTCTATTTGCCTTGGACCGCGTTCTGCCCGGGCGGCGGTGCGCCGGCAGATTTCTTCTTGCCGTCAACGGTAATGAAATGGACGCCGGCAGTGGTGCCGTCGATCCAGACCAGCTCGCAGCGCCGGTAGGCGAGACCTGTCGAGGACAGCACCATGAAGAACTCCTTGGCCTTGAGCACGTCGAGCGTGCCCTCGACCTCGACCTTCGCGCCCGTCTGCGATACGTCGAGCAGGACGCAGCTGCGCCGCCAGGTGCCGTCGGATCCCATGAGATTGACCGGCTGCTTGTGGTCCATCTTCACGCGAAAGGCTTTGCGACCGTCGAACTTCATCAGCTAACCCCCGTCTTTTCCGCGTCCCGATGACCCCGACCGCTCTCCTTGGCACTTGCGGCAATTTCGCCCCAACGCACCGTCCACTGGCTGGTCGACAGCAGCAACGTCTCGAAAATGTGCTGCGCGCGTCCGCGCTCGGCGAAGGAAAGCCGCGTGCCGCAGCGGTTGCTCAGGATGGCGAGCGTGGTCTGCCAGTTCAGCCGCGAGGCGCGGCAGGCCATGACGAGACCCTCGCAATCCTCGTCGGTGATGACATGCTCGACGATCTCGATGGGAGTCCCCGACAGCACCGACAGTGCCGTGATGAGGTTGGCAGTCTCGCCGCGAATGGCGAAGCGGTTCACGGTGGAATCGTTGAGTTTGCCGATGCGGCTGAGTGCAACGATCTCCGGCCGCGCGCTTGCATAGGCGGCGGCGCATGGCAGCTTGAAGGCGATTGGTGCGGCCGCTGCACTTTGATGCGAGCCAATGGCCTTCGGTCCTGTGCCGGATTTCGGCGCGGGTGAAGCCGACAGCAACTCCCGCATGACCCTATCGGGCGTGTCCGGCCTGAGCGCCAGAGCCTTGATCAGTTCGTCATCCGACAGGCACTTCTCAACCAGCGCAACGTAAGCGGGATCGGAGAACCTTGCATCCCTGTTGCCGATCAGTGTGAGACAAACACTGGGGGTGCCACACTTGATCAGCGTCTCGATCACCAGTGGATCGATCGGCGCGCGGCCGGCGATCGCACATTGCTGTCGTTCGCCGCTCGCGGCTGCGATCGACTTGAGATCGGCCGTGGACAGTGATTGCGAGCGGAGCAAGACAGGGCAGGCGATTTCCGGATCGCGGTGCGAGGCGAGGCGTCGCACGGTGTTCGGCGGAGCCACTTTGAGCTCTGCGAGCGCCGCGCTGACATCGATCAGCGTGCCGGCCTCAACCCGCTCGACCAGCCGCAGCAGGACGCCGTCGGCCACGTCGGCGAGCAATGCCTGGGATCGGTCGCGGCTGCTTGTGAGCAGTTGCAATATGCCTGATAGGATACGAGCACACCGGTCCAGCGGACATGTTGCAACCGCGTTCTCCAGATCGACCAGACTATCAGCAGGCGAATTTGCCATCATGGCAGGAGCCTGAAATTAAATAAATTGAACGATCAACCGACGGTCATTCCGCCTCAAAGGCGTTAATTTGAATTTTAATCCTCGAAGGCTCGGGTATTGGCGCACCGCCGGCCTTGCAGGAAACGTTATCGAAATTCGGCGAGACCGGGTTGTCCCGGATTGTTTTTTCAACCGACCCCTCTCCATTTAATCAGGCCACAGTTAGGATCGATTCTGACGAAATAATCGAAGGAGGAAGCGAACCGGCACCCCGCGGCCGGACGCAGATCCAGAGCGGCGCGGCATTTTCTTGTTTCCATGAACAGCATTGACGATGTGCCGAGGTCGGCACTCAAAACATTTCGCTTTTCAGACGTCGACGAATTTCGAAACGCCATACGCGGGCTGAACTTCGAATTCACCCCTTTTGTGCGGAAGATTTCGGCTGAGCAGACAATCCTCGCCTTGCCCGGCTGCGACGTGAATTTGACGCGCGCGTTTCCGCGGGTGGTTGACGCACAACTCGTGGAGAATTGCACTGCGATCGGCTTCACGATGGACGATCTCAACGTGCCGATTCGCTTCAACGGCTCGCAACGTGCGCGACCGGTCGTGGTCATTGGCAACGGCGGAGCGGCCTACACCACCATCGAGGAGGTGCAGCGGCAAATCGCCTCGGTGATTTTCCGGCCCGAGGTGAGGGATCGTGGTTGGCCGCTCACGCTCTCGAGCTTCAAGATTTTTGAAATCTCCCCGGTCGGCTTGCAGCGGTTGCGCGGCGTGGTTCGCGAAGTGCTGGCCGAGGCGTCCGGCCCGGTCGACGCACGGGAGCTCTTGTTGAAGGGCGCGGCGATGAAGGAGTCCCTGCTCGGAGCCGTCGACGACGCCTTTGCAACGATCGTTTCGGCCCGCTGGACCCTGGGTCCCAACGACGGACGGAATTTCAGGATGTTCCAGGACATCCGCGCACTGCTGTCTGAGGACCTGTCGGAGCCGATTTATAGCGATGAGATCGCGCGCAAGCTCGGGCTGTCCGTTCGCACCATGCACGACATCGTTCGCCGCTACCGCGGCATGAGCCTGCACCGCTACTTGCGTCTGCACCGGCTGTGGCTGGTGCGCCGGCGCCTTCTCGCCGGCGCCGACAGCGTCAAGGCAGTCGCGCTGGCGTATGGCTTCTGGCATCTCAGCGATTTCTCCAGAAGCTATCGCGACCAGTTCGGCGAGACGCCGTCGCAAACGCTGGACCGCGGTCGCAGAAGGTAGTGCGACAAATCGAGTAGGGCTGGGCGCCGGTTTCGTGCTACCGTTCGGCCATGAGCAATCGCATTCTCGTTCTCTACGGTTCCTACCGTTCCGACCGCATGGGCATCCGCCTTGCGAATTTCGTCATCGACCGGCTGCGCGGCCGCGGCGAGGACGTCGAGTTCATCGACGCCAAGGCGATCGGGCTGCCGATGCTGGACCGCATGTACAAGGAATATCCCAAGGGCTCGGCGCCGGAGGCGCTGGAGAAGCTGGCCGGGCAGATCCGCGACGCCGACGGATTCGTCTTCGTCACCGGCGAGTACAATTGGGGCATCCAGCCCGGCCTGAAGAACCTCACCGACCACTTCCTGGAGGAATGGTTCTGGCGCCCGGCCGCGATCGTGAGCTATTCGGCCGGCCGGCTGTCCGGTGCCCGTGCGGCGACGGCCTGGCACGGCACGCTCTCGGAGATGGGCATGGTGGTGGTGTCGAGCACCATCGGCATCGGCCCGATCGCGCAGACGCTGTCGGAGGCCGGCGAACCGATCGGCGACGGCGGCAAGGCCCTGGAGCGCTCCTTCCCGCGCTTCGCCGACGATCTGGCCTGGTGGATCGAGGCGGCGAAAGCACAACGGACGCGCAAGGCACCGCCTTATTGACGTCGCGCTACGCCGACCGGACCTCGCCGAGATAGCGCTCGAACTGGCCGGCGAGATCGCGCGACTGGGTCGAGAGCTGCTCGGCCGCGCCCAGCACCTCTCGCGCCGCGGCGCCGGTGTCGTCGGCGGCGCGTTGCACGCCGGAAATGTTGCTGTTGACCTCCTGGGTGCCGCGGGAGGCCTCCTGAACGCTGCGGGCGATCTCCTTGGTCGCCGAGCCCTGTTCCTCGATGGCCGCCGCGATCGCGGTGCCGATCTGGTCGATCTCGGCGATGACGTCGGCGACGTTGCGGATCGCCGCCACCGTCTCGTCGCTGGCGGACTGGATCGCGGTGATCTGCTCGGAGATCTCGGTCGTGGCCTTGGCGGTTTGGCCGGCCAGCGACTTCACTTCGGAGGCGACCACGGCAAAGCCGCGGCCGGCTTCGCCGGCACGGGCAGCCTCGATGGTCGCGTTCAGCGCAAGCAGGTTGGTCTGCTCGGCGATGCTCTGGATCAGCGTCACGACGTCGCCGATCTTCTGGGCGCCCTCGGCGAGCGTGCGCGCGGTGTCGCCAGTGCGGCGGGCGTTGTCGACGGCACGGGTCGCGATCTCGGTGCTTTGGGCGACCTGACGACCGATCTCCGCGATCGAGGAGGTCAGCTCTTCGGTGGCGCTCGCGACGGTCTGCACGTTGGTCGAGGTCTGCTCGGAGGCGGCGGCGACCACGGCGGCCTGGCTGTTGGTCTGCGCCGCCGTCGAGGTCATCGACTGCGCGGTGCTTTCCATCGCCGCCGAGGCTCGCGAGAGGCCGCCGACCAGCTCGGTGACCTTGGCCTCGAAGGCGCGGGTGAGATCGTCGAGCGCCTGGGCGCGGCGCATCTTGCCGCCGTTCTCGGCCTGCTTCTCGGCCGCGAGCCGGTCGGCCCGGATCATGTTGTCCTTGAAGATCTGAACGGCCGCGGCCATCGCGCCGATCTCGTCGGAGCGCGCGGCGCCGGGAATCTCTTCCGCAACCTCGCCGTCGGCGAGCCGCGACATTCGCGTCGTCAGGCCGACGATCGGCGCGCAGACGCGGCGGCGAACCGTCACGATGAGGCCGACGCTGGCCATCAGCACGGCGACGAGGCCGACGAGGGCGATCGTGAAGCTGGTGCGCGCGGCGGAGGAGGCGCCGGCGAGGATCTGCTCCGCGTTGTCGTAGAAGGCGTCGCGGACCTCGATGACGGTGGACAGGCCGCGCTGAGTGGCGGCGTAGTAGGTATCCACGTCGTGCTCGTACTTGCCGGTGACGGCGCCGTCCTTCGCCAGCTTGAGCTCGCGGCCGAACTCCTCGACATAAACCGAATTGAACTTCTCCAGCGCCGCGGCGACGTTGGCGGGCGTTGCCGGATTGCCGCGCAATTCCAGCAGCGCCATCACGAGCTGGTCGTTGCGGCCCTGCGAGCGGCTGATGTCGGCCTTCTCGGCATCGGTCGCCGGCTTCTTCCCGCCAACGAGATTCTTGTGCAGGCTCGAGTTGAAGCCGCCGACGTCGCGCAGCGTCATCGCGATATTGGCGTAGCTGGCCTGCCGGTAGGCGTCACCGTTCAGGATCGCCATGCGGCGGACCTGCTCGTTGAGCAGCGCGGTCACGCCGCCGTTGAGCACGGCATTGTCTGCGACGATCTTCTTGGCGGCGTCTTTGCGCGCCTCGGCGGGACCTGCCAGCGCCTTGTCGATGGCCTCGCGCAAGCCGGTGAACTTCGCGTTGATGCCGTCGATGTTGCTTCCGATCGTGGTGCCGTCGTCGAACGGGCCGGGCAGCTCCTTGCGCAGCGCGTTCATCTTGTCGCGGGCGCTGTCGGTCTGCTTGCGCAGCTTGTCCTGCTCGGCCAGCAGCGCGGGGTCGATGGCCGCAGGCCCGTACAGGATGTTGGTGGAATAGCCGCGCTCCGGATTGAGATAGCGCGGGATGTCGCTGACCGCACGGACGATCGCGAGCCGCCCCTGCGCCTCGGTGATCCGCTCCATCGTCTGGTATTTCGTCACGGCGACGTAGACGGCGAGGCCGCCCCCGACGGTCGAGAGCGAGACGATGGCGCTGGTCAGGAGCGTACCGATTTTCATGGTCAGTCCGGCAAATAACGGAGAATTATTTTGCCCGGACGATAGGGTGGTCCTGTTAATCTGCGGTTTACGCTACCTGGCCGGCTTAGGGGGATGTCCGATCGAGCCTGGCAAGGATCTCCAGCGTGGCGCCGTCAGGCTCGCTTGCGAAATATCGGGCGAGCGCCTGATCGAAGACGGGCTCGTCGGATACCGCGCCGAACAGCGTCATGGACGAGCGGAATTTGGCGTCATCCGGCGCGCCGAGGATCGCGTTGATGGTCCGGCCCTCGACCGCGAGCACCAGCCTGGTGCATTCGATCAGCCGCCCGCCCAGGATGGGGTGGGCCAGATAGGCCTCGGCTTCAGTGCGGGAGCCGATGGCGTAGCGCTGCGACATGGCGCTGGCGCCGAGACCTGCGACCTGGGGGAAAATGAACCACATCCAGTGCGTCTGCTTCCGGCCCCGGGTCAGCTCGCCCAGGACGTCGCGAAAAACCGGGTTTTGGGCCTGGACGAACCGTTCTAGGTCGAAAGTATCGGTCATTGGATACCCCCAGAGGTGTCTCACCGGCCGCGATTATGCCTAACTTTTGGCTCCCAATGTGGTAGCTGGTATAGAGTCTCTCCGGGTGGGGGTTGGGTCCCCCGGGGATCGATTTGGGGATCTGATGGTTTCCGACGCAGCACACGCCGAAAGGCTGTTGTCGCGCCGCCGTGTCGGGCGGGCTGAAACGATTCTGCTGTCTCTGGCAGGGGTCGCGCTGGCGCTTGGCGCCGCCGCGTGGGTCGCCGACATCAGCGATTCGACCCCGCTTGTCTCCGCCGCGTTGCCGCCGGCCAGTGCCCCCTCATTCGAGGACCGTTTCGCTTCGGCCTCCGCCAACTCGTCGCCGCGCGAGCTCGGCCTGCGGGTGTTCGAGCGCTCGGCGGTGAATGCGGTCCAGCTCAAGCTGCGGGACGCCAAGGCGATGCTCGCCCAGAAGCTCCAGGGCGACGACTGGCGCTCGATCCTGACCGAGGACGACCGTTACGCGGCCGAGGAGGCGAGATCCCCGCAGCGCGCCGACGCCATCCCGATGCCGCGCGCGCGTCCGGTCCAGGCGGACTTCTCCGCCCAGATCGCCTCCAGCCAAGCGTATGCGGACACCAACCTCAGGGTCGACAACCGCAATTTCTTCGAAAAATTCACCGACAAGATCAGGCTGGCCTCGCTGACGCCCGGCGACGGCCTGTTCAACAAGGCGCCGGATCTCGCCGCTCTCGGCTACGATTCGCGCACGGCGGTTTATGACATCTCGGCCAAGGCGGTTTACCTGCCGAGCGGCGTGGCGCTGGAGGCCCATTCCGGCCTGGGTGCGCTGATGGACGACCCTGAACATGTCGACCGGCGGATGGTCGGCGCGACGCCGCCGGCGACCTACGACCTCAAGCCGCGCGAAAAGCCGTTCCACGGCGTCCGTGCGCTGCGCATGACTCCGGTCGAAGGCACCAGCGCGCTCGGCCGCGTCGGGCTGCTCACCCACAACTACTTGCTCGGGCCGCGCGGCGATTCCAACGGCTGCGTCTCGATCAAGGACTATGATCGGTTCATCAAGGCCTACGACAATGGCGAGTTCAACCGCCTGGTCGTGGTGCCGAACCTGCGGGGAGCGGCGACCGCCTCGCAGCGCGCGAGCACCGATTCCTGAAATTCGCCTGCGACGGCGGGGCTGCCGTTTCCCCTTCGTTAAGCCGTCCTCGTCCAGAAGCAGCCCATGAGTGATCCATCCAGTTCCGAAACACCGCTGCGCACGACGTTCAAGATCAAGCTGAACGGCGACACGTTGGCGATCGCGACCGTCGGCCAGGCCTATCAATTCCTCACCAACTTCAAGTCGGTCGAGTGGATGGAATTTCGCTCGCTGCACGAGGATGCCGTCGCGGCCCTGGAAGGCGCTGCCGGTAACGCCATGCTGGCGGTGCAGGCAACCAACGCCGTGCGCGCGCTGTTCGTCAGCGCCAAGCTGCTTTGAAGCGGGCTACAGGCCGTTCTGTCGCATCTTGAACTCCGCTTTCGGAACGGGCAAACGGTCCGCGAAGGCCGTCGCCGTGCAGCCGCATGTTTGAAACTTACTTCAAGGGAGAGTCCTCATCATGAAACGCCGTACATTTCTGCAAGGCGGCGCGGTTGCCGGCGCGACGACGCTGGTTGCTGCACCTGCGATCGCGCAGAGCGCGCCCGAGATCAAATGGCGCCTGACCTCGAGCTTTCCGAAGTCGCTCGACACCATCTACGGCACGGCGCAGACCTTTGCGAAATATATTGCCGAGGCCACCGACAACAAATTCCAGATCCAGACTTTTGCCGCCGGCGAGATCGTCCCCGGCCTGCAGGCGCTGGATGCGGTCAGCACCGCCTCGGTGGAGATGGCGCAGACGCCGCTCTATTTCTACATCGGCAAGGAGCCGGCGCTGGCCTATGCCACCGGCGCGCCGTTCGGCATGAATCATCGCCATCAGGAATCGTGGTGGCATTTCGGCGGCGGCGCCGATCTCACCAACGAGGCGCTCAAGCCGTTCAAGGCGCACGCCATCCTCTGCGGCAATTCCGGCACCCAGATGGGCGGCTGGTTCCGCAAGGAGATCAAGATCGTCGACGACCTCAAGGGTCTCAAATTCCGCATCGCAGGCTTGGGCGGCCACGTGCTGGCAAGGCTCGGCGTCGTGCCGCAGCAGATCGCCGGTGGCGATGTGTATTCGGCCCTCGAGAAGGGCACGATCGATGCCGCCGAATTCGTCGGTCCCTATGACGACGAGAAGCTCGGTTTCCACAAGGTCGCCAAGTACTATTACTTCCCCGGCTGGTGGGAAGGCGGCGCCATGCTGCACATGGTGGTCAACGACGAGAAATGGGCTTCGCTGCCCAAGCACTATCAGGCGATCGTCAACCAGGCGGGCGCGGCGGCCGGCGCCTGGATGCTCGAAAAATACGACAGTGTGAATCCGGCGGCGCTCAAGCGCCTGCTCGCAGGTGGCGCGGAGCTGAAGGCGTTCCCGCAACCCGTGCTGGAGGCCTGCTACAACGCGACGCAGGACCATCTGAACGAGCTCGCCGCCAAGAGCGACCTGTTCAAGCGCACCAAGGACAGTCACGACGCGTATATGAAGGAGCTGTTGTTCTACACGCAGATCGCGGAGAATTTTTACGACAATTATCTGCTGAGCAAGATGCGCAACAAGAGCTGAGTGCAAGAAGCGGGCGCGGCCGTTCGGCCGCGCCGGCGCACAAGACTTCGTGCGCGTCACGCAGAAGGCCTTTGCAGCCTCCGTCGCCCACGTCGCGGCATGCCTGAAGGCGCTGCTCGATCAGGTCTCCGGTCTCGACAAGGAGAATCAGGAGCGCCAGCGGGAGCGCATCAAGTTCCTGATGACGGACGAGTTCACGACCACCAAGGGGCTCGGCTGGATCGACGGCGAGCGGATGAAGAAGGACTACGAGCTGGTCCAGACCTATCTCGGCATGGAGAAGCCGTTCGACGTGACGAGCGCGTTTAAGACCAGGATGCTGGATCCGAGCATCAAGATGGATGCGAGCAAGGTGAAGAAGTAGGGGGCACAGGCGTCGCCTCGTTCGTCATTGCGAGCGTAGCGAAGCAATCCAGTATCCCACCGCGGAGAGATCCTGGATTGCTTCGTCGCAAGGGCTCCTCGCAATGACGTTGTGAGAGCAGCGCGCGTTAGTCTCCGCTCGTGCCCCGAACGCAGCGCAGCGTCCCTTAGACGGTGCGCTGCAGAGCCGGGACCATTTCGCCGAGAGCATGACCCGGCCGGTTTGGGTCCCGGCTCTGCGCAGCAGCGTTGCACGCCGCAGCACGTCCGGGACACGAGACCGGTGCCAACCGATCTCCGGCTCACCCCCGTCCTCGTAACCCCGCGGAGGAATTAACCCGCCGTTAACCATATCCGCCGCATCGTTAACCATTCAATAACAGGGAACGAGTCGGCCGCCATGGAGGCTGCAGCAAAGGTCCAACGTCAAATGGTGCGCCTGCGCGGGCGCTCCTATGTGGCTTTCGTGTTCACGCCGACGGTTCCGGTTCAGGACTGGCTGCACGAGATCGACGCCACGATTGCACGCTCGCCCGGCTTTTTCGCCGGCCGGCCCGTGGTGATCGACCTGTCCTCGGTCGATCTCAGCCAGGCCGGCATCGGCCATCTCCTCACCAGCCTGCAGGACCGCAACATCCGCGTGCTTGGCATCGAGGGCGTGGAGGAGGGACGGCTGACGCCGATGATGCCGCCGCTGCTGTCGGGCGGACGCAGCTGCGTGGTCGAGCCGAGCGCGCCGAAGAAGGCCGACGTGAAGGCCGAGACCAAGCCGACGTCGCTGCTGCTCGAAAACCCCGTGCGCTCGGGCCAGACCGTGATCTTTCCGGAAGGCGACGTCACCATTCTCGGCTCGGTCGGCTCCGGCGCCGAGGTCGTCGCCGGTGGCTCCATCCACGTCTATGGCGCGCTGCGCGGCCGCGCCATGGCCGGGGTCAACGGACACACCAGCGCGCGCATCTACTGCCAGAAGATTGAGGCCGAACTGCTTGCAATCGATGGCTTTTACCAGACTGCGGACGACATCGACGCCGCCTTGCGCGGCAAGCCGGCGCAGGCCTGGCTGCAGGGGAATACCATGCGAATTACAGCACTGAACTGACCAGCAAAGGAGACATTTCAGATGAGTAAGGTACTGGTCGTGACATCAGGCAAGGGCGGGGTCGGCAAGACTACGACGACCGCCGCGCTGGGAGCTGCCTTGGCGCAGCGCGGCGACAAGGTGGTCGTCGTCGATTTCGACGTCGGCCTGCGCAACCTCGACCTCGTGATGGGGGCCGAACGCCGCGTCGTGTTCGACCTCATCAACGTGGTGCAGGGCGTCGCCAAACTCCCGCAGGCGCTGATCAAGGACAAGCGGCTGGAGAATTTGTGGCTGCTGCCGGCTTCCCAAACCCGCGACAAGGACGCGCTGACGGAAGAGGGCGTCGGCAAGGTCATCGCCGAGTTGCGCAGCCGGTTCGACTGGGTGATCTGCGACAGCCCGGCCGGCATCGAGCGCGGCGCCTCCATGGCGATGCGCTTTGCCGACGAGGCCGTGATCGTCACAAATCCGGAAGTCTCCTCGGTGCGCGATTCCGACCGCATCATCGGCATGCTCGATTCCAAGACGGTGCGGGCCGAGAAGGGCGAACGCGTCGAGAAGCACATCCTGATCACCCGCTACGATCCCTCCCGCGCCGCGCGCGGCGAGATGCTGACCATCGATGACATCCTGGAGATCCTTGCCACGCCCTTGCTCGGCATCATCCCCGAGAGCCAGGACGTGTTGAAGGCCTCGAATGTCGGCACGCCTGTAACTCTGTCGAATGCCGATGGAGCGCCGGCACGAGCCTATATGGACGCGGCCAAGCGCCTCTGCGGCGAGAACGTGACGATGCACGTTCCTGCCGAGCGCAGAGGATTTATGGACCGCCTGCTGCGACGGAGGGCTGCATGAGCATGGGTCTGCTTCGACTTCTCCGCGGCAAGAAGGCCTCGGCACCCGTCGCGCGCGAACGGCTGCAGATCCTGCTTGCCCATGAACGCGGAATGCGTGGCCAGCCCGATCTGCTCGGTGTGCTGCGTGAGGAAATTCTCGCCGTCGTGTCCAAGCATGTGACGCTGGACCCGACCAAGGTCATCGTCCGGCTCGAGCGCGGCGACGAGGTCTCGACCCTCGAGGTCGATATCGAGGTGCCCAACGACATCGAGCGGAAAAAGGTGGCGGTCGCGTAGGGACGCGGCCGCAGACTCCCGTTTTGGGGTGGGTGAGAAGGCGGTCCGCCGGGCATGGCGGGCCGCCGTTGTCTTGCCGCTCACATCGATGGGACGGAACGCGTCCCGCGCCTCGACCGTTGTAACAACCCGCGGCAGCGTTGCACCGCGGCCGGTCAGACGGGAGAGCGCCCATGATGTCCGAGGTCCAGGTCCACACCGTTGCTAGGCAGATGCTCGAAAAGCACGGCTTTGCTGCGATCGCGAAGGCCGCGGAGCAGGCCCAGGCCTGCGAGGGCCGCGGCGAGGCCGACGAGGCGAGGGAATGGCGCCACATCGTGGACGCCATGAAGATCATGCGCGGCCCGCATCAGAGCTGACATTCGAAGGCGCGAACGTCTTCAACGCTCGCCGCGATCTTGCTGCGACGTGCGATTTTGTGTCTGTGGCTGCGCGCGCTCGCCCGATTCCTTGCAAGGAAGCGGTTCCCACGTGCCGTCCGGCGCCTGCTGATAGGCACTGCAGGACGGCGAGGTGGACTTTTCCCCGCCCTTCTGGGCGTCGGAATTCCTCGCCAGGGCGGGCGCAGTCAGCACCGCGGCGGCTGCAATCGCGCCGGCGAAAACGAAATGGATATTCCGCATGAGGACCTCCTGTTCGAATTCGGAAAGAGGCCGCATGCTTTCGAGGATTATGACGATTTTGGGCCGCGGCAGAGGTTCCGTCGCGGCGTGCTTAACGCGGCAACGCCGGGGCGCTAGCCGCCCTTGCTGCGGATCAGGCCGGCGAGATTGGTTTTCTGGGCTTCGCACCAGCCGGGCATGCCGAGGCGGCGCTGGTCCATGTCGGTCGCCTGGGTCGCAACCGCGACTTCCGCCATCAGATCGTCGTCCTGCTTCTCGCCCATCTTGCCGCCGGTGTGCATCCAGGCGATCGCCTTGCGCACCTTCTCGGTGGTGCCGTCGGGCAGCTGCATCTGCTGCGCCCTCTGCACGAGATCCTGATAGACGAGATCGGTGTTGGGGCACTCGACCTTGGCGGCGAAGGCCTGCAGCACCATCGTCACATAGGTCGCCCGCGGCGGTGCGTCGCCGGCGAGGGCCGGCGCGGCCAACAGCAACAGGCCTGTCATCAGAGAACCGGTGCGCATCCTTGGGACCTCCTCCGTTTTCTCGAGAGGCTAGCGTCCGGCGCGCCGCTCCGCAATGGTGCGGGGTGCGATTGTCGTCCGTCGGGGCGGTGGGCTAACCTTGCGCTTCCCAGCATCGGAGCGCGACATGAGCCTGTTCAGCACGCCGTTCGATCCCGCACGCGAGACCGCCCTCGTCACCGGCGCGGGCAATGGCATCGGCCGCGCGATCGCGCTCGGCCTGGTCGGCGAGGGCGTCCGCACCGTGTTCGCGGATGTGAGCGCGGAGCGGGTGCGCGCCGCGATCGGCGCGAGCGAGAGGCCTGGTCTCGCCGTGCCCTGGGTCGGCGATCTCGCCAGCCTCGAGGCCTGCGATGAGCTGCTGACGGCCGCACACGCCGCGCTGGGCGAGGTCACGCATTTCGTCCACAGCGCCTCGCCGCCGCGGCGCGAGGCCGATCATGCGCTCGCGGTCGATCGCAAGACCTGGCAGGAGATGCATGCCGTCAATCTCGATGCCGGCTTTCACCTCGCGCGCGCGCTGGCAAAGCGGCTGATCGCGGCGAAGCGGCCGGGCTCGTTCCTGTTTCTGACGTCGCTGCATGCGGGCACGCCCCGCAACCTGCCGCATTATTCGACGGCAAAGGCCGCCATGGCGATGCTGGTGAAGGAGCTGGCCAAGACGCTCGGACGTTACGACATCCGCGTCAACGCACTGGTGCCCGGCGCGATCGCAGCCGGCGGGTTCGTCGCCGATCCCGCGCTGGCGCGGCACATTCCGCTCGGGCGGCTCGGCGAGGCCCATGACCTCGCACCGATGGCGCTCACGGTGCTGTCGAACAAGCTGTCCGCTTACGTCACCGGCGCAGCCTTCGTCGTCGACGGTGGATTGTCGCTGACGAACTGGTTCGAGGCGCCGGCGCTGGATTAGCCTAGCGCTGCCAGGCCGGCACCGGATCGAGCGGCGTGCGATAGAGCTCGTTGTGATCGCGATCGGTGACGCGCACCGCGCAGCCCTTCTGCTGCAGCTCCGGCTTCACCTGCGACAGCTCGCAAGCCAATTGATCGGCGCGATCGGAGGCAACCTCGATGTCCTCGAGGATGATTCCACCCTGGTTCTTGAACTCTTCACCAACCACGAGATCGAAATAGTAGTAGGGCATCCGAATTCCCCGGTGTGACGATCTGAGCTTCAGTGCAAGTCTGAACGCATGTCGGATGATACCACTGAGTCGATATCTATCGAACGAACAGAGCGCGCAATCTCTGGGCTTATGGCGCAGAAATGATGTGCAGTGTGCGGGGTCGTTAGGAGTTTATTAAATATGCCTGCGCAATCATTAAGGCATGGAATTGCAGCAGAACCGGGCTCCGGGAACCGGCAGCTGCAAGAGAAGGCCGCCGGCATAGATCCCGACGGCCTTTTCTCTTGAGCGTGACATCGCCTCCCGTAATTCCCCGGAGTTAACGCATCGCATCGACTCGGACAGCGTGCGCGGGCGCGTGACTGCAGCGTTACTCTAACGCAGCGGCATCGGCGGACGCACGATTGGTCCGTCGTCATCGGCAACAGCTTGCGTCGTCGTGGTCGGCGCAGCTGACGGCGCGGCGGCGGCCTGCGATGGCGGCGGAGGTGCGAGCGGCGCGGGCGAAGAGGCCGGCATGTAGGTCCGCGTCACAGGCGGCTTGGGCTTGCGCACCGGCGGTGCGACAGGCTGCGGCGCGACAGGCTGCGGCGGGAGCGCGGCGGCGCGTGCGCGCGGATCGACCGGCGGCCGCGCTTCGGTGACCGGCTTCGGTGCAGGAGGCCTGGCCATCTCACGCGCCATCTGCTCCTGTCCGGCCTTCAACTCGGCGATGTTGGCCTTGAGCTGCTCGATCTGCTGCGCCATCGCGGCGAGATCGCGTGTCATCGATTGCACCTGCGCTGCATCGACGGACTGTGTCGCTGCAGGCGCGGCCGCAGCAAGCTGAGTCGCGGGCGGGGTCGCAGCTTGATCCGCCGCTTGGTTGGGTGTGGCTTCGGCTGCGGGCGGCGCAGCCTCGGCGGCGGCGACCGGCGCGCTTTGCTGCGGTGTCGCAGACAGCAACGAGGTCGTCGGGAGCAGCGAGGTCAGCGCCGGCGTCCATTCGGCCAGCAACTGCTTTGCCGTGTCGCCGTGCTTCTCCCAGGCGAGGCTGGCGGCCACGCTGGCGCCGGCAAGCAGGAACGTGACGAACGCGCCGCGCAGCCATTTGCGGACCGAGGATCGCTTCTTCATCACGGGACCATCGCTGGAGGTGACGCGGACAGCTGTATCGATCGAAGGGGCCGCGGCGGATTTTCCGTAGACGACGTTGATGGTGGGCTCGGGCGCGTGCGCGGGCTCCAGCGTGAATTTCGGCATGAGCTTGGGCTCCGGGGCAAACTTGGGCTCCGGACGCCGCGCGATCTCCGGCGCCAGCGCAGGCGACACGCTGGTGGGGCGTGAGGCCAGTACCATCTCGGGCGAGATCTGGACCGCGTCGTGCGGATCGTTGTCCTTGACCGTGTCCTTCACGATCTCATCGACGATTTGCTTGGCGTTCAGCGTCGCGAGCATCGCAGCTCCTTTGAAGCGCAGTGTTCGAGGTTTAAGTCATCCGCATTGGCGCGGGGCTGATCCGAGGTGAGCCCATGCCGGTCCCATGACGCACGAGTCCAGCCGGGTTTGACCAAAGCAAGGCGAGGGGATGGAGATGATGCGACAGTCTTCCGCCCTTTGTGGTGATGGAACCCAATTTGCCGAACACGCGCATGTGTTCCCGCACCGCCTTGTTTTCAGCATGATTTTGGCAATATCTGGCACTGCTGGGGGCGCTGTTATTCCGCTATTGGGGGGCCGGCGGTGCCAAGATCTCTACTCGTTTTGTTCGTCGCAGCCCTGTTGCCGCTGGGCGGCTGCATGCAGACGACACTTTCGCCATCGACGGATGCGAGCATGACGCCGCGCGACCGTCAGTTGCTCGCGCACGCGCCCTACGCGAAGGCGAACGTGCCCGAGCAATATCTGCGTCACATCGTCGATTACCACCGCAAGGAGCAGCCGGGCACGATCCTGGTCGATACCGACGCGCGCTATCTCTATTACGTGCTGCCCGAGGGCAAGGCGATCCGCTACGGCGTTGCCGTCGGCGAGGAAGCCATGGCGTTCTCCGGCGTGGCGCGGGTCGGTCGCCTGGCGGAATGGCCGGACTGGATTCCGACCGCGGATATCCAGGCGCGACTCGGCCCGTATCCGGCGCGCGTTCCCGGCGGTCCCGCCAATCCGCTGGGCGCGCGGGGCATCTATCTCTTTGTCGGCAACAAGGACACGCTCTATCGCATCCACGGCACCAACCAGCCCGAATATATCGGACAGGCGATCTCGTCCGGCTGCATCCGGATGCGCAATGAGGACGTCATCGATCTCTACGACCGGGTGAAGCTCAATTCGATGGTCGTGGTGCTGCCGCCGGGGCAGAGCGCGCAGGCCGAGGCGGGCGGACGCTGGCGGGGGTAAGGCCGCCCGACCGGCCGGATCGCGTTCTCGTGGATTGTTTGTGCGCGGCTACTCAGGCCGGGCGACCTGCCATTGCAGCGTCGTGGCATTGCCGTTGGCATCGCCCGGCGCCTTGTCGGCGGGCGACGTATAGAGCGGCCGATAGCGGTACGCCCACATCTTGCTGCCGTCGTTGCGGCTGATCACGGTGAAATCGCCGACGGCCTTGGCGTCTGCGGTCGCTGGCAGCGGCACCCAGCTCTCGGTGCACTTGCCGTTGCAGTTCGACGTCTTTCCGGTGGTGTCGCGCTCGTAATAATAGAGCGTCATGCCCTTGAGATCGACGAGCTTGGGACCTTGCTTGGTCAGGACCACCTTCGCCGGCGCAGTCGTCGCCTCGGGCTTCGGCGGCGGGGCATCGCCGCCGCCATGGCCGTTGGCGAGCGCGTGACCGGTCGAGAGCGCGATGGCCGCGGCTACAACTACGAACCTGAACATCCGAAACTCCGCCCCGCAAAGTTAATCGCGCGTTAAGCGCCCAATGCGCGCCGACGTTAGCAGCCGAAGGTTAGTTCCTGGTTTCGTGCGCTGCGACAATTACGGACATGGCCGGAGATCAGACTTGCGCATCGCGCAGCGGCGCGCGGCTGAGCTCGTTGCCGGCGGCGATGGCCTTGCGCAGTAGCCGCAGCAGCTCCTCGCCCTCCTTCGCGCTGAGGCCGCGCAGCATGATACGCTGCGCGGATTCAACGGCCGGGGTGATCTTGCGCAGCGTGCGCCGGCCCTCGTCGGTGATCTCGAGCTCGCGCGCGCGGCGGTCGCGGCTGGACGGACGACGCTCGGCGAGGCCCTTCTGGACGAGGCGATCGATCACGCCGGTGATGGTGGTGCGATCGTAGGCGATCAATCCGGCGAGCGTCACCTGGTCGAGCCCCGGATTGGCCTTGATGGTCGCAAGCGCGGCGTATTGCACCGGCGTGAGATCGAAGCCGGCGTCCTCGACCTCGGCCAGGAACACCGCGACGGCGATCTGCTGGAAGCGGCGCGCCAGATGCCCGGGCATGTCGTTGTTGTCTTTCACCGAAATCTCCTCTGCGGGCAGGGGCGCCGCGGATCGTTGACAAGCATACTGATAGTCAGCATACTGAGCAATAGAAACAGAATTTGGCGGGAGGTGCTCATGCAATTCCATCTCAATGGATTTCAGCCGGGCGACCCTGAAATCGCCGATCCTGCCGCGCGCGTTCACGCATCGGGGGCGGTGGGCGCCGTGCCTGGCGAGGTCGATGTCCTCATCGTCGGCTGCGGGCCGGCGGGCCTGACGCTCGCCGCCCAGCTCGCGCAATTCGCTGACATCAAGACCTGCATCGTCGAGCAGAAGCCGGACCGCCTGCTGGTCGGCCAGGCCGACGGCATCGCCTGCCGCACGATGGAGATGTTCCACGCCTATGGCTTCGGCGAGCGCGTGCTGAAGGAGGCCTATTGGGTCAACGAGACGACGTTCTGGAAGCCAGATGAAGGGACGCCGGAGAAGATCGTCCGCAGCGGCCGGGTGCAGGACGTCGAGGACGGGCTGTCGGAATTCCCGCACCTCATCCTGAACCAGGCGCGCGTCCATGACTGCTTTCTCGACGTCATGCGCAAATCGCCGGCGAAGCTCGCGCCGTATTACAGCCGACGTGTGCTTGATCTGAATGTCGATCCGGCCGCCACTGCCGAGGATCATGCCGTGACCGTACGCCTCGAACGCGTCGATGCCGCAAACGAGGGCAAGGTCGAGACGATCAAGGCCCGCTACGTCGTCGGCTGCGACGGCGCCCGCAGCACGGTGCGCAAATCAATCGGTCGCGAGCTGCATGGGGATTCCGCCAACCACGCCTGGGGCGTGATGGACGTGCTGGCCGTGACCGATTTCCCGGACATTCGCTTCAAGTCGCTGATCCAGTCGGCCAGGGACGGCAGCCTGCTGATCATTCCGCGCGAAGGCGGCTACATGGTCCGCATCTATGTCGAGCTGGCCAAGCTCGATGCCGGCGAACGCGTTGCCAATCGCAACATCACGGCCGACGACGTGATCGCAAAAGCGCAGCGGATCCTGAAGCCGCATCGGCTCGAGGTGAAGGAAATCGCCTGGTGGTCGGTCTACGAGATCGGCCAGCGCCTCACCGACAAGTTCGACGACGTGCCGGAAGGCGAGATCGATACACGCCCGCCGCGCATCTTCATCGCCGGCGATGCCTGCCACACCCACAGCCCGAAGGCGGGGCAGGGCATGAACGTCTCGATGCAGGATGCCTTCAATCTCGGCTGGAAGCTCGCGGCCGTACTGCGGAGACAGTGTGCGCCGAGCCTCTTGCATTCCTACTCGGCCGAGCGCCAGGCGGTCGCGAAGGAGCTGATCGATTTCGATCGCGAGTGGGCGGGGATCCTCGCCTCCGCCGCCAAGGCCGGCGGCGCCGATGCCGCCAAGACGCAGGACTATTTCGTCCGGCACGGACGCTACACGGCGGGTACGGCAACGCATTACAGGCCTTCAGTGCTGACAGGCGCGGCCACGCATCAACATCTCGCGCAGGGCTTTTTCGTCGGCAAGCGCTTCCATTCCGCGCCGGTGATCCGGCTGGCGGACGCCAAGCCGGGGCATCTCGGCCACGCGGCGCAGGCCGACGGCCGCTTCCGCATCTACGCGTTCTCGCCCGCTGAGAACCCCGCAGCGTCGGGTTCGGCCATTCGCGCCTTGTGCAATTTCCTCGCGGATTCCCGGAAATCACCGATCCGTCGGTATACGCCTGTTGAAGCCGACATCGACAGCGTGATCGATCTGCGGGCGGTGTTTCAGCAGGACCATCGCGAGCTTGCCATCGAGGCGATGCCGGCGATGTTGCTCCCGAGCAAAGGCCGTTACGGCTTGCACGATTACGAGAAGATGTTCTGCCCGGACCTCAAGAGCGGCCAAGACGTTTTCACGATGCGCGGGATCGATCGGGGGGCCGGCTGCATGGTCGTGGTGCGGCCCGACCAGTATGTCGCGACCGTGCTGCCGGTCGACGATTTTGCCGGGCTCGCTTCCTTCTTCGACGCCTTCATGCTGCCGGTGGACTGACGCCAAGAGCGCCGTGGCGATGAACGACGGATGAATATTGAACTTGGCGCGTGCGCCTGTTCTGAATCTTTCGGCTGACGCGACGACAACCGGCGGAACGCTCGTTCCGCCTGCGCGTTCCGTCTCGAAAGAGGAGGAACACGCCATGAAATTCAGAAGCGTTCTGGTTGCCGCATTACTGCTCATCCCGACGGCCGCGCTGGCCGCGCCGGGCGTCGTGACCGTCTCGACTGGCCTGCGTGCCGGGCCGGGCACGGGCTTTCCCCTGGTCGATCGCATCCCCGGAGGCGCCCGCGTCAACATCCATGGCTGCCTGCGCGGCAAGGCCTGGTGCGACGTCAGCTTCTCCGACGATCGCGGCTGGGTGTCGTCGCAATATCTCGAATATCTCTATCGCAATCGCTACGTCTATCTGCCCGACTATGTCGACGAGATCGACGTGCCCATCGTGCCGTTCGTGCTGACCTCGTACTGGTCGAGCTATTATGCGGGACGGCCCTGGTATCGCCGCCACGCCTATTGGAATAATTACTGGAGCTCGCACGAGCGCTTTGCGACGCGGCTGACGCTCGATCCGCGCGCAGCCCGCATCGGTCGCGCGGCGACGCGCGATGCGGCGGTCGCACTCGAGCGCAGCGGCGTGCGCGGCAAGGGCGAGGCCGCAATCTCCGGACGTGACGCCGTCACCGCGCGGCCGGACGCTGCGATCGCAAAACGCGATGCTGCGATCGGAAAGCGCGACGCTGCGATCGCAAGGCGCGATGCTGCGATCGGAAAGCCCGACGCTGCGATCTCGAAGCGCGACGCTGCGATCGCCAAGCGCGACGCTGCGATCGCCAAGCGCGACGCTGGAGTAGCAACCGACGGGACGCGCGCCGGCAGCAGCGAGCGCATCGCGCACGAGCGGGTCAATGTGCAGAGCCGCAATCCGCGCGATGCACAGGCGCGCATGATGCACGAGCAGGCTGCAGGCCGTGCCGCCGTCCGCACGCAGCCGATGCCGCGCGCGCATGAAGCACCGCGCGCGTCGACCGCGCCGGCCGCGCGGCCCTCGATGCCGCATGCGGCGCAGCCGAGCGTCAGCCATGGTTCGCCGATGAACGCGCATGCGCAGACGCCGGCGCCGCGTGCCGCTGCGCCTGCCATGCCGCACGGCGGTGGCGGCGCTCCGCGCGTCAATGCCGCGCCGCATGGCGGCGGTGCACCGGCGGGCGGGCCCGGCGGGCACCAGAAGCACTAACTCCAACGAAAGCCCGGCCCTCGTGCCGGGCTTTCCGCTTGCGCGCCCTCCGGTTCCGTGCGCGTACAATTTAAGAAAGTTCTTCGCGGGCAGATTTCATCGATCGTAAGATGTCTATCCAAAGCTGTAAGCATCCACTCGGGGCAGCGGGGGCACCGGAGGATGACGATGAGACAGAACCAAGCGGAGACGCGCCGTCAGCAAAATGTCGCGAAGCGGTCGATGACCAAGGAGGCCAAGCAGCTGGCCGGCTTGATTGCCGGACTGCGCGAATCCCTCGATGAGATCCACAAGGAGCGGGCGGGTGCCAAGCTGTCGGGCGCAGAGATGGGACTACTCGATGAGCGTCGCAACAATCTGCTGCTTACCATTGCAGCCCTCAATGACCGCCTCTCGGCGGTGCAGGGCCTGATCAATCTCGGCCGACCTCATATTATCCGCGTGCACTAGCGCCGATCCGAGGTCACGAGATCGGCTCTGTTGCGACGGCACGGGGCCGGCCACAGGCCTCGTGGACGGCACCAAATTGCCACGCTCCCGGCGAATTGCCGCCAAAGCCCGCTGCCACGAGAAGGCCGGGTGCAGGGCGACGCAAGGGGATGCGAATTGGCCTACAAGATGGTCGCAGAACGCGACAACGAGAAGTACAGTTTCGCCCGCGAGAGCCGGTTGCTCATCGTGGCGAAGGCGAAAGTGTGGGCGAGCGAGGGATGGCGGGTGGTCATCACCGACCAGGATGGCAAGGCCTACGCGCCGCCCGAATTCGATCAGCTGTCCGCGGCGTGATGGTGGGGCGGGGCCTGACTGCGCTTCTGCTCATTCTAGCGGCCGCCATGCTGTCGTCGACGGCCGCGGTCGCGCAAAATCTGGATGCCGGCAAGTCGCCCGCCAAGCTGTTCGCCGAAGGCTGCGCGACCTGCCACCGCAGCCCGCGCGGCTTGGCCAAGGGACGCTTCAGCCTGACGCTGTCCTGGTTTCTGAGGGATCATTACGTGACCAGCTCCGATTCGGCGAAAGCGCTCGCCGCTTACCTGGCATCGGTTGATGAGCCACCGCCCCGGGGGGCGGCCAAGCCCAGTGCAAAGGCGCCCCGGTCCGCCCCGCGTCCCCCCACGCCCGCTCAGAGCCGGTAACCGCGCGCGTCAACGCACCGTGGTCTCCGAGAACAGGTTGATGATCACCACCCCTGAGACGATCAGCGCGATGCCGACGAAGGCTGCGGCGTCCAGGATCTGACGGAACAGCACGAAGGAGACGGTGGCGGTCAGGATGATGCCGACCCCGCCCCATATCGCATAGGCGATGCTCAACGGGATCACCCGGATCGCCACCGAGAGCGCGTAGAACGAGGCGACGTAGAACAGCACCATCGCCAGCGTGGGCCAGGGACGGGTGAACTGGGCGGATTGCTGCAGGAACGCCGACGCGGTGACCTCGAACACGATGGCGAGGGCGAGAGCCGTATAGGCGTTGAAGGCGGAGGTCATGAGCCTCTCGGCGTGAGGAAGATACCGCGCGGCTGTCGCGAATATCACGTACGAATGACGAACCTGCGACATTGCCGACGGGCCGACGGGAGGCCGCCGCGCGACGATCGTGCGGCGGCTCGAGATGGCCCGATTCTTCGACCCGGCCCTAACCGATCCGCAGCGAGAGCTCGACGTCTTCGGCAAAGGGAGTGGACAGATAGCCGCTGCCGGGCGCGCGCACCCGTGCCAGATAGTCAGGGCTGTCGTCGGCATTGTCGGCGACGATGATCGCCCCCGGCCGCAGACGGCCTTCGACCAGATCCAGGATCTCGGGGTAGAGCGCCTTGGCACCGTCGAGCAGAACGAGATCGATCGTTTCGGGCAGGCCGGTGCTGAGCGTCTTCAGCGCGTCGCCTTCGCGGATGTCGACGAGATCGATCAAGCCGCCGGCCGAGAGGTTGTCTCGCGCCCGGGCAATCTTGGACGGCTCGAACTCGCTGGTGACGAGGCGGCCGCCGCCATTGTCACGCAAGCCTGCGGCAAGGTGCAGTGTCGAGATGCCGAACGAGGTGCCGAACTCGACGATGGACCGGGCGCGGGAGCTGCGTGTCAGGATGTAGAGCAGCGCTCCGGTCTCGCGCGAGACCGGAAGCGGTGCGTCCTTCAGGCGTCCATAGAGATTGCGATATTCGGTCTTGCTCCGCATCATCCGCTCCCGCTCTGCGTCCGACAGGTCTGCGACTGCGGCTTCCGTCGCCTCGCTTGCTGCCTCGGCTTCGCCGAACAGGCGATCCAGCAGCGGCGCAAGCGAAGTGATGGTCGGGATGGTCATTCGAAGTCTCCAGAGTTGGCGAAAGAAGCGCGTGCTTGCGCGCCGATTGAAATACGACTAATTCGTCGCGTTTCCTATTCGCATTGCCCGAGCGAGCCATGGCCGACCGTCGAAGCCGTTCAATTTCCTCACGAAAACAGCCGCAGCAAGCTCGCTCGACGGAGCTGGTGGCGGCCATTCTGGATGCGGCTGTTCAGGTTCTAGCGAAGGAGGGCGCGCAGCGTTTCACCACGGCGCGGGTGGCGGAGCGGGCCGGGGTGAGCGTCGGGTCGCTCTATCAATATTTTCCAAACAAGGCCGCGATCCTGTTTCGTCTCCAGAGCGACGAGTGGCGGCAAACGAGCGAGCTGCTGCGCGGTATCCTCGCGGATCGCGCCAAGCCGCCACCGGCGCGGTTGCGCGCGCTGGTCCATGCCTTCATCCGCTCCGAATGCGAGGAGGCTGCGATGCGCACGGCCCTCAACGACGCCGCGCCGCTCTATCGTGACGCGCCCGAAGCGCGCGAGGCCCGGGCGGCCAGCAGGGGCATCGTCGATGTCTTCATGCGAGAGGCGCTGCCCAAAGCTTCCAATGCGACGCGCGGCCTCGCCGGCGAGCTGATCACGACCACGCTCAGCGAGGCCGGCAAGCGATTTTCGGAGACTCGGCGCAGCGAGGCCGAGATTGCGCGTCATGCCGACGGACTGGCCGACATGTTCTGCGCCTATCTCGCGGAATTGGCCCGACGCTGAAGCGCGAGATCCGGGCTACACTTGCATCGTCCCGCGTTTGTCCGTACGGACCTCTTTCATGCTCGTCATCTCCATCCAGAGCCAGGTGGTCCACGGCCATGTCGGCAACAGCGCGGCCGCCTATGCCATGCAGGCGGAGGGCGTGAACGTTGCCGCGGTGCCGACGACGCTGCTGTCCAACCATCCGCGCTATCCGAGCCTGCGCGGACGGGTGCTGGAGACCGAGCTGGTCGCCGATCTCCTGAAGGGTGTCGAGGAGCGCGGCCTGGTCGACGAGGCCGCGGTGCTCGTCACCGGCTATCTCGGCTCGCCCGGCAATGCCGCCGTGATCGCCGATTTCGTCGAGCGGGCGCGTTCGCGGAATGCGAAGCTGGTCTATCTCTGCGACCCCGTGATCGGCGACCACGGCCGCGTCTATGTCGCGGACGGCATTTTGGACGTGGTCCGCCACCAGCTGCTGCCGGCGGCGAACCTGACGACGCCGAACCAGTTCGAGCTCGAGCTGCTCTCGGGAGCGACGATTGCAGATGCCCAGGGCCTGAGTGCGGCGTGCGCGGTGCTGGCAGGGACGGGCCGCACCGACGTCGTCGCCACCGGCTGCACCCTCGCGGACACGGCGGCCGGGCAGGTGGAGACGATCCTGTGCAGCGACGGGCGATTGTCGCGCTTTGCGACGCCGCGCCTGCCGATCCGCCCCTACGGCACCGGCGATCTCCTTACCGGGCTGATCGCGGCGCATCTGGCCAAGGGCGAAGCGATGGGCTCGGCCGTGCGGCGCGCGGTCGACACGGTCTTTGCGGTGCTGGTGCGCACGCAGGACGCCGGCTCCGCCGAGATGCGGCTGGTGCCGCTGCCGACGGCAGAGGGCAAGCCGTAAACGGTCAGGTCGCGCGCTTGACGGCCGATTGCGCCGATTTCTGCGGCTTGGCCGGGCTCTTCTGCTCGCGCGCGGCGTGGGCCTTCGGCGGCTTGGCGCTGGCGATGGCGCGCGGCTTCTTCGGCTTGGCGCTGGCAACCTCCTTGCGATCGGAGGTGCCGCGCTTCGAGATATATTCCTTGCCGTCGATCGGGCCGACATGCGGCGGATCGCGGCCGAGATAGGGCCTGCCGATGCCGAACGCCTTGCCGTTGGCATCGACCCACTTCCACAGGATTTCAGTCGAGACCCAGCGCTGCGCCCGGTTATTGCCTTGCGTGCTGACGATGTCCGCGGCCATGCCGTGGCCATAACCGCCGCGCGTGCTGCCGCCATGATAGGAGCGGTTGGACGCGGCCTTCAGGCCGCTTGCGATCGACTGGCGATAATCGTCGCGGAACGCGCTGGTGATGCCCGGCGACAGGCCGGCGGCTTCGGCCGCGAGCATCATGCGGAACAGCTTCTGCTTGAAGCTCTTGTCCATGCCGCCGATGACGTAGTCCATCATCGACATGCCGGCGCGCTCGGCCGCGTTCGGATCCTTCCAGGTGAAGTCCTGATCGACCAGCTTCGTGAAGCTGCGCATCACCGTGACGGTCTTGCCCTTGCGCTTGATGGTGACCGCGCGCCGCTCCTGAACCTTGATCGTGTCTTCCTTGGCGGTGCGCTGATAGAGCGCCCAGAGATAGCGGTCGATGCAGGTATCCATGACGAAGCATTCGTCGAGCACGGCGACGGTGTCGGCGGGCGGAGACGCCTTGCCCGCAGGCGCGACGGGGCCGCTCGCGATCGCCGCGGGGGACAATGCGTCCGTCGCCACGATCTCGGTGGGATCGGCGGATGCGAGCTTGACGGGCTCGGGCAGAGGGGCGGGGGCAATCTCGCCGACGATCGGCTCCGGTTCGGGGGAGATCTGCGGCGCGGGAGCAGGTTCCGCCGGCAGGATCAGCACCGGGTCGGCCGAGGCAAGCTTGACGGTGGAGGCGGGCTGCTCGGGCATCACCTCTGCTGGCGCGGCAGGGGCCGCGGCGACGGCAACGGCGATGTCGGCGGTCAAGGCGAGGCCATCCTCGATGGTCGCAGCGCGCGGCACGTCGGCGAGGTCGATGCGGCCGAGATCCTTGGCGTGATCCTTGGCGTGATCCTTGGCGCGCGAGATGGCGGCTGCATTGGCACCGCTGTTTTCGATCAGCGCAGGCGCATAGGCCGAGAGAGACAGTGCCAGCCAGCCGGCGAGAACGGCCGAGGGACACGACACCGCCACCAGAAGAGACCGCCGATCGTTCATGATCCCTGCCTCCAAACGGTCTGTTCGAAGCATCTGGCCCGAACAGTGATGATGCAAACAGTCTGACGAAATAGTCTTGCACGGAAAGGCACGCAGCACGTCCATTGTTCGGGCCACGTTGTGGCGGCGCAATGGCGCAAATCGGCGGTTGCGGGCTTTTCGAGGCAGGTGTTGCCGAGGTGCAACGCCCGGTTCCATGCGGCATTGCCGCAACTTTGTTGCTGCTGGTGCGTTGGAGGCGCCATGACGCGTCCCTCGCTTCGTCCCATGGACGCCTTCGATCCCACCGAGCCCGCCATCCTGCACGATCGTGTTTCGGACACGATCATTACCTGGACCGCCGATCAGGCCGAGGACTACCGGCGCGCCAGCCGGCCCGGCGCGGATGGGACCGTGGCCTGGAAGACCTACCTGTTCGATGGCTGGGGCAACGTGCTCGGCGGCTGAGCACCGCCCTGGAGCGCCGCGAACCTGGCGCGTGAGCACGGCCAAATCAAAAGTGCGAAAACAACCCCATGCACAGTAGCCATCGCCATGGAATCGTGGGGCTTTGTTTGCGCTTCGGTAATCCCGAATAGAATTTGACCCGTCGGGCAAAACAATGGCATGATGCCATGGTGGCGTTCGTCCGTTGCGGGGTGATTCATCAGGGGCGTCGGGTGCGGCACCATCCCGGATTACGCTTGCGCTCCATCCGGGCTAGCCTCGCTCCGCAATCTGCGACGAGCCCCTCATGAGCTTCCTTCTCAACATCGATGTTCCCGACGTGGCGAAAGCCACGACGTTCTACACCGACGCCTTTGGCCTCACGGTCGGCCGTCGCTTCGGCGCCGACTTCGTCGAGCTACTCGGCTGGCCGGCGCCGGTCTATCTCCTGGCCAAACAGGCCGGCACCATCGGCGCCGGTGGCGATCGTCGCCGCTATGAGCGGCACTGGACGCCGGTGCATATCGACGTCGTCGTCGACGATGTCGATGCAGCTGTCGCGCGCGCGCTCGCTGCGGGCGCGATCCTCGAGGCGGACGCGCGCGATGCGCCCTATGGCCGGATCGCGATGCTGGCCGATCCGTTCGGGCATGGCTTCTGTCTGCTGGCGTTCAGCGCGGAAGGCTATGACGCGCTGCTTGGAAGCTCGTAGTGCGGGCTACATCGCTGGCGAGCGGCGAGCTACGATCGGGGCGAGATGGCAAAACAGCTGAAAAGAAAACTGAAGACCTACCAGACCTCGCTCGGCTTCTACGATCAGGCGATCGCCGCGCCCTCGATGAAGGCGGCGCTTGCCGCCTGGGGCGCCAGCTCCAATCTGTTCCATCAGGGCGTCGCCAAGGAGACGGACGACCCCGACATCGTCGCCGCGACCATGGCGAAGCCGGGTGTCGTGCTCAGGCGTCCGGTCGGCTCGGATGGCCCGTTCACCGAAAGCGCGGAGCTGCCGAGCGATCTCGGCGAGGGCGAGACGAGGCCCAGGAGAAAGTCGAAGAGCAAATCGGGATCGCAGAAGCGTCCGGCCAAGACGGCCCGGACAGCATCGCGCGCGATCGATGACGCGGCGGCTCGCAAGGCCGCCGCGGCGTTCGAGAAGGAGGAGCGACGGCGCGAGGCAGCGCGTGCCAAGGAAGAGGCCGCCCGCGCCAGGGAGCGCGCGCGGCGCGACAAGGCGGTTACCGCGGCGGAAGCGGCGCTGGACAAGGCAAGGCGCGAGCACGACGCCAAGACCAAGGCGATCGAAGCCGAGCGCGCCGCGCTCGATGCGCGCGCCGAGGCCGAGCAGGAGCGCTGGGACAAGCAGAGGAAGAAGCTGGGAGAGGCCCTGCGACGCGCGCGCGAGTGACTTTCGCAGGTGGGGAGGAATTTCTTTACCATGCCGTCCGGTCCCCGCCGTTTCGCCCGACGTTTAGGAGTTGAGCCAAAATTCCGCGCTATCTTCGCCCCGATAGGAATTGCGCTTCCGGAGCCGTCATGAGCGATCATCGCGCCGCAGTCAGGCATCACACGCTGAGGACCGGCATCGTCGAATTCGACAATGGCAGCGGCAGCACGGTCAGCGTGCCCTGCACGATCCGCGACGTTTCCGCCGCCGGCGCGCGGCTGGAGCTCAATTCGTCGCTGTGGGTCGCCGAGGAGCTCGTGCTGATCTTCTCGAGTGGTTTGCGTAAGC
The DNA here is from genome assembly GCF_028128865.1 of Bradyrhizobium sp. CCBAU 11357. Classification (NCBI taxonomy): domain Bacteria; kingdom Pseudomonadati; phylum Pseudomonadota; class Alphaproteobacteria; order Hyphomicrobiales; family Nitrobacteraceae; genus Bradyrhizobium; species Bradyrhizobium sp. CCBAU 11357. Next base: position 52,540 of record NZ_LBJW01000109.1, on the reverse strand, counting down.
ACTGCCGCGTCGCCTGGCGCAAGGGCCGGCTGATCGGCAGCGCGTTCGCGGACGGCTATGCGAGCGCGGACGAGCAGGCGGTGATGATGACGACGGAGGAGCAGGCCCGGCACCGCCGCGGCATCGGCGCCCGCGTCAAGGCGACGCGCGAGGCCCGCGGCTACACCACGGCCCAGCTCGCCGAGCACCTCAGTGTCACGCCGGCCTTCCTGGCGCAGGCCGAGCAGGGTGAGGCGGACATTCCGCTGTATCAGCTGATGCACATTGCCGATCTCTTGATGGTCGGTCTCGACCGGCTCGTGGCGGGCGCGGCGGCGGAGGAGGTGGATGCGGCGTAGGGCTTCGTAGCCCGGGATGAGCGAAGCGACATCCGGGACGACTGTTGGTTATTCGGAATACTTTCGCATCCATTCTCCGTCATTGCGAGCGCAGCGAAGCAATCCAGACTGTCTCCGCGGAGGGACTCTGGATTGCTTCGTCGCAAGTGCTCCTCGCAATGACGGGGAGAGGTCGGAGCGCAACAGTCGGCAGCGCTCATCTCCCCAAACTCGCGCGAAATTTGCTTGCCTTGCGTGGCATCCTTTTGCACTCTTTGAGCGAAGGAGACCACCGCATGACAAAGATGACCGCCGCCTTTGCGCTCGGAACGGCGCTCGTGCTGAGCAGCCTTGCAACATCAGGTGCGGAGGCGAGGGCGCGGAAAGCCGTCGTCGTTCGCGCCCCACAAGAGCGGCTCATCGTCACGGCGCCCGTGCTGAGGCCGACGCCGTGGGATTACAACATCGTCCCGCGCTATCGCTATCGCCCCGAGGACGACAAGGTCGATCCCTACGGCCCGCCCTTCGTGCCGTCCTACGTGCGCTATGAAGGATGGCGCTGGCCGTATTGGTGGTAGTCGACCATTCGGTAGGGTGGGCGAAGCGACTTGTCCGCCGTAGCTCGAAGAGCGAAGGCGGAAGCGTGCCCACGAGTCTGTGGCCGGATCGGAAAGATCGTGGGCACGGCGCAAGGGCGCCTTTGCCCACCCTACGGCACCACGTCATTTGGTACGCGGACAAATTGAAGTTTGATGCCTGCCCATCTCTGCGTGCAGAGTTTGCGATTGGGCAAAAATGGCAAAGTGGAGACTGTCAAGAATACATAGAGGTAGAACGGCACTTATCCCCGTAATAAACCCAATGCTGCTTGGGGTTCTGGGCGCGTATTGGGAGAACAGTCATGGCAAGTGTCGAACAATTGCACAGACGGGACGGAGTGAACTTGGTCCAACTCGAAGCCGATATCAGTTCGATCCGGTCGGGAAGCTCCATTACTTCAATTAATCTGCCTGATTACGTCGAGCACACCGCGGGCGTGTCGCGCGTCGGTGCGCTCAGTGCGGAAGCGGTCATTCGCGACTATGAGTCCGCTGCGAAAGAGATCGAGGCCATGGGCACCGAGTTGATCGACGCCGCGCAAAAATGCGAGGCGCTGACGGCCCAGGTTCATGATGCGATCGCCTTCATGCGGGAAACGGCGGCGGGCTATCGTGAAGAGGGTCGGAAGATCTTCCAGCGGATTGAAGAATGCGCGCTGTTCACCGAAGACGTTCGCAAGACCTGCGAACAGGTCAAACGCAGAATGACTGAAGTCTCGTTCGCCCCATCTTCCGATGGGGAGCTTGTGCCGCAAGAGCCCGAGCTGACGGGGATCGCGGCCAAGGTGACGATGAGCGAAGTCCGGTGAGGGGAGCGTAGCTCCGTAGGGTGGGTTAGCCCTGTGATTGCGCGAAGCGCAATCACTCGGCGTAACCCACCACATCTGCCTGCGCGGAAATCAAAGAGGCGGGTTACGCCAGCGGACTGCGCTTCGCGCCGCCGCAGGCTAACCACCCTACGGCACTTCAAATCCAATCGCGCCCTTCGCGAAACGGGCTCACCAATCGGGGTCGCCGTAATAGGGGCCGGCCATATAGGGCGGCGGCATCCAGGGGCCTCGCGGCGGCCTGGAGCGCCGTGGCGCGGCGTCTGGTACGTGCGCCCGGGCACGCGCATCGTTGTTCACCACGCTGCGCACGACGGGCTTGGCGGCTGCAGAGGCGGATGACGCCGATGTTGCGCTCAGTTGCGTTTGCAGCGCCTGGACCTGCGCGGCGAGGCGCGCATTGTCCGCCGCATCCTTCTCCTGCGCGCCCCTGAGCTGCTCGATGGTGGCGGCCTGGTCGCGCAGGGTCTGCTCGTTGCGGCTCTTCAGCTGCTCGAGCTTGCCGCTGATGTTCGCAAGCTCGCTCGTGATGGTCTTGAGCGATTGCGCGAGCTCGGACGCTGACGGCTCGGCCGCCGCGGCGGCAGGCCTGGAAGCGCTTTCCGCGTCCTTGGGCCCCGGCGGCGCAGGCACCGGGCTCGGCTCATCCGCGGCCGCCAGCAACACCGTCGCCGGCTGCGCCGGACGTTCCGCCGCGGACGCCTGCGGGGGTGCGCTCGCGGCCGGCGGAGCCCATCGCGCCATGATCGACTTGCCGATCGATGTCGCCTCGTCGCTATATTGCGATGCGACGGCGGCACCGAGCAGGCCGATCGCCATCACGAGAATAGCCAAAGCGCGCATCATGGCCTTGTCTCCCTTCAGGCCCTGATCGCGAGGCTTGGTGTTCGGAGCCCTAGCGTCCGGCGGCGGCGCCTTGACTCCGGACGTGGCGGCTGCCGTCGCGGCGGCGCTTGCGTGCGAGGTCCGCGGGGCTTCGCTGTTGCGTTCCATTCCGGAAACCAGCCGGTCCAGCCGCGCAAGGTCTTCTTCGGCGCTCTTGATCCGGTCGTAGGCCCGAGTCAGCCCGCCGTCGGCACGTGTCTCGTCCGGCTTCGTGGCATCGGGCTTGGCGTTATCAGGCTTGGCGTTATCAGGCTTGGCGTTATCGGTCTTGCCGGTCTCAGGTTTGGGGTCGTTCGTGTCAGGCATCGATGCGCTCTCCATCCGGTCGGGCGTCAATGGGAGGCAGTCCGATCAAGGATAGGTCTCGCCGCTGTCCGACACAACGCGTGTGCAAAGGAGAAATTATGGCGGGCTCGGCACATGATGCGCGACAGGGCGCTGTGAGCCTTCGCTGAGAGGAACGGGCGCTGGTCCATTCCGTTTTCTTTGAGGGGGCCTGTTCGAGGAGGACAACATGAAAGCAATGATCATCGCGCTTTCGGCTGCCGTTGTCATGGCTACAGCCCCAGCCGTCTTTGCTCAGGGTGTATCGAGCAAGACGCCAGGTCAGGAGATGCAGCAAATGGGTTCCCAGAAGGGCGAGCCGGGCGCTTCCAGCTACGCTCCTGGGCATAAGAAGAAGCATCAGGCGAAGGCCTCGAAGAGCACCAAACCCGGCGCGTCGAGCTACGCGCCAGGACAAACGACAGGTCAAACCACCGGCGCGAGCACGAGGCCAACGACCGGCACGAAGTCAGGGTACTGAACTCCAGGCCGTCCTCAAGCGGGTAGGGTGGGTTAGCTCTGCGACGGCGCAAAGCGCCGTTCGCGTAGCGTAACCCACCACATTCATCTCGGCGCGCGGAGAGCCGGAGGGTTACGCCGGCGCCGCAATACGCAGCTAACGTTTAGTGACGTAGCGCGCGGATTTCGAGCGTCGTCTGGGTGAGCTTGGCCACGAACCCCTCAAGATGCATGACCCTTTGCCTGGTCAATTGTTCATGCAACTCGGTGATCTTCTGGGATTCGGCGACAAACGAATCGCACGCCTGTTTCGCATACGCCATCTGAAGCTCAAACGCCTCGACGGGTGAGCGCGCCGTCGCGAGCTTTCCCAGGAAGTTCCAGGCTTGCTCGAGCGACGTCCTGATGTAGTCGCTATAGGCGTCGGCAATCGCCTGCGTGCTGGCCTCCAAGGGTTCGACCGGTGCGACGGGCGGGCTTGCAGCGATCGCCACCCCGGAAGCCTCGTCCGGCAGGGCTGCAGCCGAAGGTATCTCCGCACTGATCTGTCGGCTCGGCTCTTGCTCGGTCGCATGCGCGGTCTCTTGCTCGATCTTTTGCTCGGTCTCTTGCCTGGTCTCCGCCGAGGCCTCCGGCAATTGATGCGCTGCACTGGCACGTTGCTCGCCAGCCCCGGTCCGTTGTCCGGCCTTCTTCTTGCCGCGCCGGCCGGATTTTCCGGTTGGCTTGTTTCCCACCGCACTCAACATTGCAAATGGCTCCTGAATATCGACGAAGCCGCGAGCCTCCGTCGCGTTTGCGCTGAAATCGCGATTGCGGGCTGTCGCCCGCGTGGCGGCCATGTGGTGAGATTTTGCCGCTGCATCTTCGATGCATCCGGCAAAGAGTCGCCGATCGCGATAGCTGCGGATGGCCGCCTTTGTTGCCACATCCCACGAGCTCTTTTGCCGAACGCGTAATTCACCATTCTTGCTTCTGCGGAGGCGGGCTACGCCGAGCAGACGCGCTTCGCGCGTCTGCATGGCGAAATCCAACCTGCGCGCTCAGATGAGGAAGTCGGTCGCGTGCAGGCTCGCAGCGTGGACGCCGTCGAGGGTGATGGTGTCGTTCGCCGAGAGGTGAACCACGGCATCGCCGGCGGCATTGTCCTTGATCTGGCTCGACAGCGCCCTCCAGTCAGCAAAGCCGTAATCGTGCACGTCGATCAAATCGTGCTCGGTCGCGGTGCTGCCCATCGCCTTGTTGCCTTGGTCGAAGTCGTTGAGCGTGTCGTTGCCGGAACCTTTGTTGAAGACGAAGATGTCGCCGTTTCCTCCGCCCCAAAGCTGGTCGTCGCCGGCGCCGCCGTTCAGCGTATCGTTGCCGCCGGTGATCGAGCCTGGTGATGCAGGCGTGTAGATCCGCGCATCGCCATACATGAAGTCCCGGCCGGCGCTGCCGTTGAGGACATCGTTGCCGCCGTGGGCGTGACCCGCCATGATCGGCGCGTCGCCGAACACCGACGAGCTCGCATCCGCGTACTGGCCGGCCATCTTGACGGTCAAGATATCGTCGCCGCCTTGGGTCAGATCCATCAGTGAGGTCGACGAATCCCCCGATAGGCTGGCGCCGGATATCGGGCTGTCGCCGTCCAGGGTGGCGGTCAGATTGTCGTTGCCGCCTTGCGCAAGGCCGCGCATGGCGCCGATCGCGTCGCCGCTGACGGTTGCTCCGCCATCGATGGTGAGAACGCTGACATCGATCGTGTCATTGCCGCCGTGCGAGGTGTCGATCATGGAACCGCCGGCATCGCCCGCGAACAAATTGGCGCCGCCACGCCACCCGATCGAGCCGGTGATGTCGTCATTGCCGCCCCGCGCGTTGCCCGACATGTCGCCCGCGACGTCGCCGAAGGCCGAAACGGTGGTGTAGACGGTGCCATAGGCATCCGCGACGATGGTGTCGTGGCCGCCTTTGGCGTCGTCGATCATCGATTGGGTGTCGCCCACCACGAGCGCGGTGTTCCAGCCGCCGCCGATGTCGGCAATGAGCGTGTCGTTTCCGCCTTGCGAGTGACCAAGCAGCGTCGTGTGGTCGTCGCCGAAGACAGTGAGTTGCGTATTGCGCTCGGTGACGGTGGCCGTCACGGTGTCGTTGCCGCCGACGACGTCCGTGCTTGAAGGAAAGCCGGGGTCTCCGTACACGGTCGCGATTTGACCAAACTGGTCGAGGGTGACGTCGAAGGTGTCGTTCGGCAGATGCTGCATGGCGTAACTCCCAGTTCCATTGTCGGAAGCGGGCCCGCGTGCAGATTTTCTTGCAAGTCGCGTTGTTGACCACGCTTCACCGGCAGCATTCTACCTTTGGTCGATGGCAGAGATTTGTAGGAATTCGGGAGAGAGTTTGATCGTGAGGCTGGAACTGCGGGCGCGAGCGCGTAAGATGGGTTAGCCCCGCGACTGCGCGAAGCGCAGTTCGCGCGGCGTAACCCACCACTTCTTGTCTCTGCGAAGAATAAAGAGGTGGGTTACGCTGCGCTAAGCTAACCCACCCACCCTACAGGCTACGAGCTATCACCAGAAATTCTGGCGCCGACAATCAATAGCGGCCGCCGCTGCTCTTTTGCTGCGTGATCCAGTCCGACAATGATTTCGGTGTCGATTTCGCAGTCCGGCCCGCTGATGCCTTCGGATTGTCGCGGACGCCTTTCGCCGGACTGGTGCGCGGCGCTTGCGTTGCGCCAGCGCCCTTCAAGGCAGCCGCCGATGTGTCCGCGGCTTCCTTCTCCAGCCGCAGCTGTTTCAATCGCGCCATCTTGATGCGCTCTGCCTCCACTTCGGGGCGTTCGGCGAGCTGCGGCTTATGTTGAGCAAGCTCGGCGGAGACCAGGACACCGAGAATGGTCGTCTCGCCGAGCGCCTTGCAGGCTTCGAGCCGATGCAGTCCCTCGACCAGGACGAGGCGGTCTCCGTCGCGCCAAACGGAAATGGGGGCCTGTTGTCCGATCTCCAAAATACTTTCCGCAATCTCTCCGACAATCTCGGGCTTGATGGCCTTCTTCTGCTTCGTGGGAACGAAGATTTTTTCGATCGGAAAGCTTTCCGGTTTGGGCATAAGTTGACTCCGCTTCTACCGGGCCCGTCGGAACTCATGCCGGCGGTGGAGGTAGTTTAGGAGGGAAGTGCTCGGCCGCAAAGGCAATTTCGGCGGTGGGTATTGATGAGCAGCGCCGATCTCCGATGCGGAGACAACTCATAGGATGGGTAGAGTGAAGCGAACTCATCGCCATACGCGCGGACAGATGATGGGTTTCGCACGGGCTCTACCCATTCTACGGGCTACTCGGTCGCCTGGGCGATTTCACCTAAGAAAAGGTAGGTGTGGATCACAGCTAGGCGAGCTTCTTCCTCGGTCACGGTTACGTGGACCCCCTTCGACACCTTGCTATTCACTGCGTCTAAGCGGGCGGCCAGGTGTTCCAGACCGGATTCGATTAGTGCTCGTGAGCCTGCGCTTGCTGCGCTTTGTTCGAGATAGGCTAAGAGGCGATTTTTGTAACTTTCGTAGCCCACGTCACGTGATTTTCCTCTCCCATCGATATACGGCTCGGACCGAGCGGGATATATCGCGTCAGCGATTGTGAGCAGGAGTCGTCGACAAGTCGTGAGGGCATGGGAAAAGGCCTCAGCTGAATCGTCTGCCATTCGCTCGTTTACGGCTATGATCTGTTCTGCGGCCTTCGGAGCGTAGGATCTGATAAAGTTGTCAACCCGATTCCTCGCTTGCTCAAAAATGTCCTGGGCTGCGTCACCTAACTCGATGGATATATAAACGTCCGTAGCGTAGCTGTGAACCGAGTCTCGAAGGGCCACCACTAGAGCGTGGTGGTCGTTGTATAGTTTTCGAGCGGCAATCTGTTGCTTGGCACGATTTGCAAGGAAATCTTCGGTCGCCTTTTTTGCCAGAAAATCCTCTATCACCACAGACTTATCAGCAGGCTTATTGAAGGCGTCAGCCCGCTCTTTGTATCCTTCCCCAATCGCTTCGAGTTGAGGCAGGCTTGGCACGTAGTATTTGCCTCCGGAATCGACTCGTCCCGATTTGGTTGCGTATTTCTCGCACGTGCCCAAGCTGGAAGTTTTGAAGGAGTCTTTTGGGTAGCCCGAGGTCTCCAACTCCAGCCAATATTGCGCATCCGAGTCGCGCATTAGACGTGCCAATCGTTTGGCCTTCATCAGAATTCCTTCGGTTCTGACCGTGACCGTTTCAAGGTCGTCTAGGAGCGTTCGTACTGTCTGCCGTGCTTCGTCGAGCCGATTTGACACTGCTTCAATCCTCGAAGTGTGGGCCCCTTATCAATATCTTGCGCTAATAACTTGCGAAGCTACCAGTTTCGTTCGTCTATGGGCGATGGGTATCGCTTCGCTCCCATCCCAGCTTTTCAAAAAGCTAAAGCATGCGGAGTATGTCGCTCCATCTCGGGTACCGCGTCCTCTGATTAGATCATGTCTTCAAATGCTCACCAAATCGAGCGTCGCATCTGAAGATATAGACGTAAGGAGCGTAGCAGCGGTGGCGGCAATCGAATGGACGCCTGACCACTACTTCGAGCGTGCCTTAGTACAGCCAGCACTTCGGCGTTCTCGTAATGCAATAGTCCCTTCGCGGAGATGTCTGAGAAGTCGTTGCTATCGAGATAAGTCGTCTTCATTGCAGAAATGGGCGGCTTAATAGCCGCCCATGCCTTTTACGTCGCCCTAAGAAAGTTGTACCTCAGGAACACCCCGTCGTGCTTCCGCACGTATCGCACTTCATACAGGTCCCATTCCGCACCAGCGTGAAGTTGCCGCACTCGCTGCACATCTCGCCCTCGTAGCCCTTAGCCTTCGCTTCCGCGCGGCGCTCGGCCTTGCTGGGGACCAGCGTTGCGGCGGTGCCGGCCTTGCTCCATTGCAGCTGCTCGAGCTTCTCCGTCGGCGACAGATCGTGCTGGGCTTCCTGCTTCAGGGCGACGGCGCCTTCGATGGTGTCACTGAGGCGGGACGAGGTGCCGTGGGCGGCCAGCGCGGTGACCCGGCTGCCGCCGGAGGGCGCGCTGTCGTTGCCTTGGCTGACCGCGGCCGAGCCGCCGCGCATCACGACGAGGTTGTCGGTGCGCGAGCGGGTGAGGCCGCGCGAGACCAGCTTGGTCGCGTGGTGGCCGCCGTCCTCGTCCGGCTCCTTGCCTTCCTCGACGCCCTTGCCGAGCGCGTCAAAACCCGTCTCGTTGGGATCGACGTGGGCGAGGTCGAAGCGGGAGAGATAGCTCACCGCGAGCTCGCGGAAGACGTAGTCGAGGATCGAGGTCGCGTACTTGATGCTGTCGTTGCCCTGCACCGGGCCTGCCGGTTCGAAGCGGGTGAAGGTGAAGGCGTCGACATATTCGTCGAGCGGCACGCCGTATTGCAGGCCGAGCGACACCGCGATGGCGAAGTTGTTGATGAAGGAGCGCAGCGCCGCGCCTTCCTTGTGCATGTCGATGAAGATCTCACCGAGACGGCCGTCATCGTATTCGCCGGTGCGCAGGTACACCTTGTGGCCGCCGACCACCGCCTTCTGGGTGTAGCCCTTGCGGCGATCCGGCATCTTCTCGCGCTCGCGCATCACGACGATGCGCTCGACCAGCTTCTCGACGACCTTTTCGGCGACATGCGCGGCGCGCGCCGCCATGGGTTTCTCGTGCAGCACCTCGACCGCATCGTCCTCGTCCTCGTCGTCGCTGATGAGCTGCGAGTTGAGCGGCTGGCTGAGTTTTGAGCCGTCGCGATAGAGCGCGTTGGCCTTCAATGCGAGTTTCCACGACAGCATGTAGGCGGACTTGCAGTCCTCCACCGTGGCGTCGTTCGGCATGTTGATGGTCTTGGAAATCGCACCCGAGATGAAGGGCTGGGCCGCCGCCATCATGCGGATGTGGCTCTCGACCGACAGATAGCGCTTGCCGATCTTGCCGCAGGGATTGGCGCAGTCGAACACCGGGTAGTGCTCGGCCTTGAGATGCGGGGCACCTTCCACCGTCATCGCACCGCAGATGTGGACGTTGGCCGCCTCGATCTCGCGCTTGGTGAAGCCGACGGCCTGGAGCAGGTCGAAGCCGGGAGCCGCAATGGCTTCGGCGCCGATTCCCAGCTGGTCGCGGATGAAGTCTTCGCCGAAGGTCCACTTGTTGAAGGCGAACTTGATGTCGAAGGCGGTCGGCAGGGCCTTCTCGACCTTGGCGATGGCTTCATCGGTGAAGCCCTTTGCCTTGAGGGTCGAGGCGTTGATGCCGGGGGCGTTGGAGAGCGAGCCGTGGCCGACGGCATAGGCTTCGATCTCCGCGATCTCGCTCTCGCGATAGCCGAGCGCGCGCAGCGCGGCCGGCACGGCGCGGTTGATGATCTTGAAGTAGCCGCCGCCGGCGAGCTTCTTGAACTTGACCAGCGCGAAGTCCGGCTCGATGCCGGTGGTGTCGCAATCCATGACGAGGCCGATCGTGCCGGTCGGCGCGATCACCGTGGTCTGGGCGTTGCGATAGCCGTGCTTCTCGCCGAGCTCGAGCGCCGCATCCCAGGCCGCCTGGGCATGGCTGACGAGGTCTCCTTGCGGGCAGGAGACGAGGTCGAGCGGCACCGGGTTGACGCTGAGCGCCTCATAGCCGTTGGACTGGCCATGGGCGGCGCGGCGGTGGTTGCGGATCACGCGCAGCATGTGCGCGGCGTTCTTCTTGTAGCCGGGGAAGGTGCCCAGTTCCGCAGCGATTTCCGCGGAGGTCTTGTAGGTGATGCCGGTCATGACTGCAGTGAGGGCGCCGCAGAGCGCGCGGCCTTCCTTGCTGTCATAGGGCAGGCCCATGGTCATCAAGAGGCCGCCGATATTGGCGTAGCCGAGGCCGAGCGTGCGGAACTCGTAGGAGAGCTCGGCGATCGCCTTCGACGGGAACTGCGCCATCATGACGGAGATTTCCAGCACGATGGTCCAGAGCCGGCAGAGGTGCTCATAGCCCTCGACGTCGAAGCGCTTGGTTTCGGTGTTGTAGAACGTCAGCAGGTTGGCCGAGGCGAGGTTGCACGCCGTGTCGTCCAGGAACATGTATTCCGAGCACGGATTGGACGCGCGGATGTCGCCGGACGCCTTGCAGGTGTGCCAGTCGTTCATCGTGGTGTTGAAGTGCAGGCCCGGATCGGCCGAGGCCCAGGCGGCGTAGCCGATCTTCTCCCAGAGGTCGCGCGCCTTCAGCGTCTTCGTCACTTTCTTCGAAGTGCGGGCGTTGAGATTCCAGTCGCCGTCGGTCTCGACCGCGCGCAGGAAGTCGTCCCTCAGCGAGACCGAGTTGTTGGAGTTCTGCCCCGAAACGGTGAGATAGGCTTCGCTGTCCCAGTCGGTGTCGTAGGTGTCGAACTGGATGTCCTTGTAGCCTTGCTTGGCGAACTGGATGACGCGCTTGATGTAATTGTCGGGCACGAGGCTGCGGCGCGCGAGCTTGATTTCCCGGCGCAGCGCAGGGTTCTTCTCGGGGTCGAAGCAATCGTCGCCCGAGCCTTCGCAGTTGACGCAGGCCTTCAGCACCGCCTTCAAGTGCTTCTGGTTGATCTTGGAGCCCGTGACGAGGGCGGCGACCTTCTGCTCCTCCTTCACCTTCCAGTCGATATAGGTCTCGATGTCGGGGTGATCGACGTCGACCACGACCATCTTGGCGGCGCGGCGCGTGGTGCCGCCCGACTTGATCGCGCCGGCGGCGCGGTCGCCGATCTTGAGGAAGCTCATCAGGCCCGAGGAGCGGCCGCCGCCGGAGAGCTTTTCGCCTTCGCCGCGCAGGCGCGAGAAGTTGGAGCCGGTGCCGGAGCCGTATTTGAACAGGCGCGCCTCGCGGACCCAGAGGTCCATGATGCCGCCTTCGTTGACGAGGTCGTCGCCGACGCCCTGAATGAAGCAGGCATGCGGCTGCGGGTGCTCGTAGGCCGACTTGGACTTGGTCAGCTTAGCCGTGAAGGGGTCGACGTAATAGTGGCCCTGGCCGGGGCCGTCGATGCCATAGGCCCAGTGCAGGCCGGTGTTGAACCATTGCGGCGAGTTCGGCGCGACCATCTGCATGGCGAGCATGTAGCGGAGCTCGTCGTAGAAGGCCTGGGCGTCCTCGTCGGTCGAGAAGTACTTGCCCTTCCAGCCCCAATAGGTCCAGCAGCCGGCGAGGCGGTCGAACACCTGCTTTGCGCTGAGCTCGCTGACATAGCGCTCCTTCTCGGGCAGCGCATTGAGCGCGTCGGTATCGGGCACGGAGCGCCACAGGAAGGAGGGGACGGATTCCTCCTCGACCTTCTTCAGGCGCGCGGCAACGCCGGCTTTGCGGAAATATTTCTGGGCCAGCACGTCGGAGGCGACCTGCGACCACTCGCTCGGCACCTCGACATTGTCGAGCTTGAACACGACCGAGCCGTCGGGATTGCGAATCTCCGACGTGGTCAGGCGGAAGTCGATTCCCGCATAAGGTGACTGTCCTTGGGTGGTGTGGCGCCGCTCAATCCGCATTGTCTTGCCCCGTCCTTTTCTTTGACCGGTCCCGCCCCTCGTTGTGGGCATGCCGGGTCGTCATTGCATTTCGCGGGCCTTCAGCCGTTCGGCCTTGGGCACCGCAGTTCAGCCGGTGGATCCGGCCCTGTTTTTTCCCGGCACGACCCCGATGCGTCGCATCGATCATCCCGCCGGCCTGTCCACACTCATCCGCCCCCAAGGGGATGTGTGCGACATGCGTTCAACGCCCCACAACTGTCACTTCGTCTTCGATGCCATCCGAGCCTGTTGCCGGCCCGTTCTGGCGCCCGAAGAGCCTGCATTCCGAGGGCAGACAAGCCCTCATCCGCAGCCTTTGGCCGGCTGGCGGAGCGGAGATTTGCGAGACCCTTTGGGGGAGTGCCGGCGGGACGCAAACTCACTCGCGCCGAACGGACCGAAAGCTAGGACTCTCCGTTGCGCCCGTCAAGAACTAGTGCGAGTTCCTGAATCAAATACTAAATATGGTGGATTGTGGGGGATAACAGGGGTCAGCGCCGCGCCTGTTGTGAAGGCAAGTATCAGTGAGTCCTCAGGGATTCCCAACCGAAAAAATTTGCATCCCGTGATGACGCGGAGCCTTCCTCCCGCTGTTCACAGGGGCAGCTATATTTTTGAGCAATGGGATTGCGTCAGCAGGACTCACGTAGCCCTACGGAAGGTGAGGGCAGGCATGCCCGCCGAAGTGGTGGTGGGACCTGCGAATCCGGGCCAAGCTGACTGTCGATTTTGCCGGACTACCTGACATGCTTGATTCGACGACGCCGGGCGTGCGGCCACGCATCGCCCCGGCCGGCCTGATGTTCCTTGCGATCACCTCGGTCGGCTGGGGCTTCAACTGGCCGGTGACGAAATTCCTGCTCGCCGAGCTGCCGCCCCTGACGCTGCGCGGGGTCACCGGCGTGCTCGGCGCGCTGCTGCTGGCGTTGCTTGCGGTGATCCGCCGGCAAAGCCTGCAGGTGGAGGGCGCGATCTGGCCGCGTCTCCTCATTTCGGCCGTGCTCAACGTCACCGGCTGGATGGTGCTGATGGGGCTGGCGCTGCTCTGGCTGCCGGCGAGCGAGGCGGCGCTGATCGCCTACACCATGCCGGTCTGGGCTTCGGTCATCGCCTGGCCGGTGCTCGGCGAGCAGCCGACGCTCCTGCGCACGCTGGGGCTGCTGCTGGCCTTCGCCGGCCTTGCCACGATCATGGGCGGCAACGGCTTTGCCGCCAGCGTCGAGAAGCTGCCGGGCATCGTCATGGCGCTCGTCGGCGCATTCGGCTTTGCCGTCGGCACGGTGTTCTCGAAGAAGTACCCGATCCGCCTGCCGCCGATCACGGCTGCGGCCTGGCAGATCGGGATCGGCTGCCTGCCGGTCTCGATCGTCGGCCTCCTGGTCGAGACCACGCATCTGTCGCAGGTGACGCCGCTCGGCTGGTGGCTCCTGGTCTATTCGGTCGTCGGGCAGTTCTGCATCGCCTATGTCAGCTGGTTCGCTGCGCTCGCGCGCCTGCCGGCCTCGGTCGCGGCGATCGGCACCATGGCGGTGCCGGTGATCGGCGTCGTGACCTCGGCGGTGGCGCTGGGCGAGCCGCTCGGGGCAGGGCAGATCGCCGCGCTGCTGCTCACGCTGGCCGCCGTGGTGATGGCGACGCGTTAGCCTTCCGGACGCTGGGGTATCAGTGGTCCTGAAGCTCTTTCTCTCGCCGGCGTTGTGCCGAGCCCGGCGGTTTCAACGGCAGGTCAGCAGGTGCGACGGCAAAGACTTCGAGAGCCTGGTCGTAGCCCTTGATGGTCCGCTGTCCGAGCGAGGCCAACGGAACGCTATCCCTTACCCTTCCAGCGATCGTGGGATCGGCCAGGATCTGCGCGTCGTTCGCGAGATTGCAGAGCCGCGATGCCAAATTCACCACGGCTCCCATCGCCGTGTAGTCCAGCCGACCGTTATAGCCAACCGTACCTACCGTTGCCGGACCCATGGCAACGCCCACACCAAAGCCGATCGCGTGGCCAGCGTCACACCATTTGCCGGCAAGTGACTGCACCGTCATTTGCAGGTCGATCGCGAGCCGGACCGCTTGCGTTGCCGGCTGTTCGCATGCGATCGGGGCATTGACCAGGAGCATGACTCCGTCGCCATCGAAGCCGATGAGCGTTGCCTCGTGACGAGTCGTCACGGCGCCGACGGCCTCGTAGTACTCTCGCATGACGGCCATGATGACATCGGGTTCATTGCGCGTGGAGAACGCCGTGAAGCCGCGCAAGTCGCCAAAAATGACGGCCACCTCACGTCGCTGCCCTTCGAGCAGTTCATGAGAATGCTCGACCAATTCGGCAACCTGTGACGGCAGGAACTGCTTCAGCCGTTCGATCCGCGCAGATTTCTGCTGCGAGATCGCCAGTTCAGAAGCCATTTCGTTGAAGCGCAACGCCAGTTGCTGCAGCTCGTCACCGCTGAAGATTTTGATGCGATGCTCGAATTGTCCGGTTCTGATCCGCTCCACGCCCTCTTCCAGTTGCTTGATCGGGCCGGACATTCTGTGCGCGCGCCAATAGGCGAGCGCCAGCGCGATAAGAACACCAAAGGCAATGAGAATTGACGATCGCCACAACGCCGCGCGAATTGATGCAAAGGCTTCCGAGGTCGGCTGCATCGCGATTACCGTCCATCCCACATCGGCGGCCTGAACGGATAGCGCCACCACCGGGTTGCCTCGCTCCCCGGTTATCACCGCCGCTCCGCTCGCCCCGCCAACGAGATGCTTGATCGGGCCAAAACTGCCGGAGCTGGCGCGGCCGCGCAGAACCCGACTGATATCGGGATGTGCGATCAGATGACCGGAATCATCGACAACTATGGCGTAGCCGGTCTCGCCAATTCTAATGGCTGCGATGACATCCCAGATCAGCTTCAGATTGACCTCGGCGATCGCAACCCCCGCGGCCGGCAGGCTCCCGGCAACCGCGATCCTCATATAGGGCTCTGAATCTCGCCGGTACTGAACCGGTCCGTACCAGACTTTGTTGCCGCGTGCGCCCAGAACAGCGGGATCCGTAGACATATCAATGCCGGGCCCGGTCCTGTTCAGAAGCAGCCTGGAAACAAAGACCCGTTCGGTGCCGGTCTCATCCAGAAGCGAAACCGAAACGATTGCAGGCACCTGCTGGAGGAGGCGCAAGGCGTCGATCTTATGTTGCGCATCGTCTCCGGCAGACCAGGGAAGCTGCACCATCCAACCCAGCTGATCTCGGATGCCATCGGTGAACGCCTCGATCCTGTCGGACGCCGCGCGAGCATCGGCCTGCAGCACCGCGCTGATCTGGCGGCGCTGGTCCCGGTAACCGAAAGAAGCCTCGACGGCCGCGCCGAGTATCAGAGGCACGACCGCAGCGACAAACAACGTCGCGAAGTACTTGCAGAACAGCGAGCGACGCGGAGGCATCGTACACGAAGAGGACTGCGCAGCACCGTCCGTCATGACTACTCTCAGGAGATCACCTTGCTGGCGCGAAACAGGATCGACGACACATCCAGCTCGATACCCAGAAGCCTGGCTGTCTTCAGATTGACTGCCAGTTCAAACTTGTCGGGACGCATGACCGGAAGATCCGACGGATCTTCACCGCGCAGGATGCGATCGGCATAAGTGGCAAGCCGAGAATAGGTCGTGCGCTGGTTTGCGCCGTAACTTAGGAGACCGCCAGCGTCACAATATTCAGACCAGCCAAACATCGAGGGCAGCCGGTGCGCGATTGCAAGCTCCGCAATCTTCGCACGATGCACCAGCGTCACCGCGTCGGGAAACACGAGGAGAGCATCCGCGTCCACCTTGCCGGCAGCCATCAACCCATTCTCGATTTCGCGAGCGCCGGAGAACGGAACGTAGGCTGCCTCAATGCCAAGATTTCGGCACGACTCCAAAGTCGCACGCCATTCCAGTGGCTCTCCCGGGTGATCCGTGTTCGAGAACACCGCCAGTTTTCGCAGCTTTGGATAAATGTCCTTGAGCAGCTCGACGCGCTTTCCTGCAAGCTCAAGCGACAGGAATGTGCTGCCGGTGAAATTGGTGCCGGGGTGAGCAAGGCTCTTCACCACACCCAAAGCGACGGGGTCACCGCTCAATGCAAACAGCACGGGGACTTCGGTCACCGCAGTCATGACGCGTGTCGCTGGACCGCTCGAGACCACAAGGTCGACATCCCCTCGCTGCAACTCGGAGACGATCTTGCGCAGTGCCTGCGGGTTTTCAGGGGCATAATGCGTCTCGATTGTTACGGTCCTGCCCTCGACGTATCCCAGCGCGCGCATTCCCTCGCGAAAGCCGTCCAGGAAGGGATCCGGTCCGGACTGAGTCGAGACCCAGAAGATACGATGCAGCTTGGCTCCGCCCTGCGCCCGTGCGATCGCAGGCCAGGCCAGCCCCCCGCCAATCAACAAGATGAACTCTCGTCGTTTCATGCGAGCACCTGTCGAAGCTGCGCCGTCAATTCCGGCCGCAGACCAAGATCCTAGCTGTGCATCTGGTGACTGCGCTCGGTATCGCGCTCCGCAAGCGGACTGTCACGACACCGGCTCCTACATTTGTCGCCGAGAGCATGCTCAGAGACTGGTCTGGCGAGACGATTTGTCCTTGAGGTGCGCTTGATTTTTGCTTGAGACCGACCCGATGACGATCAAAACGGCCTTACGCGTGGCATAGCGCGGTGTCTAAACACCTCCGGCGCGGATCCGGGCGAGCTACGGCGTCTCAAGAGGACACTTGGAACTCACATCCTCAGCCAGTGTTCTCGACCTCGTATAGGGTGTGACTGCAGCGCGCCTTCGGCAGTTCACGCGCTAGCTCGCCGCCATCCCGCCGCCGTTCAGCGCCTTGCGGATCATCTCCGCGAGCTGGTTTCTGCGGTAGGGCTTGGTCAGCAGCAGCACGCCGTCATCCAGCTTGCCGTGATGGACGATGGCGTTGTCGGTGTAGCCGGAGGTGTAGAGCACCTTCACGCCGGGCCGGCGCCTCGCCACCTCTTCGGCGAGCTCGCGGCCGCTCATGCCGCCGGGGATGACGACGTCGGTGAACAGCAGGTCGAAGCTCTGGCCGGCCTCGATCAAGTCCAGCGCCG
Source organism: Bradyrhizobium sp. CCBAU 11357 (assembly GCF_028128865.1). NCBI lineage: Bacteria > Pseudomonadati > Pseudomonadota > Alphaproteobacteria > Hyphomicrobiales > Nitrobacteraceae > Bradyrhizobium > Bradyrhizobium sp. CCBAU 11357. Next base: position 35,487 of record NZ_LBJW01000109.1, on the reverse strand, counting down.
CCTTGCCGTCGGACGCGGCCACCGTCTTGTAGCCGAGGCTCTGCAGCTGCGCGGTGACGAAGTTGCGGACCAGCGGATCGTCCTCGACCACGAAAATGGTCTCGGCGCCGCCTTCGGCCTGCGGCGTGACGCCAGCTGCCACGTCCGCGGCGCCTTCGCCCGGCGGCAGATAGAGCTTGATCGTGGTGCCGTGGCCTTCCTCGCTGTAGATCTTGATGTGGCCGCCGGACTGCTTGACGAAGCCGTAGACCATGGAGAGGCCGAGGCCGGATCCCTTGCCGACCTCCTTCGTCGTGAAGAAGGGCTCGAACGCCTTCTGCTGGATCTCCACGGACATGCCGGTGCCGCTGTCGCTGACCGCGAGCATGACATAGGGGCCGGGCGTCACGTCCGCATTGGCCTGCGCGTAGGCCTCGTCGAGCACGACGCGGTGGGTCTCCAGCAGCAGCTTGCCGCCGTTCGGCATGGCGTCGCGGGCGTTGATCGCCATGTTGAGCACGGCATTGGTGAGCCTCGACGGATCGATATGGGTCGTCATCGGCCCCTGTTCCAGCACGGTCTCGATCTGGATCTGCTCGCCGAGGGTGGGGCGCAGAAGCTTTGCGATATCCGTGATCGCGGCGTTGATGTCGACGTTGCGCGGCTCGAGCGGCTGCCGGCGCGCGAACGCCAGCAGATGCTGGATCAGCTCGGCGCAGCGCTCGGCGGCATCGTCGATCAGCCGCGCCGTGCGCTGCAGCTCGGGCTGGTCCTTCAGGCTCTCGACCAGCGTCTCGGTGTTGCCGGAGATGACGGTGAGCATGTTGTTGAAGTCGTGCGCGACGCCGCCGGTCAGCTTGCCGATGGCATCCAGCTTCTGCGACTGGTGCAGCTGCCGCTCGGTTTCGCGCGAGGTGGTCGCATCGTGATAGACCAGCACCGCGCCGGAGATGTTGCCTTGCCCGTCCCGCATCGGCCGGCCGCTGACCATGAGTTGGCGTGGCGGGTTGCCGCTGTGCGGGCGAACGATCATCTCCAGCTCTTCGAACTGCTCGCCGCGCAGCACGCGCGTCGACGGCAGCTCGTCGGCCAGAAGCGGTGTGACGCCGTCGCCGTGAAACACGTCGGACAGCGCGCGCAGATTGCCGACGTTCATGCCGGTGCGATGCAGCAGCATGCGCTCGGCGGCCGGATTGGACAGCAGCACCATGCCCTCGGCGTCGATGACCAGCACCGCCTCCGCCATGCTGCGGAACGTGCTCTGGAGCACGTTGACCGACAGGCGCAGCTCGTCATGGGCGGCGACGAGGTGCTCGGTGCGCTCGGCCACCGCCGCCTCGAGAGCGGTCTTGGCGGCCTGGGTCTGCTCGAGCGAGCTCTGGAGCTCACCCGTCGTGCGGCGACTTTCGCGCATCACCAACGCCACCAGGAGCAGGATCAGCACGGCGCCGGCGACGTCGATGCCGAGCAGCACGATTCCGGTGCGGCGCGAATCCTGGGAGCGGGCGGCGAGCAGGCGTTCTTCCTCCGCGCTCAGACGGTCGAGATTGCCCATCACCGTGTCCATCAGCCCGCGTCCCTCGGCCTTGCTGTTGAGCGCGGCAATGCCGGCCTGGTCGTTGGCGGCGCGCAGGCGCATCGCGGTGGCGGCAATCTCGATCCGGCGCAGCGCCAGCGGCTCGGTGCCCTCCAGCAGCGCGACCTGATCTGGACTGTCGTGCACGTCGCGCTTGAGCTCGGCGAGGGCCGGAGCGATCTTGGCGTGCACCGACTGGAATTCGTCGCTGAAGCCCTGGCTGCGATAGAGCTCGTAGCCGCGCGCGGCGCTCTCGGCCCGGCGCAGCAGCACGCGCAGATCGGAGATCTTCTTTTGCACCTGGACGGTGTGGTTTAGCCGCGCCGCGTCGGACCGCGACTTGACGTCGAGGGCGATCGAAGCCGCGGTGATGATCAGGAGGATGGCGAGTCCAACACCGAGAATGACGCGCTGCGTTGGAATCAAGGGGCTTCTTTCTGGTCCTTCGGCGGCGCGCTCGCGCCGGCGAGGCATTCCCGGATCGTGGTCAGCAGCGCTTCGGGCGTGAACGGCTTGCGCAGGCAGCGCGTTGCGCCGAGTTCCAGCGCCATGCGGAGAAAATCGGGAGAGGGCGAGGCGGACGAGGCGAAGGCGTAGCCCGACATCGCGATCAGCGGCGTGGCCGGGGCGCGCTCGTGAAAGATGCGGATGGATTCGAAGCCGCGCATATGCGGCATGAAGATGTCGACCAGCATCACGTCGAAGGCTTGCGATTCCAGCGCAGCCAGTCCTGTTTCGCCGCCGTCGGTGAGCGTGACGTCGAAGCCCTGACGTTGGAGGAGGACCTCGATGGTCGCGCCGACCATCGGATCGTCATCAACCACGAGAATACGCGGCATGACACTTCCCAGTAGATCGAAGTCCCCACTGTGGTTTGTGATATCCGCGAATCGTGGGTCGGGTCAATTTGGGATTGGATCGCGAAGGATATGCACGGTTCGGTGCATAAAGGTCCATTTGCATCGAATTGTATTTATCCTTGCCCGTGCGAGCCGGAGAGGAAGACGCCGATTGCAAGAAAAGGCGCCGCATCGCTGCGACGCCTTATGCCTCACGCTTAGGCGATCTGCTTACGGGCAGGGATGCCGCAGGCCGTCGTAGCCGAGATAAGTGCCCGAGGCCGGGTCGTACGATTTGTAGCGCTGCGCGCAATAGGCAGCGGAGTCGCCGCCGCTATCGGGCACCACCGCAACCGTCGGCTCGTCATAATAGCTGTCGTAGTAGTAGGGATCGTCATAGTAGCCGTACCCGCCGCCGTAATAGGCGTAGGAGCCGAGGCCGCCGATCGCGGCGCCGGCCGCAAAGCCCGGCCAGAAGCCGCCGCGGTGATGATGGCGATGGTGGCGCCAGCCGCCGCTCCAGGTGCCGCCGCTGCCGCTCCACGTGCCCGGCGAGGCGGTCGCGACGCTGCGCGTGCCGCTGAAGGTGGGCGATATCCCGGGGCGGGACGCCACGCCGCCTACAAAGCTGCCGCCGCTCGGACGGACCGCAGGGGCGGCCGCGAAACTGCCTCCGCTCGGACGCATCGCGGGGGCGGCCGCGAAACTGCCTCCGCTCGGACGCATCGCGGCGCCGCCTCCGAAACTGCCGCCGCTTGGACGCATAGCGCCGCCGCCGGCCGCGAAATTGCCGCCGCCGCCATGGAAGGCCGCGCCGCCGCCGCCCATGCGCGCGCCGCCACCGAAGCCGCCGCCGCCGATGTGAGCGCCGCCGCCACCGCCGCCGACATGGGCGCCACCGCCCGCTCCGACCGCGGCGGCACGACTCTGTGCAAAGCTCGGGCTCGCCAAGGGAAGAACCAACGCCGCTGCTGCGGCAGCACTCAACAATTTCAGACTGTTCATGGTCAAACTCCTTTCCCGGAAAGCAAACCCTATGAATGCATTGGGGTTCCTGGGATCACGCCGGTTTGCGCGCGAATGGAGCCTCAGGCCCTGCTGCTGTACGGGGCATGAATGAATCGCGTCCGCTTTGCGGCAGCGGCGTGCGCGGTAGGCGGATTTGCGGGGGCGCCGGCGCGCCTGCCGAACTGGACATTTCGCCCCCCGGATGGCATCAGGACCCGACGAAGCAGGGCCCTTGCCGCATGAAACAATTCTTCCTCAAGTTCTTCACCTGGTGGAGTGGCCAGACGTTTGGCACCCAGCTCTGGACCAAGCGGTATGGCGAGCTGGTCGGGGAGGACGAGCAGGGCAACCGTTACTACCGCACGCGGGGCGGGGCGATCGATCCGACGCTCGGCTTCGAGCGGCGCTGGGTGATCTATAATGGCTACGCCGAAGCGAGCCGGATTCCGCCGGAATGGCACGGCTGGATCCACCACGTCGTCGACAAGCCGCCGACCGAGGTCAACTACCAGCCGCGCGAGTGGGAAAAGCCGCACCAGCCAAATCTCACCGGCACGGCCAATGCCTATCGTCCCTCCGGCTCGACGCTCGCCAGCGGCAGGCGCCCCAAGGCGACCGGCGACTATCAGCCCTGGACGCCCGGCTAGCCTTTTCGGCGCACCCACGAACCACCATCGTCCAAAGCGGATGCACCTGCATCCGCGCCGCGCCGCTGTGGACAACGGGAACAGCGGGGACGCTGCTTGCGCAGGCGTTGCCTCGAGGCGGGCGATGCGGCTCAATGATCCCATCTTACGGAGATGGGAGACCATCGCGTTCGGTTCGGGCAACAGTTCGCGACTGTCCCGAGATGCAGCGGCCGCCGAGGAAGGACTCGATCGGGAGATAGGCCCCCGGTCTGGAAGCTCCGACATCGCCCGATGTGAATGTGCAGCCACCGTGAGACAGGAAAGGCCGCTCGGGAAACCGAGCGGCCTTTTTCTGTTGGGGCCCTCGTGAGTCTAGTGCCCCGGACGCTGCGCACCGCGAAGTGGTGCGCAGCTGAGCCGGGGCCCATTCTGCTGCGTGCTGTGTGGCTCCCTGGGTCCCGGCTCTGTGCCGCATCGCTGCGCGCTGCAGCGCGTCCGGGACACGAGAGCGGAGTCTAGTTCACCCGCTCAGCCGCGCGCTGCACCGCTTCGAGACGCCGCGCCTGGTTCTGCGCGCCGCGCTCCCTCAGCAGCGCCAGCACCTCGGCGGGCGCCGTGTCGGGCGAGCCCGCATTGAACGGCGGGGCTGGATTGTATTCCATCTGGAGCTGGATCGCTTCGGCCGTGGTGCGATTGACCATGATCGAGACCAGCGTCAGCGCGAAATCGATCCCGGCGGTGACGCCGCCGCCGGTGATGCGGTTGCGATCGACGCAGACGCGTGTCTTCGTCGGTGTCGCGCCGAACTGTGCGAGCATCTCCATTGCGCTCCAATGGGTGGCGGCGCTGTAGCCCTTCAAGAGGCCGGCGGCGCCGAGGGCCAGCGATCCCGTGCACACCGAGGTGACGTACTTGGCGCCTGCCGCCTGCTTGCGCAGGAATTCGAGCACGTCCTCGTCGTTGAGAAGGTCGTTGGTGCCCTGGCCGCCGGGCACGCAGATGACATCGAGCTGGGGGCAATCCGCGAACGTCGTGGTCGGCGTCAGCGTCAGCACGGAATCGCTCGGCACCGGCTCGATCCGCTTCCAGATCAGGTGCAGTTTTGCGTCCGGGACCATGGCGAATACCTGCAAGGGGCCGGTGAAATCGAGCTGGGTGACGCGTGGAAACACGAGGATTCCGATCTGGAGCGGTGACGACATGGGAGCCTCCGACAATGCGCTTGACGGCGGCAGAATGGCATGGTGCCCTGCTGTCAGAAATGGCATAATTCCCTCGCTTTCGGACAAACCCTCGGCCTGGCCCATGATCGGCATCCTGATCTTCCCAGACTTTCAGCTGCTCGATGCGGCAGGCCCGATCTCGGCATTCGAGATCGCAGCGCGCTGCATCGGCAAGTCGCCGGCCATCCGCGTGCTGGCTGCCAAGCCGGGGCTGGTGCGCAGCTCGTCGGGCGTCGAGATGATGGCGCGTGACTTCAAGACGGCGAACGCGATCACGACGCTGCTCGTGGCCGGCGGCAGCGGTGTCGCGGAGGCCGCGCGCTGCGAGATCACGCGGGCCTTCGTGCAGCGGCTGGCAAGGCGCGACGTACGGGTCGCGAGCGTCTGCTCGGGCGCCTTCGTGCTCGCCGAGGCGGGGCTTCTCGACGGCCGCCGCGCCACCACGCATTGGGGGCGGACGCGCGAGTTCGTCGCATGCTTTCCCAAGGTCAAGTTCGAGCCGGACCAGATCTTCACCCGCGACGGCAATGTCTGGACCTCGGCCGGCATCTCCGCCGGCATCGACCTCGCGCTCGCGATGGTCACCGAGGACCATGGCGAGGAGATCGCGCAGGCGACCGCGCGCCAGCTCGTGCTCTATCACCGCCGCAGCGGCGGGCAGTCGCAATTCTCGTCGCTGTTGGAGCTGAAGGCGCCGAACGGGCGCTTCGGCGCACTGTTATCCTGGGCGCGCGAAAATCTCGACGCGCCGCTGACGGTGGAGGATCTCGCCGACCGCGCCGGCATGAGCGCCCGGCATTTTGCCCGCGCGTTCGCCGCCGAGACCGGCACGACGCCTTCCAAGGCGATCGAGCGCCTCAGGCTCGAAGTCGCGCGCGAGCGCGTGCAGTCCTCGCGCGAGGCGATCGAGCGCGTGGCGGAGGTGACTGGCTTCCGCGATCCCGAGCGCATGCGGCGCGCCTTCATTCGCGCGTATGGCCAGCCGCCGCAGGCGCTGCGGCGGACGGCGCGGGCGGGGTAGGGCGCCCGGCACAAGCCTCCACTTGAAGGGGCTCTGCCGGGCTTCGGTGCGAACGTCAGCTCGTGCTGTCAGCCGAATTCCTTGCCGACCTCTCGTCCGACGGAGGCAATCACCTCGTTTTGCCCGCTCATGTCGACAGAGGCGCCCGTGAGGTAAACGGCAACGACGAGCGCCGAACGCTGAGGTGGCCATACGATCGCAACGTCGTTGTTGGTGCCATGGGCGCCCGCTCCAGTCTTGTCGCCGACGCGCCATCCCTGCGGCAAGCCGGCGCGCAATCGGCTGTCGCCTGTCTTGTTTGCGATCATCCATTTGGACAGCTGCTCCCGACCTGCCGGCGGAAGCACGTTGCCCAGCACCAGACGCCTGTAATTCTCAGCCATCGCGTTTGGGCTCGTCGTGTCGCGAAGATCGCCTGGCGCAGCTTCGTTCAGTTCGGTCTCGATGCGGTCCAATCGGGTCACGTCGTCACCGAGGCTGCGCGCAAAGGCGGTCAAGCCGGCAGTGCCTCCTATGTTCCTGAGAAGCAGGTTCGCCGCCGTGTTGTCGCTCCTCGTAATGGCGGCCTCGCAGAGTTCGCGCAGCGACATGCCTTCGGGTCCGACATGCTCACGGGTGATCGGAGAATTTTCGACGATGTCGGATTGTTCGATGCGAACGCGTTGATCAAGGCCGTCCAGCTTCTCTCCCAGCCTGTTCAATATTGCTGCGGACGCAAGCACCTTGAAGGTGCTGCACATCGGAAATCGTTCGTCTCCCCTGTGATGAATCGACGCTCCGGTTTGCGTGTCGAGCACGGTGACGCCGAGTCGACCGCCGCTTTTGCTTTCAAGTTGCCTGATGGTCTCCAACAGCCGTGTTGTTTCAAGTGTCGAAGCACCCGAGACTTTCGAGAGGAAGAGCTGTGCTGAAAGGACAAGTGTGGATGATCCGAACTGACGTCGCGTTAGCATCGTGAACTCCGATTGAACGTACGCTTTTTTGCTGCGTGCTCCCGCGATTGACAAACGATGCTTCGTGAGGCCATCCATAAGTAAAACTTGGATCAGACGTGGCCCGCCGACCTCCCAACGTTTCCAGTCTTCCGCTGAACGCGCTCCGCGCGTTCGAGGCGGCAGCGCGTCACCTCAGCTTCACCAAGGCCGGTCTGGAACTCCGAGTGTCGCAGGCCGCCGTGAGCCAGCAGGTGCGAACTCTGGAGCGAAGCCTGCGTGTGGAGTTGTTCAGGCGGCTCACGCGCGGGCTTGCCCTGACAGAGGAAGGCGAGGCGCTGTTACCTGCTATTTCGGATGCTTTCGGTCGGATCAACCAGGTGCTGGACCGTTTCGAAAACGGCCGCATGCGGGAGACGCTGATGATCGGCGTCGTCGGAACGTTCGCGGCAGGCTGGCTCGTTCCTCGCCTCAAGAGTTTCACCTCGATCCACCCGCAGGTCGATATCAAGATTTTTGCCAACAACAATCGTGTCGACCTCGGCGCCGAGGGCTTGGACTACGCCATTCGATTCGGCGACGGCGCCTGGCACGGTACCAACGCAGAGCGTTTGGTCGATGCTTTCTTCACCCCGATGTCCACGCCAACGATAGCGAAGCGTCTCAAAGACCCGATAGATCTCCATCAACAGGTGCTGCTGCGTTCCTACCGATCCGGCGAGTGGACACAGTGGTTCGAGGCGGCGAAATGCCGGCAGCCTCGCATGACGGGCCCGACGTTTGATTCATCGGTCTCCTTGGCGCACGCTGCAGCTCAAGGAGGCGGGGTCGCACTTTTGCCGGTCGTCTTGTTCTCGGAGGATGTAGCCCGGAAACGCCTGGCCTGTCCTTACGACACCCGCGTCCATCTTGGATCGTACTGGCTCACGTCCCTGAAATCAAAGCGGCACACGCACGCGATGCAGGCATTCCGGCAGTGGATATTGGCCGAATGCAAGAAGCTGAAAGTTGAATGAGTATGGCGCATTGAGATGCCTTTGCTCAAAGGCAGCGCGGTGAGGGCTGGCTAGGTGATGTGGTCCGTGGCTGCCCCGCCTGACGTATCGGTGCGCACTCTCAGCCGCCGCGCGATCGGCATCAGCATGTACGGCGCGAGGTGAATCGGAAACTGCGTCAGCGCGAAATAGAGCCAGGTGGTGGGCGGCAATGCGCCGGCGGTGGCCGCCAGCATCAGGCCCAGATTGCGCTGTGACACCATCAGGCCGATCGCAAAGGCACGCTCGGTGCCGGCGCGGCGAAAGATGAATGTCGTGACGGCGAGCAGGGTGAAATAGACCGCGAAGGCAAGCAGTGCGACGCCGATCGCAAACAGCGGATCGGCGAGGAAATCTTGCACCACGTCGCCCATGACGGCGGATGCGAACACCAGCAGGATGAGGATGTTGAAGCCGTCGATCGGTCGCTTGTGGCGCTGGATCGCGTCGGTGCCGAGCAGGCGACGGATGACGGTCGCGGCCAGCAGCGATGCGGCGAGGATGCCGAGCAGCTTCAGGCCGAGCGCGAGCGGCGAGATGCTGAGCATGCCGCCGAGAAAGAGGCTCGCGAACAGCGAGGCGGTGAAGGGCACGAGCGCGGTCGCGGTGACCAGCGTGACCAGCGGCAGCGTGGCGTCGAGGCCGATCAGCGCGGCGAGCGCAGGTGCTGCCATCATCGGCGAAGCCATGCCCTGGAGCATCAGCGCAAGGAAGAGACCGGGTGAGCTGCTGTCGAGCCCGCTTCCATGGGCGATGAGGCCGACGATCAGCGGCACACCGATCGTGGTCCAGGCCGTGGCGGCCCCGACCAGCGCCGGCCGGCGCAGATGTCCGTACAGCGCGACGAGATCGACACGCATGAAGGAGATGCAGAGCAGAAGGAAGATCGCCTCGGTGACATAGGGGCGCAGCAGCGCGCCGAGCGGCGGCACCGCGACCGCGATGAAGGCGATCGCCGCCACGGCGCGCGTGCCCTGGCCGCCGAGCCAGCTCAGGGCGCGCAGGGGAAGGGCGAGGGCGGCTTCGAGGAGGGAGGAGGGCATCTCTGTCGGGATTGTCGGTTCGGGGGCATTCCCGCTTTCGGCCCCGAGGAGGGGCTCCGACTATCCCATCCGGATGCCGGCCTGGCCAGACCGCGCCGGGAGGGGCAGGGATGCCGCCCTTCCCCCGCCGTATTCGGCGTGTTAACCGGAGGGCCTGCGAGCGGCGGTATCCCCTGTAGAATGTCCAACGAGCCCGATTCGCTGTTGAAGCCGCGCGAAATGTTCAAAACCTTTTCCCTGACCGGTCTTGCGGCGCTTTTGGCCGCCACCGCACTGACGGCTGCGACGCCGGCTCAGGCGCAGATCGGCACGATCTTCTCCGATCCGCCGCCGCTGCGGCCGCCCGGCAGCATTCCGCGCGGCCAGCCCCAGCCGCAGCCGATGCCCGAGGACGACGAAGAGGTGCCGGAACTGCCGCCGCAGGGCCGGGTGCTGCCGTCGCGCCCGATGCCGCCTCCAGGTCGGCAGGGCAACGTGATGCCGGGGCCAGTCGAGACCCAACCTTTGGCGCCGCCGCCGGGCTCGACCCTCGCGCCGCCAAACCAGCCGCCCTCCGCCGCGATCGCTCCGCCGGGCCCGCAAGGCGCGCCGGGTGCGCCCGGTCAGCGCCAGCCCCAGCAGAAGGGCGGGCCGGGCGGCGCCGTGCCGCAGACCCCGGCCAGCCTGCAGCCGGGCGACGAGGTCGTGACCGAGCCGCCGGCCCAGAAGATCGTGAACAAGAAGGCGACCTTCTCCGGCCTCGACAAGATCACCGGGCGCATCATCAATTTCGACGAGGAGATCGGCGAGACCGTCCAGTTCGGTGCGCTCCGCGTCAAAACCAACGCCTGCTACACGCGTCCGGCGACGGAAGCGGCCAACACCGACGCCTTCGTCGAGGTCGACGAGATCACCTTGCAGGGCGAGGTGAAGCGGATCTTCTCGGGCTGGATGTACGCGGCGAGCCCCGGCCTGCACGGCGTCGAGCATCCGATCTACGACATCTGGCTGACCGACTGCAAAGAGCCGCAGCAGACCGTCGCGACCGCGGCACCGGATCCGGCCGCGGCAAAACCGCCACCACCGCCGCCTGCACAGAAAAAGGCCGCCCCCAAGCAGGTGCAGCAGCGCCCGCCGCAGCCGCTGCCGCCGATCCAGCAGCAGCAGCAGCCGGCACCGCCGCCGCCGCCCCCACCGGAGCAGCGCCCAGGCCTGTTCGGCATTCCCGGATTCGGCCGCTAACGAGCTGTTCGTTATTGCCGCGAAGCGATGATCTCAAGGGCGCGTGCGCCCGGGATCGCTTCGCCGGCGGAGAGCCTGAGGAAATCGCCGGGTTCGCCCGCCAGCGCCTTGTCGAGCAGCGCGGTGTAGCGTCGCCGCGAGATCTCGACGGCGCCGAAGCTCTTCAGGTGCTCGGTGACATATTGGGTGTCGAGCAGCTCGAAGCCGCCGTGAATGAGCCGCGCGACCAGATGCACCAGCGCGACCTTCGAGGCGTCGCGCACATTGTGGAACATGCTCTCGCCGAAGAAGGCCCGCCCCAGGCTGACGCCGTAGAGACCGCCGACGAGATCGTCGCCCTGCCAGGCTTCGACGCTGTGGCAATGGCCGAGCTCGAAGAGCCCGCCATAGAGGTCGCGGATGCGCTTGTTGATCCAGGTGTCCTCGCGTCCCACTTGCGGCGCCGCGCAGCCGGCGATGGTCGCCTTGAACGCGGTGTTGACGGTGACGCGCAACTGATCCGAGCGCACGGTGCGCGCGAGGCGCGAGGCGACGCGGAAGCCGTCGAGCGGGATGACGCCGCGCAGCTCCGGCTCGACCCAGAACAAGGTCGGATCGTCGGCGCTTTCCGCCATCGGAAAGATGCCGCAGGCATAAGCGCGCAGCAGCACGGCCGGCGTGATTTCAGACGGGGCGGAGTCGCGCGAAGTCATGGCTTGGCATCATAGCAGGATCGCAATGCAGTTGCGATGGGTGGCGGCCGGACCGCTCAGCTCGCCGCAGCGGTGCTGGTCTTGCCGACGCTTGGGGCCACGCGGCCGAACTTCAGCACGACCCGAGTTCCGGAATGCGTGGGATCACGCTCCACCGTCGCGTCGAGCTTGGTGGCCATGGCTGCGACGATGCGCTGGCCCATGCCGGTGGAGCGCGGATCGGCCTTGACGTTGTCGCCGACGCCGTCGTCGGTGATCGAGAGCAGGAGATCGTCGCCTTGCGAGATCAGCTCGACATGGATCGGGCCGGCGCCATCCGGATAGGCGTATTTCACCGCGTTCATCACCAGCTCGTTGACGATGATGCCGACGGCGACCGCACGGTCCGGATCGATCTCGATCGGCTCGGCCTTCAGCGTCAGGCGCGACATCCGGTTGCCTTCGGCGGACCGCCTGAGATCCTCGAGTAGCGAGTCCAGATACTGATTGAGGACCACGCTCTTGAGGTCCTGCGAGGTGTAGAGGCGGCGGTGCACCTGCGCGACCGCGGCGACGCGGCCCATCGCATTGGTCAGCGCCGCCTTGACCTCGTCCTGCGCTGCGGAGCTCGCCTGCAGGTGCAGCAGCGAGGCGATGATCTGGAGCGAGTTGCCGACGCGGTGGTTGACCTCGCGCAGCAGGAGCTCGCGTTCGGCGGCGAGCGCCGCGTAGCGGTCGCGCGAGGCGTGGATCTCGGCCTCGGCTTCCTCGCGCGCCCGCTGCAGCTCGGCTTGGCGCAGCGCGCCCTCGGCGGCGACGTGGAGGAGCGGGATGAAGTCGCCCTGAACGTCTTTGACCAGATAGTCGGCCGCTCCCGCCTTGAGCGCGGTCACCGCGATGCTGGAATCCTGCGAGGCGGTGACGAACACGACCGGCGGCGCGTCCGGGATCGCCATGATCTGCTCGAGCGTCTCGAGCCCGTCGAGGCCCGGCATGTACTGATCGAGCGCGACGACATCGATGCCGCCTTCGGTGCTGTTCTGGGCGGCGGAACGGCGGATGCGCTCGAGGCCTTCCTCACCGCTTGCGGCATGGACGACCCGGAAGCCGCGCCGCGTCAGGCCGCGATCGACCAGGCGCGCCAGCGCCCCGTCGTCGTCGATGTAGAGCAGTGTCGGCGTGGGCTGGTTCATGTGGCGGCGGGCGGGACCTGGATGACCGAGAAGAACAGCCCGAGCTGCCGGATGGCGTTGGCGAAATTCTCGTAGTTGACGGGCTTGGTGATGTAGACGTTGCAGCCGAGCTCGTAGCAGCGCTTGATCTCCTGGGAATCGTCGGTGGTGGTCAGCACCACCACGGGCGAGGCCTTCAGATATTTGTTCTCCTTGATCTGCCTCAGGATGTCGATCCCGGTCATGTCGGGCAGGTTGAGGTCGAGCAGGATCAGGAGCGCGTTGCCCTTCTGCACGAGCCCGGAGCCGTCGGCGCCGAACAGGTGCCGCATGGCCTCGGTGCCGGTGGCGAAGGAGACGATCTCGTTGTTGACGCCCGAGCGGCGGATGTTGCGCTCGATCAGGCGGGCATGGCCCTCGTCGTCCTCGATCATGATGATGGTGACAGGCTGGGTCATCGATCTCGGTTCCGGTTGCTCACGTTCCAGGCGATCGGCAGCGTGATCGTGAAGGTGCTGCCCGCATTAAGTTCCGATGATACCGACATGGTGCCGCCGAGGCGACGCACAAGTGCACGCACATGCGCAAGGCCGATGCCCTGGCCGGGCTTATCCTGGGTTCCCGCGCGGCGGAACAGGTCGAATATCCGCTGGTGGTCCTTCGGATCGATGCCGCGGCCGTTGTCGCTGACCTCGAAGATAGCGTAGCCGAGCTTGGTCCGCCCGCGGATTCTGATCTCGCCGGGCACGCCGGGCTTGAGATATTTGATCGCGTTGTCGATCAGGTTGGAGAAGATCTGCTCGAGGGCGAGGCGGTCGCTCACGAGGTCCGGCAGGGGCTCGAGATGGATCTCGGCCTGCGCCTCGGCCGCCTGGTGCGCCAGTGTCGTTGCGATGGCCTCGATCAGCTCGCGCGTGTCAACCTTCACCGGCTGGAATTCGCGCCGGCCCTCGCGGGTGAGGTTGAGGATGGCCGAGATCAGCCGGTCCATCTTGGCGATCGACGATTTGATGAAGCCGAGCGCTTCGGAGAAATCCTCCGAGAGCTGCTTGTCGGCGCCTTCGAGCGCGATCTCGCCCGGCGCGGCAGGCGCGAGCGGCACTCCCGCCGCGGGGACATGCGCGAGGCTGCCGATGCGGCGGAAGATGTCGCCGCCGAGCTCTTCGAGCTCGCTCGTGAAGCCCATGATGTTGACGAGCGGCGAGCGCAGATCGTGGCTGATGATATAGGCAAAGCGCTGGATCTCGTCGTTGGCTTCGCGCAGATCCGCCGTGCGCTCGTCGACGATGGCCTCCAGATTGAGGTTGGCATCGCGCAGGCGCGCCTCGGCCTCGTCGCGCACGCGTGCCGAGCGCCGCACCAGCCAGATCGAGATCAGCGCCAGCACCACCACGAGGCCGGAGCCGATACCAGTCATCGAGGCGGCCAGGGTCTGGCTGTGGTCGGAGTTGGCCGTGCGGAGGCGGAACAGGCGCTCCTCCTCCTGGATCATCGCGTTCGCGACGCTGGTGATCCTGGTCGTGGTGTCCTGCGCCGCGGCCTCGCGAACCAACGCAGTGGCCCTGTCCGGCTGCCCCTGCTGCATAAAGATCATTTCCTGCGCAAACTGACCGAGACGGATTTCGATCGCCGCGCTCAGCTTCTCGACATTCGCGCGTTGCTGCGGATTGTCGGCGCTGAAGCGCGTGAGCTTGTCGAGGGCCGGAATGATCGCCGAAACGGCCTTTTCATGGTCGACCTTGAAGTTGTCCCCCTGGGTCAGCAGAAAGCCACGGGCGCCGCTCTCGGCGCGCCGGATCTCCAGCAGCAGGGCATTGATCTGGTTCTCCACCTCGATGGTGTGAAGCACCCATTTGCTGTCCTCGCGCGCCTTGTTGACGAGGTAGACGGAGCCGGCGCTGATCACGGTCAGCACCAAAATGCCCGCCGCGAACAGCAGGACCTGCCAGAATGCCCACCGTCGCTGGCCTTCAGCCGTCACGACGGTTCACCTGTTTGCGTGCGATGGAGTTCAAAACGCCCCCTTGGAATTGGCCCAACCCTCCAGAACGCGATCGGGGCCAAAGGGTTCCGCAAGGGGACGAGGTTATCGCGGGGCGGGTTCCGCCTTGCCGGCCAGGTACTGCTCCAGCCAGTGGATGTGGTAGTCGCCGTTGATGATGTCGGCTTCGCGCACCAGCGCACGGAACAGCGGCAGCGTGGTCTCGATGCCTTCGACCACCATCTCGTCCAGCGCCCGCCGAAGCCGCATCAGGCATTCGGCGCGGGTCTTGCCGTGCACGATCAGCTTGCCGACGAGGGAGTCGTAATAGGGCGGGATCGTATAGCCTTGGTAGACGGCGGAATCGATCCGCACCCCAAGGCCGCCGGGCGGATGATATTGCAGGATCCGGCCCGGCGAGGGGCGGAAGGTCTGCGGGTTCTCGGCGTTGATGCGGCACTCGATCGCGTGGCCGATGACCTGGACCTCGTCCTGCCTGGCCGGCAGGTCGCCGCCGGCGGCGATGCGGATCTGCTCCAGCACGAGGTCGATGTCGGTGATGCTTTCGGTGACGGGATGCTCCACCTGGATGCGGGTATTCATCTCGATGAAGTAGAACTCGCCGTCCTCGAACAGGAATTCGATGGTGCCGACGCCGAGATATTTCATCTCGCGCATCGCTTTGGCGCAGGTCTCGCCGATCTTGGCCCGTGCGGCGGCGGCGAGGACGGGCGAGGGGCCTTCCTCCCAGACCTTCTGGTGGCGGCGCTGCAGCGAGCAGTCGCGCTCGCCGAGATGGATCGCGCCGCCGCGGCCGTCGCCGAGGATCTGGATCTCGATGTGGCGCGGCTTCTGCAGGTATTTTTCCAGATAGACGGAGGCATCGCCAAAGGCGGATTTGGCCTCGTTCGCCGCCGTCGACAGCGCCACCTGCAGGTCCGCCTCGCTGTGCGCGACCTTCATGCCGCGGCCTCCGCCGCCCGCCGCCGCCTTGACCAGCACCGGGAAGCCGATCTTCCTGGCGATCGCCATTGCATCGTCGTCGGGACCGACGGCGCCGTCCGAGCCGGGCACCACGGGGATGCCGAGCCGCTTGGCGGTCTTCTTGGCCTCGATCTTGTCGCCCATCAGGCGGATGTGCTCGGCCTTCGGACCGATGAAGTGCAGATTGTGCTCGGCGAGGATTTCCGCAAAGCGCGCGTTCTCGGAGAGGAAGCCGTAACCGGGATGCACGGCATCGGCGCCGGTGATCTCGCAGGCCGCGAGCAGGGCGGGCACGTTGAGATAGCTGTCCTTGGACGCCGGCGGCCCGATGCAGACGCTCTCGTCCGACAGCCGCACATGCATGGCATCGGCGTCCGCGGTGGAGTGCACGGCGACGGTCGCGATCCCGAGCTCCTTGCAGGCCCTGAGGATGCGAAGGGCGATCTCGCCGCGATTGGCTATGAGGATCTTGTCGAACATGTTGTCCTGCAGCGAATGGCGAAGTGGCGAATGGCGAGTAGGGAAGGCTGACGCCATTCGCTATTCGCTAATTCCCATTCGCGTCACTCAATGATCACCAGCGGCTCGCCGTACTCGACCGGCTGGCCGTCCTCGACCAGGATCTGCGTCACCGTGCCGGCGCGCGGCGAGGGGATCTGGTTCATCGTCTTCATGGCTTCGATGATCAGCAGCGTCTGGCCGACCGAGACCTTGGTGCCGACGTCGATGAACGGCTTTGCGCCCGGCTCCGGCGCCCAATAGGCCGTGCCGACCATCGGCGAGGTCACGGCGCCCGGATGCTTCGACAGATCGGCCGCGGCAGGGGTTGCGGGGCTTGCCGCCAGCGGCAGGGCGGCCGGAGGAGCCGTCACCTGCATCGGCATGGTCGCGGCAACGCTGATGTTGCGGGCGACGCGCAGGCGCAGGCCCGCCCGCTCGATCTCGATCTCCGTGAGGCTGGTCTCATCGAGCAGAAGTGCCAGCTCGCGGACGAGCGCGGAATCCTCGCTGGAAAACTTTGCGGCTGCTTTGTCGTCTGGCTGGCGCGCCATGTTGTTTGATCCGAATGTTCTGTTGGAAGGGAGCGTCAGGCGTTGGGCTTGATGCCGAGCTTGGCGGCAAGGCCCTGGATGGCGAGGCGGTAGCCCTCGATGCCGAAACCGCAGAGCGAGGCGAAAGCCGCGCGTGCGGTGTAGGAATGGTGACGAAAACTCTCGCGGGCGTGGATGTTGGTCACATGCACCTCGACCGTCGGAATTTGCACGGCGAGCAGCGCATCGTGCAGTGCGATCGAGGTGTGGGAATAGCCGCCGGCATTGATGATGATGCCCTTCATCTTGCGCCGATGCGCCTCGTGGATGAAGTCGATCAGCTCGCCTTCGCGGTTGGACTGCCGGCAGTCCGCCTTCAGGCCGAACGTCGCGGCCGTCTCCCGGCACAGCGCCTCGACGTCGGCCAGCGTCGCGTGGCCGTACTTGTCGGGCTCGCGCGTCCCCAGCATGTTGAGGTTCGGCCCGTTCAGGACGAGGATCGTGTCGGTTGCAGGTTCGGCCATTCCAATCCCGGGAGAGGTGTTTCGGGTGGCGGGGGTTATAGGTAACAAAGCGCGTGAGGGGAAGCCTTGAAGGGCCTCGAGGGCCGGTTCAAGCACCTCATCCAGTGCGCAAAAACCTGTGCGGAAACTACGGAAATTGCTTGTTAACCAGGCCGAAGCATGGCTGCCGGGCGCATGCAAAGGGGCGGGCAAGCTGCCCGCCCCCTAGATTGCCGGTGTCCGGCCTTAGACGTTCAGGACGGCCACGATCTCGTACGTGTCCGGATTGATGATGACGATTTCATCGCGGACCAGGACGTACTTGTAGGCCCGCCACTCCGGATAGATGGTCACGACCCGCGACGGCAGGGCGTGCAGGGTGATGCCCTCGCGCGGAATGCGGGTGCCGACCGAGATCGAGAAGTTCACGTTCGTCACGGGGGCGACGCGCTCCTCGCGGATCACGGACGTGATCTGCGTCCGCTGCTCGGTCGAAAGCTTGGCAGCGGCGCCCGCCTGGCCAACCGTGGTCGAGCTCTGGCCCTGCACGTTCTGGGTCGAACTGGTGCCGGTCTGACCCTGCGCGTTCTGGTTCGTGCTGGCGCCAGTCTGGCCCTGAGCATTCTGGTTGGTGCTGGTGCCGGTGCCCTTCTGGGTCTCGGCGTTGTTGGTCGAGGTGCCGCTCTTGCTGCCCTCAGCCTTCATGTCCTTCTGGTCCTTGCTGCCGGACTTGCTGGTGTCCTGGCTCATGCTCTTGGACTTGTCCTGCTGGGACTTGTCCATCTGACCCTGCGCGCGCTCGTCGGTGCGCTGGCCCTTGGTGGCGCCGGCCTTGTCTTCGGCCGCGTTCTTGTGCATCGCGCCGCCCGAACGGTCGTCCTTCATGGCGCCGGACTTGTCTTCGGACTTCGTCGCGCTGGAGCCGCCGGCCTGGCCGACGGTGCCCTTGTCAGCGGCGCCGCCGGAGGGCTGGGAGTGCTGCATCTGCTGCGAGCCAGCGCCAGTACCCTTGTCTTGTGCGTTCGCCAGACCGGCGCCCGCGACGAGGGCGACTGCGGCAACTGAAATCATAAAGCGGTTCAACATCGAATTCTCCTCACGTGTCATTCGCGTCATTGCCCGCGCCGACAACGAAAGGAGTTTTGAGTTGTTCCGGAACTTCGGCTGTTCCGCGGCATTTGTTTGTTGAATGCCAGATGAATGACTTGGCACGAAGGCGCCAACGTTCCGCGCAAGGAAAAAGGCCGACTTTTTCAGCCGGCCTTTTCTTGTTTCGGTGTCGTAAGACGTGTGGTCAGCAGGTTGCCTTGCCGCAACGCGCAATGCCGATCTTTTCCTTGAGGCTTTCGACGCCGACGGCGCCGATCACGATCTGTTTGCCGATCACATAGCTCGGCGTGCCGTTCATGCCCATTGCCTCGGCGAGCTTGAAATTCTCCTCGATGGTGGCGCGCACCTCGGGGCTGGCGATGTCCTTCTCGATGCGAGCGGTGTCGAGACCGGCTTCCTTGGCGGCCTGTATCGCGCGGGCCTTGTCGGCGGCGCCGCGGCCGCCGAGCAGCTTCTGGTGGAAGTCGAGATATTTCTTGCCCGAGGGATCCTGCATGCGCACGGCGACCGCGACTTGGGCCGCCTCGACCGAGCCCTGGCTCAGCACCGGAAACTCCTTCAGCACGACCTTCAGCTTCGGATCGCCCTTCATGATGGTCAGCATGTCGTCCATCGCGCGTTTGCAATAGCCGCAATTGTAGTCGAAGAACTCGACGAAGGTGACGTCGCCCTCCCTGTTGCCGAGCACGACCTGGCGCGGCGAGTTGAAGATCGCCTCGGCGTTCTGCGCGATGCTGGCCTCGTGCTTCTGCGTCTCGGCCGCGGCCTGCCGCTTGCTGAGCTCGGCCATGGCCTCCTCGAGCACCTCGGGATGGCTGACGAGATAGTTCTTGATGATCTTCTCGATGTCGGTGCGCTGGCTGTCGGAGAAACTGTCGGCGGAGGCGGGCACGGCCGCGCCGAACATGGCGAGCGCGAACAATGCAGGAGCGAGCAGGCGCAGCGAAGGCATAGTCAAATCCTCTTATCCAAAGCAGGTTTCGAGAAACGTCCCGGCGGATTCAAGCCCGGTGTCGTGACGTCGTGGTCGGCCGTCGTTCGAGTTGCGTCAATTGCGCGGCGGCTTCGCCGCAACGATGTCGTCGGCCTTGACCCATCCGGGCGTGCCGACGGCGAAACGGGTTTTCGCGCGCGTCGCAAGCTCGCGGGCGGTCTTGTTGTCGCCGCGCAAATACGCGGCCTGGGCCGAGGCGAGATCTGCCTCCGCGTAATCTCCCTTCCGGCCATAGGCCATCGCGAGCTGGGTGAAGCCGAGCGCCGCCTCGGGCTCCCGGGCCACCGCGGCGCGGAGAATCCGAACGGCCTCGTCGGTGTAGGCCTTATTATCGGTTCCGACCAGAGCCTGCCCAAGTAACATCTCGATGAGGGGGGCGTTGTTCGAGAGGGCGACGGCCTTGCGCAAGGGAGCGATCGCTTCGGCCGCCTTGCCGCTTTCCAGGAGCGCCTGGCCGCGCACCTCGTAGAAATACGGGTTGTTCGGCTGCACCTGGATCAGCGCGTCGATCTGGGCGAGCGCGCTGCGCAGATCGCCGTGGAGGTAGGTGCTGATGGCGCGCGCATAGCGCGCCGGCAGGCTGTCGTTGGTCTGGGGATAGCGGCGGTACACCGTCTCCGGCCGCTCCATGAAGGCGGAGATCTTGGCACGGACCATGTCGTGCCGGAGCTGGAGCGCGGGATCGTCCTTCTTGTTCCAGTACGGGCTGGAGCTTGCGAACTCCTGCAGCGCGGCGACGCGCTCGGCCGGCATCGGATGCGACTGCAGGTAGGGATCGGCCCCGCGCGCGGCGAACAGGCTCTCACTGGTGAAGCGCTTGAACGTCTCGTACATGCCCTTGGGCGATTGCTGGGTCTCCGTCAGGAATTTCACGCCGGCACGGTCGGCGTTCTCCTCCTGCTGGCGCTGATAGGACAGCAGCGACCGGCGGATCACCTCCTGCGGGGCGGCGATCGCGGCCGCGCCGGCATTGGCGAGCCCGTTGTTGCCTGCGCTGCTGCGCTGGGTGCTGCCGGCCGCAATCGCGCCGGCGCCGAGCAGCATCGCGATGATCATCTGGGTCTGGGCAGCGGCGAGCTGCTCGCGCAGCTTGGACAGATGGCCGCCCGCCAGATGCCCAGTCTCGTGCGCGAGCACGCCGATGATCTGGTTCGGCGTCTCCGCTTGCAGGATGGCGCCCCAATTGACGAAGATGCGGCGGCCGTCCGCGACGAAGGCGTTGAACGAGCCGTCGTTGATGATCACCATCTGGATGTTCTGCTTCTCCAGACCGGCAACGCGCAGGATCGGGCGCGTGTATTCGCGCAGCAGTTGCTCGGTCTCGGTGTCGCGCAGGACCGGCGGTCCCTTGGCCTGCGCGTGCGCGGCCGAGAACGGCGTCAGCGTGATCGCCGCGGCCGTGACGAGGGCGGTGAGGGCGGAGGCCTTCTTGCGCAATGCGATCTGGAGCGACATCAAGCGGTCTTGGTCAAACGGGCTCGGTCAAGTGTTCTTGGTCAAGCAGTTTCGTGATTGGTTTTGGTGATTGGCGGCGGACCGGATACGCGATATGCCCTTGTGAGCGATGCCCTCATTGAGCCGTACAATGCGGCCAGTCTGGGGCGCAAGCGCCTCGTTTTCGGACCGGACGGACCGGTTCGCCAGCCAATAGCAGAAATCGATGTACGATGCGACATTGAGGAACCGGTTGGGGCAGTGGCTCGAGCCCTCCAGCCGCAGCGATGTTCCCCCGTTCATGGTGATGGACGTCATGGCCGCGGCGGCCCGAATCGAGGCCGCCGGTGGTCATGTCATCCACATGGAGGTCGGCCAGCCCGCGGCCGGCGCGCCCAGGACCGCGATCGCGGCCGCCCATGCGGCGCTCGAGGCTGGACGGATCGACTATACCTCGGCGCTCGGCATCCCCTCCTTGCGCGCGCGCATCGCGCGCCATTATCGCGACACCTATGGCAGCGACGTGAGCCCCGATCGGATCGTCGTGACGACGGGCTCGTCGGGCGGCTTCATCTTGGCGTTCCTGTCGATGTTCGAGCCCGGTGATCGCGTCGCCGTGACGGTGCCGGGCTATCCGCCGTATCGACACATCTTGACCGCGCTCGGCTGCGAGCCTGTGCTGATCGAGACCACGAACGAGACTCGGCACGCGCTGACCGGCGAGGCGTTGCTCGCGGCCCATCGCAAGGCGCCGCTGAAGGGCGTTCTGGTCGGCAGCCCCGCCAATCCGACGGGCACGATGATGTCCCGTGACGCGCTCGCCGGCCTGATCGCGGCGGCAGAAGACGCCGGCATCCGCTTCATCTCGGACGAGATCTATCACGGTCTCGATTACGCGTTTCCAGCCGTGACGGCGGCGGCGCTGTCCGAGCACGCGCTCGTGATCAACTCGTTCTCGAAGTATTTTTGCATGACGGGCTGGCGCGTCGGCTGGATGGTGGTGCCCGAGATCCTGGTGCGGCCGATCGAGCGGCTGCAGCAGAACCTCTCGATCTCGGTGCCCTCGCTGTCGCAGATCGCGGCGGAGGCTGCATTCGACGGCACGGCCGAGATGGAGGCGATCAAGCACGGCTATCAGGAAAACCGGCGTGTCCTGATCGATGGTTTGCCGAAGGCCGGATTGACGAGATTCCTGCCGGCTGACGGCGCCTTCTATCTCTATGCCGATGTCTCGGACTTCACCTCGGACAGTTTCGAGTTCGCCAAGCAGATGCTGGAGCAGGCGCGCGTGGCGGCAACGCCGGGCCTCGATTTCGATCCCATCCATGGCCGTTCCTTCATCCGCTTTTCCTATGCCCGTTCGCTCGATGAGATGCGGGAGGCAGTTGACCGGATCGCTCACTGGCTTAAATAGCCGCCAGTTTTAGACAGCCTTCCGGAGTTCGACGTGCCTGACCGTTCCGCCGCTACGCCACATTCTTCTCTCGCCGCGTTGATGTGGCCGACCCGACCGGGCGAAGCCGTCGGTACGCTGCGTGCCGTCGTGCTGATTGCGCTCGGCACCGCGTTGATGGCGCTGTCAGCCAAGGTGAATCTGCCGCTGCCCTACGTGCCGATGACGCTGCAGACGCTGGTGGTGCTGATGATCGGCGCCGCCTATGGTTGGCGCCTTGGCAGCGCAACCATGATCGCTTACCTCGCCGAGGGCGCGATCGGGCTGCCGGTGTTCGCCGGTCCCGTGGGTGGCATCGCACCGCTCGTCGGCCCGACCGCGGGCTATCTGTTCGGCTTCGTGCTGGCTGCGTTTCTGACCGGCTGGCTCGCCGAGCGTGGCTGGGATCGCAGCGTGACGCTGCTGTTTGCGGCGATGGCTGCGGGCCACATCGTCATTCTCGCGACCGGGTTCGGCTGGCTGGCATTCGGCCTTGGTCTCGGCGCCGCCAAGGCCTGGCAGGTCGGCATCGTGCCGTTCATCGCGGCCTCGCTGGTCAAGAATGCGCTCGGCGCGACCCTGATGCCGGCGGCGCGCCGGCTCGTCGAGCGCCGCGGGTAAAACGCGCCAACACGAGCAGTTCCAATTGACAGGGCCGGCCAAGTTGATCTTGGCTGGCCCAATGTTGTGAGGGGAGTGAAACTGATGACGACGACAACGATGGCGGGGGCGCCGGTCGCGCCGCCCGTCGCCAAGCCGTGGTACAAAGTACTCTACGTCCAGGTGCTGATCGCCATCGTGCTCGGCGCCATCGTCGGATGGCTGTGGCCGACCGTCGCCACCAACGAATGGATCAAGGCGCTCGGCGACGGCTTCATCAAGCTGATCAAGATGGTGATCGCCCCGATCATCTTCTGCACCGTGGTCTCCGGCATCGCCCACATCCAGGACGCCAAGAAGGTCGGTCGCATCGGCGTCAAGGCGCTGGTCTATTTCGAGGTCGTCTCGACCTTCGCGCTGGTGATCGGTCTCGTTGTCGGCAATCTCGTCAAGCCGGGCTCCGGCTTCGGCAATGCGGCGGCAAACGAGGCAGCCGTTGCCAACTACGCCAAGCAGGCGGCCGGCCAGAAGTCCGTCGACTTCGTTCTGCACATCATTCCGGACACCGTGGTCGGCGCCTTCGCGCAAGGCGAGATTCTCCAGGTGCTGCTGTTCGCAGTGTTGTTCGGCTTCGCCTTGATGAGCCTCGGCGAGCGCGGCCACACCATCCGCAGCTTCATCGACGATGCCGCGCACGCGGTGTTCGGCGTCATCTCGATCGTGATGCGAGCGGCGCCGATCGGCGCGTTCGGTGCGATGGCCTATACGATCGGCAAGTTCGGCACCGGCGCGATCCTGAATCTGGTCGGCTTGATCGCGACGTTCTACGTCACGGCTGCGCTGTTCGTGTTCGTCGTGCTCGGCCTCATCGCGCGCATGGCGGGGTTCTCGATCTTCAAGTTCCTCGGCTACATCAAGGACGAGCTGCTGATCGTGCTCGGCACCTCGTCCTCGGAAAGCGCGCTGCCGTCCTTGATGGAGAAGCTGGAGCGGCTCGGCTGCTCCAAGTCGGTGGTCGGCCTCGTCGTGCCCACGGGTTACTCGTTCAACCTCGACGGCACCAACATCTACATGACGCTGGCGACGCTGTTCATCGCGCAGGCGCTCGGCGTCGAGCTCTCCTTCGGCCAGCAGATCACCATCCTCGTGGTGGCGATGCTGACCTCGAAGGGCGCCTCCGGCATCACCGGCGCGGGTTTCATCACGCTGGCGGCGACGCTCGCCGTGGTCGATCCGCGGCTCGTGCCGGGCATGGCAATCGTGCTCGGCATCGACAAGTTCATGAGCGAGTGCCGCGCGCTGACCAATCTGTGCGGCAACGGCGTCGCCTGCGTGATCGTCGCCTGGTGGGAAGGCGAGCTCGACCGCGACAAGCTCAAAGCCAACCTCGCCAAGGAGATCGATCCGACCGACATGGAGACGGCGATCACGACGGACTGATCCTTGCAGCGCGAGCTGCGCTGTCAGAGCTCGAAGTGATAGGGCTGGTCGAGATCCTCGATCAGCCCTTTTTCCTTGAGGCTAGAACCGCTCCGGCCGATACGGCGTAGGATCGACCGCCGGAGTTTCACCGCTCATCATCTCCGCGAGCAGGCGTCCGGTCGCCGGTCCCAGCGTGAAGCCCTGATGGCCGTGGCCGAAATTCATCCAGAGGCCGGGGTGGCGCGGGGCTGGGCCGAGCACAGGCAGCATGTCGGGCGTGCAAGGCCGCGTGCCGAACCACGGATCCGGCTCGGCCCGCTCGCCGAGGTCGATCAGCTCGCGCGCGGAGGCTTCGGCGCTGGCCAGCTGCACCGGCGTTGCCAATGCATCCGCGCCCGTCAATTCCGCGCCGGTGGTGATGCGGATGCCCTTGGCCATCGGCCCCATGGCGTAGCCGCCGCTTTTGTCGATGAGGGGCAGGTCGAGCGAAGCGCCGCCGCTGTAATGCATGTGGTAGCCGCGCTTGCGCACCAGCGGGATGCGATAGCCGAACTTGTACAACAAATCGGGCGACCACGGCCCGAGCGTCACGACGGCGTGGGCCGCGTCGATGCGCCCCTCGTCGGTGTCGACCGACCAGCCGGTCGCGGTCTGCCGCAAGCTCTGCGCATCACCGAGCACGATCCTGCCGCCGAGGCGCGCGAACAGCTCGGCATAGGCCGTGACCAGCGCGCCGGGGTCGGACACTGTCCAGGTGTCGAGCCAGTGGATCGCACCCGGAAGATCGTCGCGCAGGATCGGCTCGGCCCTGGCAAGCTCGCTGCCCGACAGCACGCGATAGTTCACGCCGAATTCGCGCTGGTCTTCCTCCGCGGCCTTGATCGACAGATCCAACGAAGCGCGATCGCGAAACAGCGCTCGGTAGCCGGCGCGGCGGATGAGATTGTCGGCATGCGCCTCGCGGATCAGGATGTCGTGCTCGGAAGTTGCGTAGGCGATCAGCCGTGCCCACGCCTCGATCGCCTCGCGATGCCGCTTCGGCGCCGAGTGCCACCAATAGCGGAGCAGAGGCTCGATGTGCAGATGGAGGGAGGAGAGGCTGTAGCGCACGTCGTTGGTGCGGCCGGTCGCGATCTTCAGGAGCGAGGCGAGGTCGCGCGGCATCGGATAGGGGCGCACCGCCTCGGCCTGGATCATCCCGGCATTGCCGTAGCTGGTCTCGCGGCCCGGCTCCCGGCGATCGACCAGCGTCACCGACCAGCCGCGCTGCTGCAGATGCAGCGCGGCGCCCACGCCCACCATGCCGCCGCCGAGAATGATCGCGCTTTGCATTGCTGCTAACCTCATCAAATCAAAACCGCCCGGTTTGGCCGGGCGGTTTCAACTCTTTTGTCCCTTTACTCGCCGCCGCCGAAACGGCGTGACCACCAGCCAGCCCGGCGCGGGGCGGTCGGGGTTTCGCTTGCCGCGTCCGGCGCGGGCTCAGCTGCGGGTGCGGGCGCGGCAACCGGCTCGGTCGCCTCCGCGGCCGGCGTTGCGGGCTCCGGCTGGCTGTTCAGCAGGAAACTGACCTTTTCGCGCACGGTGGAGCGGCGCCGCGCGGCCTTGTCGCCGGCAGGCTCATCGTCCGGCGTTGCGGCGGTAGCTGGCTCCGGCTGGGCCGGCGCCTCGGTCTGCATCTCGGCGTGCGGCTCGGGCTGCGCAACTTGCGGCTCGGTGCTGGGCTCGGCGTGCGCGATCGAGGGCGAAGCCTGGCCGCCGAAACCATCGAAATCGGCGACTGCGTCGACGGCTTCCGGCGGCTGGCCGGTGCCGAGCTCGTCGCTGATGGAGCCGGCAAGACCTTCCTCGCCGCCACCGCGACGGCGGCGTCCGCCGCGGCGACCACGCCGGCGCCGGCGATCACTGCTGCCCTGCTGTTCGCCACGGGCCGCCTGTTCCTCGCCTTCCTCACCGTCCTGCTCGGACTCGGTCTCGTCCTCGCCTTCGGCGGCGACCATCGCGGGCTCGGGCAGGGTCGGCGCCGTATCGTCGCGCAACTCACCCTCGCGCTGGCCACCGCGACCACGCCGACGGCGACGGCGCTTGCGGCGCTGGCCGTCCTGCTCGGAGGCTGCCTCGCCGCCGGCCTGCTCGTCGGCAAGACCTTCGGTCTCATCGGTTTCGACCTCGGATTCAGTCTCCAGGTCGAAGCCGTCCTCGTCGTCGTAGACCTCTTCGACCAGCGGCGGCGGGCTCGCCGCGGCTTGGGCTGCAAGCAGCGCCTTGGCGGCTTCGAGCGTATGCACCTGCTCGCCGCGGTCGATCACATAGGCCTGCGGGCCGCTGACGCTAGCGTCGGCGATCACCGACAGCGTGACCTTGAAGCCGTTCTCGAGGTCGCGCAGATGGCCGCGCTTGTGGTTCAGCACATAGAGCGCGACGTCGGTGCGGGTGCGGACCACGAGATTGTGGGTCGCGCCCTTCATCAGGATCTCTTCGAGGCCGCGCAAGAGCTGCAGCGCCACCGAAGACACCGAGCGGACATGGCCGGTACCGCCGCAATGCGGGCACGGATCGGTCGAGCTCTCGAGCACGCTGGCGCGGATGCGCTGGCGCGACATCTCCAAGAGGCCGAAATGCGAGATGCGGCCGACCTGGATGCGCGCGCGATCCTGCCTGAGGCAGTCGGACAGCTTACGCTCGACCGCGCGGTTGTTGCGCTTCTCGTCCATGTCGATGAAATCGATGACGATCAGGCCGGCGAGGTCGCGCAGGCGCAGCTGGCGGGCGACCTCTTCGGCCGCCTCCAGATTGGTCTTGAGCGCGGTGTCCTCGATATGGTGCTCGCGGGTCGAGCGGCCGGAGTTGACGTCGATCGAGACCAGCGCCTCGGTCTGGTTGATCACGATATAGCCGCCGGAGCGCAGCTGCACGGTCGGCGAGAACATCGCATCCAGCTGGCTCTCGACGCCCATGCGCGAGAACAGCGGCTGGCCGTCGCGATACTGCTTCACCGCGCTGACATTGGCGGGCATCAGCATCTTCATGAAGTCGCGGGCTTCGCGGTAGCCGGCTTCGCCGGCGACCTGGATCTCGTCGATCTCCTTGTTGTAGAGGTCGCGCAACGAGCGCTTGATCAGCGAGCCTTCCTCGTAGACGAGGGTCGGGGCCTGCGACTTCAGCGTCAGGTCACGCACCGTCTCCCACATCCGGATCAGATATTCGAAGTCGCGCTTGATCTCGGGTTTGGTGCGGGAGGCGCCTGCGGTGCGCAGGATGATGCCCATGCCCTCGGGCACGTCGAGATCCTGCACCACTTCCTTCAAACGGGAACGGTCCTGCGCGCTGGTAATCTTGCGGCTGATGCCGCCGCCGCGCGCGGTGTTCGGCATCAGCACGGCATAGCGGCCGGCGAGCGAGAGGTAGGTCGTCAGCGCCGCGCCCTTGTTGCCGCGCTCTTCCTTGACCACCTGCACCAGCATCACCTGGCGGCGCTTGATGACTTCCTGGATCTTGTACTGGCGGCGCGGACGGAAGGTGCGCTCCGGCACTTCCTCCAGCACGTCGTCGCCGCCGACGGATTCGACGACTTCCTCTTCGGCATCCTCGCCGTCTTCCTCATCCTCGTCGTCGTCTTCACCGGCTTGCTCTTCACCGGCTTGGGCGGCCTCGGCATGCGGCGCTTCAGTGCTTTCGCCGGCGGCGTAAACGGCATCGGCCGGCTCGGCGGCCGACGTCACGGCTTCGGCCAGAGGCTCTGCCTGCGCTTCGGCGGCTGGAGCTTCGGAAGCGGGAACATCGAAGGTTGGGGCCGGCTGCGGCGCGGCAATTGTCTCGACCGCGGGCTCGGCGCCGACCGCCGCGACAGGCGCGGGCGTCTCGCCGGCGCGATCATGGTCATGATGATTGCGCTCGTCCTCATGGCCATGGGCGTGATCGTGAGCGTGATGGTGCTCGTGATGGTGCTCGTGATCATGATGATGATCGTCATGATCACGGTCATGGTCGCCATGATCGTGATCGTGGCCCTCGTGCTCGCCGTGATGCTCCGTATCGGCGTGCAGATGCTCGCCCTCGGCATGCTCGGGCTGCGCGGCGCCTTCGACCGGCTGGGCGGCGGGATCGGCGCCGGCCTCGAGGCCCTCGACGATGTCGCTGCGCACGCGCTCGCCATGACCGCGCCGGCGGGCGTTGCGGTGGCGCGAGCGGCGGCGCCCGTGCGAGCGATTCTCGCTCTCTTCCTCGGCCTCGCGATGGGCCTGTTCCTCGGCCTCGATCAGCGCCTGCCGGTCGGCGACCGGGATCTGGTAGTAATCGGGATGGATTTCGCTGAAGGCGAGGAAGCCGTGGCGATTGCCGCCATATTCGACGAAGGCGGCCTGGAGCGAGGGTTCGACCCTTGTGACCTTGGCGAGGTAGATATTCCCGCGCAGTTGCTTGCGTTGCGCGGTCTCGAAATCAAACTCTTCGACGCGATTGCCGCGGACCACGACGACCCGGGTCTCTTCCGGGTGGGTGGCATCGATCAACATCTTGTTGGGCATGTCTTAACTCTTGGCGGCGGCGGGCGCGATAAGCCGTGGGCGCGTATCGCGCCGCCGGGTGACGCGACGGTCCACCTGATTCGGGGGTGAGGGGAAGGCCGAAACGCCGTCTCTCGCGCCTTGCCGAACCGGAAGCTTCAGGACCATTGCGACGCGCGGGATTGTCACTCCGCAGCGTCGCGAATGCTCCTTCAGATTTCGTCGGCACAGTCTGGCGCATCAAGCGTCGGCCCGTATGAAACACTGGGCGGCGAGGCCGCCCTTCAATCAGTTGCTGCTGGCCAGGCACGGCGCGAGCGCGCTCGCCTTGGGGATCACGAACCGCCCCCTTGGGATCAAGGGACCGGGTAATGGGTTACGCCGCTGTCAGAACCGTCCCGGTAACATGAGTGGTAACCCGAGACCGTCCGCCGCCGGGGCTTGACCCGCTCCACCTCGCTGCCGCGCACCGCGCTGGTCTTAGAGGGAAACGGAAAACGCTGGAATTCCCAAACCTTGAGAGTTCCGGCGCTGCACCGGGAGGCTGAATGCGACACAACCGGAAATATCGGCCGTCAGCATTCCGTACATACGAGGAATGAGCCATCGGTGCAAGGGAGCGTCGCACGGCGGTCACAGTCGGAGAGTTTCGCGTTTCCGTCATTAAGGATCGATTAACCCTGTGGTTTTATTGCGTTAAGAGAGCTGCTCGGAGGCACGGAATCGGTGGCGAGCCGCACAAATCGACGGATTCTGCTGGGAGGCGTGTTGCTGTGCATCGCGGCATTGCCGTGTGCCGATTCCTCGCGCCTGATCGCCGCCGAAAGCCGGCCGCAACCCGCTGCCGTCGCAGCGAATTTTCCGGTCGCCTCGGCCGCCCGGCTGGCCGGCGACGGCAAGCAGACCCGCTTCATCCTCGACCTCGACCAGACCGTCACCTTCCGCGCCGTCACGCTGGCCGACCCCTATCGCGTGGTGGTGGACGTGCCGCAGATGAATTTTCAGCTGCCCGCCGGGATCGGAAGCGGGGGGCGGGGGCTGGTCAAGGCCTTCCGCTACGGGCTCGTCATGCCCGGCGGCTCGCGAATCGTGTTCGACCTGACCGGGCCGGCGAAGATCGCCAATTCCTACGTGCTGGAGGCGGCCAACGGCCAACCGGCTCGGCTCGTGCTCGAGCTGGAGGAGGTCGACCGCACCGCCTTCGTGTCGTCGCTGCCGGTCGAAAACCGTCCCGAGTTGCGGCCCGCGATCGCCGAAGCGCCGCCTGCCACGGTTCCGAGCGCGCCGGCCCCCGATGGGGCGCAGCAGAAGCCCGACGGTCGCCCGGTGGTGGTGATCGATCCCGGCCATGGCGGCATCGACAACGGGACCCAATCGAGCGGCGAGAGCGAAAAGAACCTGGTGCTGGCCTTTGGCCTCGCGCTCCGCGACAAGCTGGAGAAGGCCGGCAAGTACCGCGTGGTGATGACGCGGGACGACGACACCTTCATTCCGCTCAGTGACCGCACCAAGATCGCCCGCAATCTCAAGGCGGCCTTGTTCGTTTCGATCCACGCCGATGCGCTGCCGCGGGCCGAGGGCGATGCGCAGGGCGCGACCATCTATACGCTCTCCGACAAGGCGTCCGATGCCGAGGCCCAACGGCTGGCCGATGCGGAGAACCGCGCCGATGCGATTGCCGGCTTCAACCTCGCGGAGGAGCCGACCGATGTCGCCGACATCCTGATCGACCTCACGCAGCGCGAAACCCGCACCTTTTCAAACCGTTTTGCCCGCCTTTTGATGAGCGAAATGAAGCAGACGGTGCGGATGCACAAGCATCCCCTGAAGTCTGCCGGCTTCCGGGTCCTGAAGGCGCCCGACGTGCCCTCGGTGCTGGTCGAGATCGGCTACGTTTCCAACAAGGCGGATCTCGGGCACCTTGTCTCCGAGGGCTGGCGGTCTCGTGCCGTGGGCTCGATGGCCCAGGCGATCGACGGATTTTTGACCAAGCGGATGGCCACGGCCGGATCGTCAAATTGACGACCGGGGGGACGTCGAACTGAGCCGGCTTGTTCCTCCTGAGCCAAAGGCCCTAGTTTGGCCACAGCGGACGCTTTATAGAAAACCCGTAGAGGGTTCCGGAATCGGCGAGAATCCTGTTCGGCAAGCGTCTTAAGTCCGGCCTTGATGTGATTGCGTAAGCCGGTGAATTCGCGATGTGAGGTTGGCGCCAGTTTTGGGGTGCCAGTTTTTAGGTCCCATGGGCTGAGTACTGGGCTGATCCAGAGTTTGAACGGATAAACAGATAATGCGCTTGCTGGTGCGGTTCATGGGCTTCCTGTTCGCCGCGGGAACAGTGGTGTTCCTTGTCGGTGTCGGGGCCGTGGCAGGCCTGATCTGGCATTTCTCCAAGGACTTGCCGGACTACTCCCAGCTTCAGGATTACGAGCCGCCGGTGATGACGCGCGTGCACGCGGTCGACGGTTCGCTGGTCGGCGAATACGCCAAGGAGCGACGGCTGTATCTACCGATCCAGGCAGTGCCAAAGCTCGTCATCAACGCGTTCCTCGCGGCCGAGGACAAGAATTTCTACGAGCATGGCGGCATCGACTACACCGGCATGGCACGCGCAGGCCTGCTCTATCTCCAGAATTACGGCTCCAACCGGCGTCCGCAGGGCGCGTCCACGATCACCCAGCAGGTCGCCAAGAACTTCCTGCTCACCAACGAGGTCTCCTTCGCCCGCAAGATCAAGGAAGCCTTGCTGGCGATGCGCATCGAGAAGACCTATTCGAAGGACAAGATCCTCGAATTGTATCTCAACGAGATCTATCTCGGCCTCGGCGCCTACGGCATCGCGGCGGCCTCGCTGGTCTATTTCGACAAGTCGGTGAACGAGCTGACGGTGGCGGAAGCGTCCTATCTGGCGGCGCTGCCGAAGATGCCGGCGACGCTGCATCCGGTCCGCAACCGCGACCGCGCCATCGAGCGCCGCAATTACGTGATCGACCGTCTGGTGGAGAACGGCTGGATCAAGCAGGCCGACGCCGACAAGGCGCGCAAGGAGCCGCTCGCCGTCACCAGCCGCTCCAACGGCGCCCACACCTTCGCCGGCGAATATTTCGCCGAGGAAGTCCGCCGCGACATTTTCGAGCGCTACGGCGAGAAGAAGCTCTACGAGGGCGGCCTGTCGGTTCGCACCACGCTCAATCCGAAGATCCAGGTCATGGCGCGCAAGGCCATGGTCACCGGTCTCGTCAACTATGACGAGCAGCAGGGTTATCGCGGCGCCATCAGCAAGCTCGACATTTCGGGCGACTGGGGCGTGAAGCTCGCCGAGATCAAGTCGCTGTCCGACATCTCGCCGTGGCGCATGGCGGTGGTGCTGGAGACCAGCGACCAGTCGGCGCGCATCGGCTTCCAGCCGAGCCGGGAGCTTGGCGGCGCCGTCAGCAAGCAGCGCGAGACCGGCATCGTCACGCTCGACGGCGTGCGTTGGGCGAGGGCCGCGCAAGGCAACGCCAAGGGCAAGACGCCGGCCTCGGTGGCGCAGGTGCTTGCGCCCGGCGACGTGATCTATGCCGATCCGCTCTATTCCAAAGAGGGGCAGCCGGTCGAGGGCCAGTACCGTCTTCGCCAGATCCCGGAAGTCTCGGGCGCGATGGTGGTGATGGATCCCTGGACCGGCCGCGTGCTCGCGATGGTCGGCGGTTTCTCGTTCGACCAGAGCCAGTTCAATCGCGCCACGCAGGCCTACCGGCAGCCGGGTTCGTCGTTCAAGCCGATCGTCTATTCGGCCGCACTCGACAACGGCTATACGCCCTCGACCGTCGTGCTCGACGCGCCGATCGAAATCGACCAGGGCCAGGGTGCCGGCGTGTGGCGGCCTGAAAACTTCTCCTCCGGCAAATTCCAGGGACCGGTGACGCTGCGCAATGCGCTGCGGCAGTCGCTCAACACGGTGACGGTGCGCCTCGCGCAGGACATCGGCATGCCGCTGATCGGCGAATATGCCCGCCGCTTCGGCGTCTATGACGAGCTGCCGAACTATCTCTCCTACGCGCTCGGCGCCGGCGAGACGACGGCGATGCGCATGGTCACGGCGTACTCGATGCTCGCCAATGGCGGCCGCCGCGTGAAGCCGACGCTGATCGACCGAATCCAGGACCGTTACGGCCGCACCATCTTCAAGCACGACCAGCGCGAATGCCGCGGCTGCGACGCGCCCGGCGGCTGGAAGAACCAGGCCGAGCCGCAGCTGATCGACCGCCGCGAGCAGGTGCTGGATTCCATGACCGCCTATCAGATCACCGAGCTGATGGAAGGCGTGGTCCAGGCCGGCACCGCGACCGTGATCAAGGAAGTCGGCAAGCCCGTTGCCGGCAAGACCGGTACCACCAACGAGGCCAAGGACGCCTGGTTCGTCGGATTCTCGCCCGACGTCGCGGTCGCCATCTACATGGGCTACGACAAGCCGCGTCCGCTCGGCAAAGGCAACGCCGCAACCGGTGGCCATCTGGCCGCTCCGATCGCGCGCGATTTCCTCAAGCTCGCGCTCGCCGACAAGCCCGCCGTTCCGTTCAAGGTGCCGGCCGGCATCAAGCTCGTCCGCGTCGTCGCCAAGACCGGCATGCGTGCCGGCCCCGGCGAGACCGGCGGAATCATCCTCGAAGCCTTCAAGCCGGGCACGGCGCCGCCGGATAATTACTCCGTCATCGGCGTTGCCGATGCCGACGGGCGCGGCGGCATGCCGGCCTCGCAACAGCAGCCGGATTCCGGTTTCCTCATGCGGCCGGGCACCGGCGGGCTGTGGTAGCGGATAACGTCTGATACGGACGAGGGGGGCGGTTGCGCTTTCGCGCCGCCGCCGTTACATCCCCAGCGCGGTGAGATGAACTGCATCGCGTCAGATTTTTTATTTGCGCATGATGCTTTCGGGAAAGCGCTGCACACTTTCCCGGATCATGCGCTAGACCAGAGAACAACATGCGCGCCGAGATCGAACGGTTGGTAGAAGAGATCAAGCAGTCAGTCGGGCTGCTGAGGAGGCATCTTTGACGTCGAGAAATCGACGGCGCGCCTCGCTGAGCTGAACAAGCTCGCAGAAGATCCCAACCTCTGGAACGACCCCCAGAAAGCCCAGAAGCTGATGCAGGAGCGCACCTCGCTGGAGGATGCGCTATCGGGCATCGGCAAGGTCGAGCAGGAGCTCGAAGACGACATCGGCATGATCGAGCTCGGCGAGGCCGAGGGCGATGACGGCGTCGTTGCCGAAGCCGAAGCTGCGCTGAAGAACCTCAAGAAGGAAGTGGCGCGGCGCGAGCTCGAGGCGCTGCTGTCGGGCGAAGCCGACCGCTTCGATTCCTATCTCGAAGTCCATGCCGGCGCCGGCGGCACCGAGAGCCAGGACTGGGCGCAGATGCTCCTGCGCATGTACACGCGCTGGGCCGAAACGCATGGCTTCAAGGTCGAGTACCTCGAAGAGTCCGAGGGCGAAGAGGCCGGCATCAAGTCGGCGACCATCCAGGTTTCCGGGCACAACGCCTATGGCTGGCTGAAGACCGAAGCGGGCGTGCATCGCCTGGTGCGCATCTCGCCGTTCGATTCCAACGCACGGCGGCACACCTCGTTCTCGAGTGTGCAGGTGTTCCCCGTCATCGACGACAGCATCAAGATCGACATCAAGGAATCCGACGTCCGCGTCGACACCATGCGCTCGGGCGGTGCCGGCGGCCAGCACGTCAACAAGACCGAATCCGCGGTGCGCCTGACGCATATCCCGACCGGCGTCGCCGTGGTCTGCCAGGCCGGCCGCTCCCAGCACAAGAACCGGGCGCAGGCGTGGGACATGCTGCGCGCGCGTCTCTACGAGATCGAGCTGAAAAAGCGCGAGGAGAAGGCTGCCGCCGACCAGGCCGCCAAGACCGATATCGGCTGGGGCCACCAGATCCGGTCCTACGTGCTGCAGCCCTATCAGATGGTGAAGGATCTGCGCACGGGCGTGCAGACCTCCGACACTTCGGGCGTGCTCAACGGCGAGCTCGACGAGTTCATGGCCGCGACGCTGGCGCAGCGCGCCTTCGGCACCACGAGCGGCGACATCGAGGACGTGGACTAGCCATGCCGCGCGTCGCCTTCATCGGGCTTGGGCGGATGGGCCACGGCATGGCCGGCCGCTATCTCGATGCCGGCTTCACGGTGACGGTCTGGAATCGCAGCAAGGCCAAGGCCGCGGACCTGATCGCGCGCGGCGCGCTTTGGGCGACCTCGCCGGAAGATGCCGCGATCGATGCCGATGCGGTCGTGACCATGGTCGCCGACGACGAGGCCTCGCGCGTGGTCTGGCTCGGGCCGCAAGGTGCGGCCAAGGCGGCCAAGGCCGGCACCATCGCGATCGAATGCTCCACCGTTTCCTATGACCACGCCCGCGAGATGGGCCGCGAGCTCAATGCGCGCGGGCTGGTCTACATCGATTGCCCCGTCACCGGATTGCCGGACGCGGCGGCGGCCGGGAAGTTGACGCTTCTGGTCGGCGCCGATGCGGCCGATCTCGAGCGCGCGCGGCCGTATCTGACGCCGATCGGCTCGACCATCCGTCATTTCGGCGCGGTCGGCTCCGGCACGGTCTACAAGCTCATCAACAATCTCATGGGCGCGATCCAGATCGCCGGCCTCGCCGAGGGCCTTGCGATGGCCGAGCAGGCCGGGCTCGACATGAACCTGGTGCTGGAATCGATCCAGGCAGGCGTCGCCGCAAGCCCGCAGGTAGCGCGTCATTCCAAGCGCATGGTCGCCCGCGATTTCAGCGGCGCGACCTTCACCGCAGCGCTGCGGCACAAGGATGCCGCCTACGCCGTGAAGCTCGCCGAGAGCCTGCTCGCGGACAAGCCGCTGGTCGCGCGCGCTGCGGTCGAGGCCTATGCGCAGGCGAAGGCGGTGATGCCTGATGATGATGAAGGGCGGATGAGCGAGCTGGTGTCGCGGCCGAAGCAGCGGTAGGACGTGTACTCACAAACTTCTGCTTATCGATGCAAAGCGGAAGTCTCCGACCATGAAAGCTGTTTGGCTTCTGGACCCGAAGCAGACCTCGACGGCTACCCCCAATAGACGTAATGAAAATCGCCCCGCTCCTCTCAACGTGCTATGATTTGTCACGACAAG